>NZ_JACKZS010000609.1 GCF_014222285.1 Nostoc sp. UCD121
GTCTTGGATGTAACGGGACGCAAGATTCGCCGCGGAGGTGATCGCCTCGTCGGTGATGGTGATCTTGTGGTGGGCCTCGTATCGGTCGCGCAGACCCTTAAGGATCTCGATGGCCAGGGGGATCGAGGGCTCGTCTACCTGGATCGGCTGGAAGCGACGCTCCAGGGCGGCGTCCTTCTCGATGTACTTACGGTACTCGTCGAGGGTTGTCGCACCGATAGTCTGCAGCTCGCCGCGAGCCAGCAT
>NZ_JACKZS010000064.1 GCF_014222285.1 Nostoc sp. UCD121
CCCCTGCCCCCTGCTCGATCTCCCCACTTCCCACACTCTCCATCTAAAATTTAAAGTTAATGCGCTCTTGATCTGTATACATGACTTTACCCTTTCGTCAACTGTTTCTCTGTAGCCTAGTTAGCGCCTTGGGCCTAGTAAGCATACTGCCAAACTTGAACAGTGCTAACGCTGCTGTAGGTGGTTGCCCGATTCCAGCCCTATCTCGCTTCCAACGCCATAAAGTTGTTCGTGGCGAAACTTTGGAGAGTATAGCGCAGCGCTACAATCTCATACCTACAACTATTATCGGTATGAATCCAGCTTTGCAGAATGGCGCACTTGCACCCGTTGGTAGTGTGCTTCAAATTCCTCCCTACAATGGAATTGTAGTTGAAGTACCTCGCGGTCAAACTTGGCGACAAGTGGCAGCACAATACAAAGTTCGTGCTGATAGCCTTTTTGAGGTGAATGGCTGCCAACAAGACCCCAGAATCGTGTTTGTTCCGGGGGTGAATTGGTCGCCTAATGGTGTTGTAACTAAGTCCCCTTTACCTACTGATGCAGGTACACCAAACCGTGCATCCCTGTCTGGATATCCCTTGGCACAAGTGGCAAATGTAGGATTAGCTTATGGATGGCAAATTAATCCGGCGACAGGTGAAGTTTTCTTTCATAGTGGTGTTGACTTATTAGCACCAGTTGGGAGTAATGTGTTAGCGATCGCGCCTGGAACCGTAGCCTTTGCTAATGACCAAGGTTCTTATGGCAAGTTGGTCATCATTAACCACAGTGGCGGGCTTCAAAGCCGCTACGCCCAACTTGACAGCATCAAGGTTACTGTCGGTCAGCAAATAAAAAAAGGAGACTTACTAGGGACAGTAGGCACTAGTGGAAAACCAACTTCCACTCAACCGCATCTCCATTTTGAAGTGCGTTCTACCTCATCTTTGGGTTGGGTAGCACAAGATCCAAAGGGTTATTTGAAGAAATGAGAAAGTAGGGAGCAGGGAGCAGGGGAGCAGAGGAAGCAAGGGGGAAATAACCAATGCCCAATTCCCAATTCTCAATTCCCTATGCCCAGTTCCCAAATTCGCTAGATTTTATGATGTGCATTCCTGCCTCTGCAAATCTTGCAAATGCTGCATCTGCCTGTTCTGTGTAGTCCACAATATTTGGAACAACAACGGGAGAAGTGCAATCTTCTAAGAGATAAATTTTTTGAGCAAGGGTAGCATCTACCTCTTTAATTTCTGTTAATAGATCATCAATTGTCCAGGCGACGCAATGACTTTTAGCTTGACCACCAATAATAACAGTATCAAATTCTAAAAGTTGCTTAATCAAACGGGTGTTCTTTTGACCAAGTGGACGTTGTTCAAAATCTTCCAACACCTCTGGACGTAAGATTGAATAGTTTTCTGTTAAAGGATTTTCACCCTTAATTTCAAATTGTGTTTGGCTTTGACGAGCAATACTGTGGAAAAATATTGCTTCCTCTACCGATGAAACTAAAGCATGACCAATACCGCCCAATATAGAATGATAAGGCCAAATTGTAAGAGGGTATTTACCATCTTGGCTGAGTTTTCTAACGTAATGATAAGCGTGTTTTTCTAATAATTCATAATCCCCATTAGTAATACTGTCAGCAACTGCTGGATTAACCTTCCAAACACCTTGTTCTATATCCGCTAAAGTGATGTTAGTCGCTGCTGGAGTAGGATGTTCTCCGGCAGCATTCACCCAAAAGATGGGATGGAAGATTTGTGTTGCTGTATGGGTATCTAGAGTAGGTACAATTTTTGTAATTACTCCCAAGTTGCGATAGATAAACTCACACAATCTGATGTTATCATTCACCGCCTCATTCCCAGATTGTCCACCTACGAATAATTCAAAGTTGGGAATGCAAAAAGTATTTTGAACATCAATTAGCAATAGGCAAATACGGTTTGCGTCTGAAGATGCTGCTTTGATGTCATGTTGTTTTACCCAAGCTTCAGATGCTGCGGCAATTTGTTGGTAAGGTACACGCCAAACCTCTCCTACTTTATCGTGATTAAAGTGTGGGGGAATTGGTAGTTGGGTTGTTATTTGGGTGTTCATAATTTCAACTTTTCGATTTTATATTAGGATTTACGCACATTCCCCGAATTCTTCTTTGAGCAAAGCACGATTTCGGATGTCAGAGATTAAGCAGTAATGCTTTACTCAACCCTAACCTCCAATTATTGATACAGCAAATAAATAAAAATATTGTTAGTTTCAGAACAGGATGATAACTATGAATGATACTTATGACATAAATCTTCTGATAGAGAGACGAGAACAAGATGAAATTGTATTCTGTTAACAATGTTATTTTGACGTGAATATTTATAAGGAAAAATAGTTTTTATCAGAATTTAACCCAGAAAAATTACTGAATATTATTACTCAACAAAAGCAGAATGGAGTAAAAAAATGAAGTTTCGCCTAAGACGGCGCAGATTGGGTCAATTTATGCTCGTCAGTACAGTAGCGGCTACGATCAGTAGTTTTGCAGAGAAAACCTTAGCACAAACTCCAATCAAAAGAACTACCCCCATACTGAAAAGTTCGATATCTGAAACTATGAAAGTAACATTACAGGTGAACGGAACAGAACATAGTTTGCAAATTGAACCGCGTGTCACCTTACTTGATGCACTTCGTGAATACATAGGGCTAACTGGCAGTAAAAAAGGTTGTGACCACGGTCAATGCGGTGCTTGTACGGTGCTGGTTGATGGACAGGGAATTAACTCCTGTCTGACTTTTGCCATCATGCACACGGATGCTGCCATTACAACTATTGAAGGTCTGGCGCAAGGAGACAATCTGCACCCGATGCAAGCCGCATTTCTTGCCCGCGACGCATTTCAGTGCGGTTATTGCACACCGGGACAAATTTGTTCGGCGGTGAGTTTAGTCAACGAAGGACACGCTAAGTCAGATGACGACATTCGGGAATTGATGAGCGGTAATATCTGCCGTTGCGGTGCTTATCCAAATATCGTGGCTGCTGTCCGCGATGTCTTAGAAGGAAAAAAAGATGCAGCCGTTTAACTATAAAAAAGCGGAACAAGCGGAAAATGCTGTGGCGTTGGTGGCTCCAGATGCAGAAATCTCATATCTTGCCGGTGGTACTAACTTAATCGATTTGATGAAGCTGAATGTCGAAACGCCAAGAGAGTTGGTTGACATTAATCCATTGCCACTAAGCAAGATAGAAATGCAAGGTAACAATCTGCGGATTGGAGCAATGGCGCGGAATAGCGATGTTGCTTATGATCCGACAATTCAGCAGCGTTACCCTGTGCTGTCTGAAGCGTTGTTGTCTGGGGCATCACCGCAACTGCGAAACATGGCAACGGTCGGCGGAAATCTGCTACAACGTACCCGTTGCTACTACTTCCGTGATACTTCCATGCCTTGCAATAAGCGCGTTCCCGGTTCCGGTTGTGGGGCAATTGAGGGTTACAACCGGATTCACGCAATTCTCGGCGGTAGCGATCGCTGTATTGCCACTCATCCTTCTGATATGGCAGTGGCAATGGTGGCACTCGATGCGGTTGTACAAACACGGGGGCCCAATGGAGAGCGGAGTATTCCACTTGTAGATTTTCATCTTGTCCCTGGCGAGACACCCGAACGGGAAACAGTTTTACAACACGGAGAGTTAATTGTTGCCGTTGACTTACCTGCTTCACCATTTGCAAGCCGATCGCACTATTTGAAAGTCCGCGATCGCGCCTCTTATGCCTTTGCAATCATATCGGTGGCGGCGGCGCTAGATATTCAAAATGGCATCATTCGCTCGGCACGCATTGCTTTGGGTGGCGTAGGAACAAAGCCTTGGCGTGCCTACGATGCTGAAAACGCGCTTTTGAATCAGCCAGCAAATGAAGCAACATTTCAAGCAGCAGCAAATACCGCGATCGCTGGAGCTAAACCTCAAAAATACAACGGGTTTAAGGTTGAACTGACTAAACGCAGCATTGTTAAGGCGCTGACAACAGTAGGAGGGATGGCATGAATGCAGGGGATGCAAATATAGTTGTCGGCAAACCACTCAACCGAGTTGATGGCCATTTAAAGGTTACGGGTGAAGCACGCTATGCGGCAGAGTTTCCCATAGCAAAAATGACTTATGGAGTCACAATTCAAAGTGCGATCGCTAAAGGGAAAATTGCCCAAATCGATACAAAGGCGGCAGAGCAAGTACCAGGTGTATTAGCAGTAATTACCCACCTCAACGCAGCCAAAGCTGATGGAGAAAAAGGCGGCGGTCGCAAGCTGCAAGTACTCCAAGATAACGTTGTGCTTTATAGCGGTCAACACATTGGTGTCGTTGTTGCCGATACCTTTGAACGCGCCATGTATGCTGCTTCACTGGTGCAAGTCCGCTATGAACAAGAGAAACCAAGCATTAGTATGGAGGACAATCTCGTTAAGGCATACTTGCCTAAAACTAAACTCCCTAGAGGGGATGATCCAGATTCATCTTACGGCAATGTTAACCAGGGGCTAGCGACTGCTGCTGTTCGCGTCGAGCAGACTTATACCACCCCAGTGGAAAATCATAATCCGATGGAGCCTCATGCTACAACAGCAGTTTGGCAAGGCGATCAAGTGCTGCTGTATGACGCAACTCAAGGAATCTTTCAGGCTCAACAAAAAGTTGCGGGGGTATTAGGAATTGAGCCTGAGAAAGTCCGCATTATCTCTTATTTTGTTGGCGGTGGCTTCGGTTGCAAAGGGGCGGCTTGGTCACACGTACCACTAGCAGCGATCGCAGCCCGGCACGTTAATCGCCCAGTCAAATTAGTTCTGGGACGGACACAAATGTATGGGCCTGTGGGTTTTCGACCAGAGACAATTCAACAGATTTCTTTGGGTGCAACCCGCGACGGAAAATTAACTGCACTCCGACACACTGGCATTTCTCAGACTTCAAGCTTCGATGAATATATCGAACCTGTTGCTAAAAGCGCCCGGATGATTTACACTTCCCCAAATATCGAAACTAGCCACCGTTTGGTTCCGCTCGATCAAGGAACACCAACCTATATGCGGGCCCCAGGTGAAGCTCCTGGATCGTTCGCTTTAGAATCAGCAATGGACGAACTGGCTTATGCACTCGATATTGATCCGGTAGAACTGCGGCTGCGTAACCATGCTGATAGCGATCTTACTAAAGGATTGCCTTGGTCGAGCAAGTCACTGATCCAGTGCTACAAAATAGGAGCAGAAAAGTTTGGCTGGCAAAAGCGTAATCCTAAACCCCGTTCGATGCGAGACGGCAATTATTTGATTGGCTGGGGTATGGCAACAGCAACTTATCCTACCAATCGTTCTCCGGCATCTGCGATCGCTCAGATTATGGCAGACGGTACAGCCGTAGTGCAAAGTGGTTCTCAAGATATTGGTACGGGAACTTATACTGTAATGACTCAGGTTGCGGCTGACGCACTTGGTTTACCATTTGAGAAAGTTCGCTTTGAACTAGGCGATACAAAGATGCCACAAACTCCCGTTTCTGGTGGTTCGCAAACCGCCGCTAGTGTGAGTTCGGCTGTACATTTAGCGGGGAATGAAGCTCGCAGTAAACTTTTGAAACTAGCACTTGCCGATGAAAAATCACCGCTTTATAGTTCAAATGCTGAAGATGTGATTGCCCAAAATGGCAGCTTTTTCTTAAAGAATAAATCATCTGTAAGCGAAACATATCAAGCAATCTTGGCACGGCATGGAATGAAAACGATCGAAGCGCGTGGAGATGCCAAGCTTACAGACGCAGAAGATAAGTTTTCAATGCACGCATTTGGATCGCAATTTGCCGAAGTCCGCGTTAACCCTGATTCCGGCGAAGTGCGAGTAACGCGCTGGGTGGGAAGCTTTGGTGTTGGACGCATCCTCAACGCCAAAACGGCCAACAGTCAACTCATTGGTGGGATTGTCTACGGTATCGGGATGGCACTGATGGAACATACGATTATAGACCCGAATTTAGGACGCGTTGTCAACCATGATTTAGCTGAGTATCACGTACCAGTAAATGCAGACGTTCCTGATATTGAGGTGTTGTTTGTCGATGAACACGATCCACATATCAACCCGCTTGGTGTCAAGGGGATTGGGGAAATTGGCATTACTGGCACTGCTGCGGCGATCGCTAATGCTGTTTATCATGCCACAGGTAAGCGCGTTCGTGATTTACCAATTACATTAGATAAATTGTTGTAGTCATTTGTCATTGGGCATGGGCAAGAGGATTTGGGGACAAGGGGAAAGACTTGTTTCAAGTTCTCACTTCTTGTCCCCTTGTCTCCTTATCTCCTTATCTCCTTATCTCCTTATCTCCTTATCTCCCCTGCCTCCCCTTCATCAGGCGGTTACGCGATCGCAACGGCCTTCTTACGAGAAGGACGTTTGCGGTCTGATTTTTTCTTCAATCCCACTGCTTGGGCTTGATCGCTATCTGAGCCATATTGCCCGCGCACGACTTCTTTCATCGCTAATACAGCATTATGAAATTCCCATTCTGCTAATCGGGCAGCATCAGCAGCAGCCCGGTATAAAGCTAGTTTCTCAGTTTCGGCTTGTTGATTTCTCAACATCGCCTGATAAACTTCTTGTAACTTTGCTGATGAGGCATCAACACGGGTTGTATTGTAGGTGCTGACGGTTTGCAAACCGTGGAATGAGCTAATATCTTGACTAATGGTTTGAGGACGCAAACGGCGTGTTGTATCTTGGATAGTCATAGAGGTATAAATAGTATTGCTTACATTTAACGTACCCATTACAACTTAAAAGCTATCAGTAAGATAAATTTAAATAGATATTTGGTGAACAATAATTTATAGACGCAAAAGCGCGTAGCGGGCCCAGCCAGTCCAATTATGCGTCAATAACATTGCATTGTGAATGTATTGACTTACATTATGAACGCATCAGTTTGCATTGTGAATGTATCGGCTTACATTATCAACACATCGCTTTGCATTGTGAATGTATCGGCTTGCATTATAAACGCATCGATTTGCATTATGAATTCATCGCCTTGCATTATGAACGCATTGGCTTGCATTGTGAATGTGTCTTACGGAGTAAGTACCAAAACACACCTTAGTTAGATTCTCTATGCCAAATTGTCGTGATACTATTCGGCTTATTCCTGTTATTGCTTGTAGGAGGCAATTATAGAGATTGGTAAACGCAGTTTTTAATAAACTGCTTCTGCTTGGAGAATAGAGCAAAACGACACTACAGCAATGGATACAGCTTATCTAGGGTAAATATTAGTACTATGCTTAACTGTTTTTTAATCAAGAAAAGGCATTGTCATTAATCAAAATTTTGGAGTTAGAAGCAAAGGCAACTGTTGAATCATAACTGCAAATTATTGAAGCCAACCTGGAGACAATCGTGACTAAATTAACAAATTTACGAGTTGCAGTATTAGCAACCGATGGGTTTGAAGAAGCTGAACTTACAGAACCCGTAAAAGCACTCAAAGAAGCTGGCGCACAGGTTGAAATTCTCTCAACCAAATCTGGACAAATCCAAGCGTTTCGGCATCATGATAAAGGCATAACTGTAAATGTCGATCGGGTTCTCGATCGAGCAGAAGCAAGCGAATACGATGCAGTGTTGTTACCTGGTGGCGCACTCAATGCCGATACGCTAAGAATGGGGCCAAAAGTACAATCTTTCTTACAGCAAATACAGCAAGCAGGCAAACCATTCGCCGTCATTTGCCACGCAGCTTGGGAATTGATATCTGCCAACTTGGTGCAAGGACGCACTTTAACCAGCTATTACACAATTCAAGATGACATCCGTAACGCAGGCGGTAACTGGGTGGATAAAGAAGTTGTAGTAGATGGAAATTGGGTAACAAGTCGTCAACCAGATGATATCCCCGCATTCAATCAGGAAATGTTGAATCTGTTTGCACAATTTGCACCAACGGCATCCGGCTCACATTAATCGGTCGTCTGGCTCCTGATTTGAACTCGTCATTACATTAGCGATCGCACCTAACTATCCGATCGCGACACTTTTGTGTTTCAAAATACACTTTTATTTAAGGAAAGCGTTGATTATGTCCAACTTCAAAATATTTTCTACTGGTTTAGCAGCGATCGCTTTGTCTGTCGCAACTGGTTGCACACCAACTACTCCCCGTGACCAAAATACATCGGAAGTTCCATCTGCTCGATCTGTGCAAGCAACTGAGAGTCCATCTCCAACTGCTTCCCCAACTGCATCCCCAACTGTTTCACCAACTACATCAGGGCAAAATAATCTTAGCTCTTCAGACAGACAATTTATCACTGAAGCGGCTCAAGATGGTTTAGCAGAAGTCGAATTAGGACAACTTGCATCACAACGTGGAAGGAGCAATGTAGTCAAACAATTTGGACAGCGTATGGTTCAAGATCATACCCAGGTCAACGCGCAACTCAAACAGTTGGCTGCTCAAAAAGGTGTCACGCTGCCAACTAGTATCGGCAGTAATAATCAGCAAATCAAGCAAAGTTTATCTAGGCTTTCTGGTACTAACTTCGATCGCCAATATCTGAATCAGATGCTTCAAGCTCATGAAAAGGATGTCACAGCATTTCAAACTCAAGCTCAACAGGGACAAGATCCAGATGTGAAAGCATTTGCGGCTCAAACGCTACCAACCCTCCAACAACACTTGGAAGAAGTTCGTTCCATTGTTAATCCTGGTGGAACTTCAAATAGCAGCCCAACTAGCACTCCAACTAGCAGCCCAACTCCAACCAGCACTCCATAAATCCCAAATTTCATCATTAAAAAACCACAAGACCAAAAACTACCGAAAGTAAGTCGATGAGAATAAGCCTATTTATGTTTCGTAAGTAACATAAATAGGCTTAAAACCCTTATTAATGACAAAGTGCAAAGGACAAATCACAAAGGACAAATGACAGTCTCCGCCAGTTAACTTTAATTGTGCCGACTTACTAAAATGTTGGGTTTCGTTCCTCAAGCCAACCTACGATTATCTTTAAATGAAGTGTATTGAATTATAGCTTTAACTAAACTTTATTAGTTTTCATTGTCACTATCATATCCTCAAGCTTCAAAACTACTATAAATAGAAAAATAAGCAATCAAATGAATGAATTACAAGCAATCTTAGAAGGCTTTGAATCCAGTCAAGAAAGTGGTGAAATCACTTTTCTTGCCACTGTAGTTAAAACTCAAGGTTCAACCTATCGCCGACCTGGTGCTAAAATGTTTATGACAAATACAGGTCAGATGATTGGAACAATTAGCGCTGGTTGCTTAGAGAATGACGTATTTGAGTATACTCAACAACGAATGTCAGACGGCAAACCAATTCTTGTTACTTACGATCGCACCGCCTCGGAAGATATTCTTTGGGGTTTTGGTTTGGGGTGCAATGGGGTAGTACAAGTTCTCATCGAACGGCTTGAGAGAAAAAGCATACCCAATGCGATCGCTTTTACACAAGAGTGCTTTCATAAAAAACATTTGGGTATTATTGCTACAGTCTTTGCTTTTGAAGGCGAGGTAGATGTAAAACTTGGGTCGCGCTTACTGCTCTATCCAAATGGTAAAATTGTCACCGACATTAAAGATCCAAATTTAATTGAATCTCTGAGTGCAGATGCTCAAGCGGCCTTTGTTAATCAAAAGTCAAGCGTCAACAACTATCAGTTACCTTTAGGCAGTATAGAAGTTTTCATCGAAGTCGTTCAGCCACCCACACCTTTAGTAATATTTGGTGCAGGTTATGGCGCTGTACCCGTAGCAAAGTTTGCTCAAGCATTAGGTTGGGATGTTACTGTAGTTGATTGTCGAGCTAATGAAACAACTAGAGCGCGATTTCCTCTAGGTTGTGAGGTGATCCTTAGCAATCGAGACATTATACATAAACAGATTTTCATAGATGTTCAAACAATAGCTGTAGTGATGACCCATAATTATCTTGACGATCTAGAAATTTTAAAGATGATGCTACCATCTCCGGCACGTTATATTGGCGTTTTAGGAACAAAGCATCGCACAGAAACATTGCTGCAAGATTTATCTCGCAAAGGGATAGTTCCTACTAGTGAACAATTAAATAGATTGTATAGTCCTGTTGGTATTGATATCGGTGCAGAGACACCAGAAGAAATAGCGATCGCCATCATTGCAGAAATTCAAGCAGTGCTGAGAAACCGCGATAGTAATTTTTTAAAAAATCGTAATCAACCAATTCATAAAAGTTATCAAGACAATTTTAATTTGTGACTAGCGACATAGTGCTTATCTGTTATGATATTCACCCATAAGCAATATAGAAACTGAAACACCAAGCATAGCTATTATTCTCGCGGCGGGTACAGCAAAAAACCTGTTGCTTGATTAAGGATGTCGTTTTTTGCATCACATTGCAGAAATTGCGATCGCTTCAGTTTGTAACCTGTGGTAATAGAATGTCCTTGAAGTTAATTTTTCGATTGCTTGATGTTCATCATCATGTATTTACTGCTTATAAAGCCAATTTGGTCTACATTTTTGTTTAAGTCCCAATAGGATTTCTATATGCAAAAAAAGGTAGTGTTGCGATGAGAATCTTGCTGATCGAGGATGACGAAGTTTTAGCAAGTGTTTTGTTGCAGTCTCTTACCCAACAACACTATGCTGTTGAAATAGCAGAAGACGGACAAATTGGTTGGGAATATGCCCAAGCTACGAACTACGACCTGATATTAACAGATGTGGTACTGCCGAAACTGGATGGTATTACTTTATGCCAGCGCTTACGTTCTAGTGGCTGTTCCACTCCTATTTTATTGATCACAGCAAAAGATGAAACTAGCGATCGCATTCGTGGACTCGATGCTGGTGCAGATGATTATCTAATTAAACCTTTAAATTTGAGAGAACTGCAAGCAAGGGTACGCGCTTTGCTACGTCGCGGCGATACTCCCCGTCCTCCAGTGCTAGAAGTTGGAGCATTGCGTTTAGATCCAAGTATTTGCGAGGTAACATACAACAATCAAGTTCTGGATTTAACACCTAAAGAATATAGTCTGCTGGAAATATTATTGCGGAATCCATTACGGGTTTTTAGTCGGGGAGATATTATCGAACATCTCTGGACTTTTGACGATCCACCCCAAGAGGAAACTGTGAAGTCTCATATTAAGGGGTTACGACACAAGTTGAAAGTAGTTGGAGCCATAGACTGGATTGAAAACGTTTATGGTTTGGGATATCGCTTAAAATCTCAAAAAACTACTAGTAGTGGAAATAGCAAAAAAGAAATAACTCAAAAAAATCTAGTTCAAAAGTCTTCGACACCCGATACATCTCCATCCGTTGAACAACAGTTTAAGCAAGCAATGAATGGGTTGTGGAGTCAATACCAGGGGTTAATGACACAGCGAATGGAGGTATTGCAACAAGCAGCAGCAGAACTCTCTAGCGGCACACTAACTATAGAATTACGTAATTCGGCTGAACGGGAAGCGCACAAGCTAGCTGGTGTTTTGGGAATGTTTGAGCAAGAAACAGGAACTCAAATAGCACGGGAAATTGAACAGATTTTAGCCAAAGAAGGAGATTTATTACCAGCCCAAAAAGACCAATTGCGATCGCTAATACAAGAGTTAGGCGAATTGTTAAACCTAATGGCACAAAAGCTAGTAGATAAAACTGCTACCTCGATTGAGGAAGAGATAAGCTCTAAGTTACTGCTGATTGACCCTGATTTACAACTGGGTTCACAGTTGCAACAAGTGGCATATTCTATGGGAATGCGTTGGCAGCAAATAACAACGTTAGAAGGTGCAAAAAACTTCTTGCAAACGACATCACCAGATTTAGTAGTGCTAAATGTAGATGAAATCGGGCAGCGAGAGGAAACTTTAGCATTAATGTTGGACTTAGCAACACACACTCCTCCTATACCTGTTCTGGCGCTTGCTGTTACCGATCAATTAGTGGATCGTGTAACTTTGGCTCAGTCTGGGGCGCGGGGTTTTCTTCTCAAGCCTGTCACCGCAAATCAAGTTTGGGAAACTGCCTCACAAATCTTACAGTTTACCCGTTCTTTAAAAGTAAATGTATTAGTAGTTGATGATGATCCGCTTATTTTAGCAGCACTAGGCCCAATGTTAGAACCTTGGGGAATGCGAATCACCGGATTGGACGATCCTCTACGTTTCTGGGAGGTATTACAATCTACTGCACCAAATTTGTTGATTTTGGATGTGGAAATGCCCCAAATTAGTGGTATAGAACTTTGCCAGGCAGTTCGCACAGATCCCCAATGGCAGGAATTGCCAATTGTCTTTCTGACGGCTCACCGTGAGATAGAAACGGTGCAGCAGGTGTTTGCTGCTGGGGGAGATGATTATGTGGTTAAACCTGTTGTAGGGGCAGAATTGCTGGCAAGGATTACCCATCGCTTAGAACGCAGCCGCCTACTACAGTCACTCTCTACCAAAGATCCCTTAACGGGACTGGCAAATCAATTTCAGTCTAGCCGCGACTTACAGCGCCTGATTGCTCAAGCCGAAAAAAATCAGCGATCGCTTTGCTTGATGATCTTGAATATCAGCGATTTACGCCAAATTAATATCCAGTACGGCCATGAGGCTGGTAATCAAGTATTGCAACGATGGAGTCGGCTATTCCAATCAGCATTTTGCAGTGGCGAAATATTGGGCTATTGGGGTAACGGAGAATTTGTAGTGGGAATTTCTGGGTTTACGGAAACTGTAACCCTAGACACAGAGAAGCTTGTTGTCAAACATCGCCTCAATGAAATTTTAATTAAGCTTCGCCAGCAAGTATTTACAGCTTCAAATGGCGATCGCTTTCAGGTAACTTGTAACTTTGCTGTGGTTGAGTATCCTAATGATGGACTAAACTTACAATCTCTATACCAAGTTGCTAACTCTATGTTGAAGCAGGGCTAAAAGGCAATAGGAAAGAAGGCTTTTTGAGTATTGGGTAAAGGGTGTATCCAAAACCTTTCCCATTTCCCTTTCCCCTTTAACCTTCAATGATGCTGATAACCGTATTACTGCTGTAACATTTAAAGACAGTATGTAGTTTTACTATAGTTAAATATCTTAATGATCAACTATAGATACAATCACTATACCAAGTTGTTCTATCTATACCAGGAGACATTAAGGAGTGGGTGATGAGCGCTAAACAATTGGAGCAGGTGAAGCAATTGCAAGCTACCCTCACCAAGATGGAAGTAACATTAGGTGCGATCGCTGATGCTGTAGTCTGGGTAGGAGAAGACCGACGCATTCAATGGTGCAATTCTCATTTTGAATCTCTGGTAAATCAACCCCACGGTAATATCTGCGGCGCAAAATTAACTGACTTACTACCTTTAGCACAAGCAGGAAAACCAGCCTATCCTGATGTGCAGATACTCAATGGAGAGTATGAAACAGGAAATTATCAGTACCAGCAGGGTAAGCAAACTTTAACACTACAAATTTCTGGTAGCTGTACCGAACTGACTGACGATCGATGTGCAATACTGGTGATTCGGGATATCACGCTAACGAAACAAACTCAAGAATCTTTGCAAGAGATTGAAGAGCGATTGCAGACATTAATTAATGCTACACCCGATATTATCTGCTTAAAGGACGGCGAGGGAAAATGGTTGCTGTCAAACCAGGCTAACCTGGAATTTTTAGAGATACAAGGGGTTGATTATCAAGGTAAAACAGACTCCGAACTGGCAGAATTTAGCAATTTTTATCACGATGCTTTACTCAACTGCAACGAAACAGATGAACGAGCTTGGCAGTTGGGCTGTGTGCATCGGGTAGAAGAAATTATACCTCGACCTGATGGGACAGTTAGCAGTGTCGATATGATTAAAGCTCCCCTATTTTACCAGGATGGTAGACGCAAGGCTCTGTTGGTTTTAGGAAGGGATTTGAGCGAACGCAAACAAACTCAAGTAGCCTTAGAAAACTCTTTGTCTTTGTTAAGCGCTATCTTTGAATCGATTCAAGACGGTATCTTAGTAGTCGATAGTTTAAGTAATATTACTACTCATAACCAAAAGTTCTTAGAAATGTGGTCAATTCCACCAGAACTTTTGACAGAACCAGATCATCCTCAGCGACTAGGGTATTTGGCAAACCAGCTAAAAGACCCCGATGGATTTTTGCAACGAGTCCGAGAATTGTATTCACAGCCGGAAGTAGTTAGTTATGATTGCTTAGAACTACAAGATGGTAGGATATTTGAGCGATATTCCTGTCCTCAGCGCGTTGGCGAACAGATTATTGGTAGAGTGTGGACTTTCCGCGACATCACCCAACGCCAAAGGTCAGAAGAAGCACTAAGACAAAGTGAGTTGCAATATCGCACTATTTTTGAAGCAATCAATGATGGACTATTTATTACTGATATAGAGACTGAAAAAGTCGCTGAAGTTAATCCTGCGGCTTGTCAAATGCACGGTTATTCTTATGAAGAATTTCTCACTTTACATCCATCTGTCTATATTCACCCAAACTCACATTCAGTTTTTCTAAAATTTCTTGAAACAACGCGATCTGGTGAGCAATTTTATGGGCAAGCAGTTGATATCTGCAAAGATGGTACTTTAATAGATGTAGAAGTCAAAGGAAGCACTTGCATTTACAACGGTAAGCCACACATCTTGGCAGTGGTGCGCGATATTAGCGATCGCAAACGCACCGAAGAAGCCTTACGACAAAGCGAAGTCCAATATCGAGATTTGGTGCAAACAGCTAACTGTATTATTCTGCGTTGGGACGGCAACGGTGACATTATATTTTTAAATGACTACGGTCAAAGGCTTTTTGGCTTCGATTTAGATGAAATTATCGGGCATAATGTCATCGGCACGATTGTTCCAGAAACCGAGACTTCTGGGCGCGACTTACAGACATTAATGGTTGATATTTGTCAATACCCAGAAAATTATCTATTCAACGAAAATGAGAACTTATGCAAAAATGGCGATCGCGTCTGGATAGTCTGGGCAAATAAACCTATATTAGATGCACAAGGAAACTTAATCGAAATTCTTTCAGTAGGCACTGATGCCACAGAACGCAAACGCGCTCAAGCAGCCCTCCAGCAAAGCGAGTTAAAGTTCCGTAGCATCGTTGAAAATGCCAATGATCTGATATTCGTCCTTAACCTAGATGGAATCTTTACCTATCATTCGCCTAATGTTACCTCAATTATGGGATACAGCCTAGAGGAAATAGAAGGTCATTCTGTGGCAGAGTTTACCAAACCGGAAGATTTAGCAACTAGCGCCGCAGCATTACAAAGGGCTGCTACTGGAGAAAAACTGACTGATATTGAGGTGCGATTAAGACACAAAAATGGCAATTGGCGATGGTTCAACTTTAATACTTCGACAATTAATCCTCAGAGTGGCACAGTTGCTATTTTGGGTGTAGGGCGTGACATTACAGAACGCAAGCAAGCAGAAGAAGCTTTGCGGCGTAGTGAAATGAAATACCGCAACATCTTTGAAAATTCTCAAGTGGGTATTTTCCGCACTCGGCAACAAGATGGATTGATTATCGAGGCTAATCAACGCGGTGCCGAGATTTTAGGTTTTGCCTCTGCTGCTGACTTGATTGGCAAGTTCTTCACAACTGACTTATATGCTAATCCAGACGATCGCACACGGATGTTAGCAGAGTTAGAAAAAGACGGTGAAGTTCGTAATTTTGAAGTAGCACTACAGCGACTCGATGGTTCGGCTGTTTGGTTACTCTTGTCACTCCGTCTCAACGCCGAAGAATCCTGTTTGGATTCAGTTTTTACAGATATTAGCGATCGCAAACAGCAAGAACAGGCTTTACACTTAATTGTTGAGGGTACAGCAGCAAAAACAGGTAATGAATTCTTCAATTCCTGCGTTCGTTACCTGGCTGAGGTATTGCAAGTTCAATATGCCCTAGTTACTGAGTTTCATGATGAGCAGAAAACTAAAGTCCGCACTTTAGCATTTTGGTCTTGCGGGGCAATTAACGAAAATTTGGAATACCATTTGCACGGCACTCCTTGTCAACATACCTTGGAAGGCAATATATGCCACTACCCCCAAAGAGTGCAAGCTGCTTTCCCTGAAGATGCAGATTTAGTGAGGATGAATGCTGAAAGTTTTTTTGGCGTTCCTCTCACCAGTTCCTCTGGGGAAATCATTGGACATCTAGCAGTGATAGATGTCAAACCAATGAAGCACGATCCGGGACGGGAACTGATTATCAAAATCTTTGCTGCCCGTGCCGGTGCCGAATTAGAACGCAAACAAGCAGAAGCAGCCCTACAAGAAAGCGAGTTAAAGTTTCGCACTATCGTCGAAAAGGTCAATGATGTGCTGTTTGCGATGAGTCCTGATGGGGTTTTCAAATATATTTCCCCTAATATTTTGAATACTACAGGATTTGCTCCCAGCGAAATGGAGGGTAATTCTTTGACATTCTTTACTCATCCCGACGATGTGCAAAAATGTCAAGAAGTCGCCCAAACTATCCTCACAACCGGTGAGGGAATTTCGGGGACTGAGTACCGCGCCAAACATCGTACTAGGGGCTGGGTTTGGCTAACTTCTAATGCAGTCCGCACACAAGATGCCCAGGGTAATTTCCAGATTGTAGGTGTAGCTCGTGATATTAGCGATCGCAAACAAGCAGAAGCCGCCCTGCAACGTCGGACTCAAGCAGAAAGTTTACTCAGTAGCATTTCTCGCCAATTTATTGACCAAAATTTAGAAACAGCAATTAATTTTACACTCCAAGCGATCGCTGAGTTTATTAGTGCCGAACACAGTTGCATCTTTGAATGCTCCCAAGATCAACGTGAATTCCACCTCATCCATGAATGGTGTGGTGAAGATGTTGCACCATTGATTGATATTGCCAAAGGTTCGCCTGTAGAAGTTTTCCCCTATTTCTACGAACCGATTCTCCGTGGTAGGCATCGACAAATCTCTTGTGTGGAAAATTTACCACCCCATCTACCTGAGCGAAAAGTTTTTGAAAGTATGTCGTTTCAGTCTTTACTAGCAGTGCCAATGGTTCATGCTGGCAATGTAGTGGGATTTGTTGGTGCAGCGATGATTCACTGCTCGAAAACCTGGAGTCAAGAAGATATTAATCTATTGAAGCTGGTAGGTGAAATAATTGCGATCGGTCGAGCCAGACATCAGGCAGAAGAAGCGCTGAGAATTGCCAAAGAAGCAGCCGAAACTGCCAACCAAGCTAAAAGTGCTTTTCTCGCTAATATGAGCCACGAACTCCGCACGCCTCTTAATGCCATCCTAGGTTTTTCTCAGTTAATGGAACGAGATACTAGCCTCAACTCAAACCAACGTGAATCTTTAGCTACCATTAACCGCAGTGGCGAACACTTGCTCAACCTGATTAACGATGTCCTAGAAATGTCCAAAATTGAGGCTGGACAAATCATTTTCACCCCTGAAGACTTCGACCTTTATCTGCTATTGCAAACATTACAAGAAATGTTTCAGGTAAAGGCACAAACAAAGCAATTATTCCTCAGATTTGAAATTGCTCCCAATCTTCCCCGTTATATCCAGACAGATGAGGGGAAACTCCGCCAAGTTCTCATTAACCTTTTAGGTAACGCCGTCAAGTTTACTCAAACAGGCGGAGTAACGTTACGAGTCAGGTTGGGGAGTGAACAAGGAGCAGGAGAAGAAGCAAGGGAGCAGGGAGCAGAGAGCAAGGAAAAAGAATTTTCCCCTCTGCCCCCCGCACCCCGCCCCTCTGCATCTTTCCAATGCCCCAATAACAAATCTTTGCCCTTTCGGAATTTTTCTATTATTCTTGGGCATAGTTTCAGGGCTGACTATCTCTGTTAGCATCTCTGTACGATCTACTTACCTTGATTTTTAATACCAAGCCACCGATGCGAACAACCATAGGTTCTGTTCACAGAAATTCGCCAACACCGACTACTCAAGCCTACCCTCCCTCTGTACCACTATCTGTATACAGAGAATTGTCAGCAGAGTTGCAAGCAGCACAGGCGAGGCTAAATGCACTCACTACCCAAAATCAGCAACTAACACAAGAAAATCAACTATTACGCCAAGAAATTATCAAAGTTGTTGATTCTTTTTCTCATTTGCAAAATTTTGTGGATTCCCATGTTACGCGTAGCTATCAGCAAGCCACCCAAGCTTCTAGCGATGTGAAAAGTGCTGCAAAAGTGCCAGTAACTCAAGCGCCTCCACGCCAGCAGGTTGCTCATCCGCGTCCACCTGTTGTCTCCAAAGCCCCACCCGAAAAAAGCCGCCGCCAAAACTTTGCAACACCTGTAATGGAAATGAATTTCCCCATACAAGAACCAGTTTTTATAGAAGAGCAACAAGTAACTTATTATTCCACTACTGAGTCAGATCCCAAGGGACTCAATGGCTGGTGGTTAATTATCACCATCTTGCTAATTATGCTTACTGCCTTTAGCGCTGGATATTTCGTTGTACGTCCCTTGTTTGAACATCAGAAACGTTAGTTGACATTCCCACAGTCAGCAGCAGGCTAACGAACAATTTCTCTGCAATCACTCTCTAAATATCTGAAGATATCTGCTAAATAGCGGAATTTATCTATTTTTAGGTTATAAAAGCTACATAATATGCTAGCTTGACAGCAAATTCTTTATATTAGAACCTCAAAGATTATTTAATTAATAAATCCTTGCTGGTTCTCATGTCTCAAACATCAGGCAAAGAATCTACACTTTAAAAAAGTGGTAATTATTACATATCTTTTAGGAAAAGCACTGGTAGTTACAGCTTCAGACAAAGGATCTGGTTAGATATATAAACGAAGCTAGTAGAAGTCAGGAGTCAAAAAGATGAAAAAAGTAGAAGCTATTATCCGCCCATTTAAGCTAGATGAGGTAAAAATTGCCTTGGTTAACGCAGGTATTGTTGGTATGACTGTTTCTGAAGTTCGGGGGTTTGGACGGCAAAAAGGCCAAACTGAACGGTATCGCGGTTCTGAGTACACCGTTGAGTTTTTACAAAAACTCAAAGTGGAAATCGTCGTTGACGACAATCAGGTTGATATGGTGGTAGACAAAATTATTGCTGCTGCCCGCACTGGTGAAATCGGCGATGGTAAAATTTTCATCTCGCCTGTTGAGCAAGTGATTCGGATTCGGACTGGCGAAAAGAACACAGAAGCAGTTTAAAAAAGTTATGAGTTAAGAGTTATGGGTTGTGAGTCAGGACTAAATGAATGAAGATTTAACAGAATTCATAAATCCTAACTTTTGTAGAGACGCGATTAACCGCGTCTCTACTCCTAACTCCTAACTCTCTCCAGTTGCGGGAGTAAAGCTGTAAAAGCCTTGCCTCGATGACTTATTGAACCCTTCAACTCTCGTGTCATCTCAGCAAAAGTCAATTGCAACTCTTGGACATAAAAAATTGGATCGTACCCGAAACCACCCTCACCACGAGGTGCGTGAAGAATTTCACCACGACAAATACCTTCAGATTGTAATGCGATCGCACCATCAGGACTAGCGATCGCTACTACACAAACAAATTGTGCTTGTCGATTTACCTCGTTGCCTAATTCTTTCAATAACCTAGCAATCCGTTCTGAGTCGGTTTTGGCATAACGTGCAGAATAAACGCCTGGTGCGCCATTTAGGGCATCTACTTGTAAGCCAGAATCATCAGCAATCGCCCAGTTTCCCGTAGCTTTAGCAATTTGTGACGCTTTTAGACAAGCGTTTGCGGCAAAGGTTTCGCCCGTCTCTTCAATGTCTAATTCTTCAGGTTTGAGGGTTAATTCCCAACCAGAATTTTCCAGGTAAGCCTGCATTTCTCGCAACTTACCTGGATTTCCTGTAGCTACTACAAGTAATTTGGTCATTTGTCATTTGTCATTGGTCATTGGTCATTAGTCATTTGTACTTGGTAAATGACTAATGACTAATAATGAATTTTACCCTGCCCACTGTTTCGCCCAAGCAAGAGTTTGATGCACTTGTTCAATTGTTGAGGCTTCGCAGTATAGCCGTAAAACTGGTTCAGTCCCGCTAAACCGAATCATTAACCAGCTTTTATCGGCGAGGCGATATTTGTAGCCGTCAATTGTTTGGCAATCAATTACTGCTTTACCTGCAATTTCTGTTAAGGGTTTGGTTTGCAGTTGTTGCAAAAGACGCGATCGCACTTCCATACTTGCTAAGGGTAAATCAATGCGATCGTAAGCTGAGGTAAAACCTGTCTGTTTTTGCAAGTAGCGATTATATTCCCCTAAATCCAAACCAGATTCTACGATCGCCTCTAGGACGTACAATGCTGAAAGCAGGGCATCGCGTTCGGGAATATGGCTGCCATAGCCAATTCCTCCCGATTCTTCGCCACCTAGCAACACTTTTGCTACTAACATTCTGTCAGCAATGTATTTATAACCAACTGCTGTCTCAAACACTGACAGGTTATGCAGTGCTGCTACAAGGGGCATCAAGTCGGAACCACTGACAGTTTTGACTATTTCTCCAGTAAAACCGCGCCGCAGGGTTAAATGGTCGATTAATATCGGGATTAAGACTTGGGAACTTAGGAAGTTTGCTTCTCCATCCACTGCTGCAATGCGATCGCAGTCTCCATCAAATACCAACCCCACTGTTAAACCCGATTTATCGGTTTCTCGGTGAGTCTTGATGACTTCAAATAACTTTGAAAGGTATTTAGGTAAGGGTTCCGGCGCACCACCACCAAATAGGGGATCGCGTTCTGAGTTGATTTCTTTGACTTGATTGCCTAGTAGTCTCGCCAATCCGCCAGCCGCCGCGCCGTGCATGACATCAGCAAATAACGTTAATTTGCCAGATGCGATCGCTTCTCGAAGTTTGGCGATATCAACTTTACGTTCTAGTGCGTGGATATAACTGGGCCAAGGATCGAATTTTTCTTGCTTACCTGGGGTAGCTGCTAGTGGTACTCCCACCGCCAACTGATCTTCTATCTCTTTTGTGACTTCTGGCGGTACTGATCCACCAAAATAACCCTTGACTTTTAAACCCAAATATTTACCAGGATTATGGCTGGCTGTAATTACCAGTGCCCCTAAAGCATTGAGTTCTTTTGCTGCCCAACTATAAGCTGGGGTTGGGGCATAGCTCTCGCTCAGTAGCACATCAAATCCGACAGCACTGACAGTATCGGCAACAGCACGAGCAAAGTCTTCAGCCATGAATCGGCGATCATAACCGACAATTATTGTCCGGCTACCCACCGTAGAAAAATATGTATCATATAATACTTTTGCGGCAACTGGCGCGACCAGGGCTAGGCGTTCAAAGGTGAACTCGTCACCAATAATGCCCCGCCAGCCGTCTGTACCAAACTTGATTGAGTTAGCTACAACTGGCATCTAGGTATCCTAACTGTCTACTTGAGGATTCTAGCATTTATACAGTGTGCAGAGTAAAAAAAGAATCTAGTAAAAATATGTACTAAATAATATTCAACACAAAATTTGTGATGAATTTTTTAAAATCTAGGAGTAGCTCGGGTAGAGGAACAAAACCAAATACTAAGAATCCTTGATTTTGTTAGTTGAACAAAGTTAAACCCAACCGACAAATATTTGATTTTTTCAGAGTAATAAAAGATTCGCTAACTGGGTACTCAGAAATGTTTTGGTTATTTGGGCTTTGGCTAGTTGTCTAGTGGGGAAAATCGGTGATTTGAAAGTTGATATTAAATGTGGGATCGAAGAAGATATGGCAGAGATTAAGTAACCTGAGTTCGGGATAAGAAATCCTCAAAAGCCTTGAATTATCGTTGTTCGGTCTAAAGCTCTGTTTTCATCTATTGTCAATAAGACATATTGCTGAGATTAGTTTCATTTGTGAACCTTATTGACAAAATGATTCCACTTTTATCCCTGCTTTGACCAATTCCAGTTTTATTCAATCCTGACAGAATAAGCTTTTTAGCTTCTGGCTTAACCCGAACTCAGGTTAAGTAAGTTATTTTTGTATGCGTTAATTAATACAAAAGGCGAATTATGAACGGTAAAGAATTGCTCACACGCTACGCTGCTGGGGAAAGAGATTTTAGCGGGGTCGATCTCAAAGGAGCTAATCTTAGTGGAGTCAGTCGTCGCTTTGACGTTGGAGCTTATGACGAACCCTACCGCCAGGGAATCACTTCTGATTTGAGTGGGATTAATCTCACTTGTGCCGATTTGAATGAGGCCAACTTGACGGGAGTCAATTTGGAAGGAGCCAACTTAAGCAATGCCAACTTGACTTGTGCTAATTTAAACCAGAGCAATCTCACTAATGTTGATCTGAGTGGAGCTAACTTGAGCGAAGCCTTCCTGGAGTGTGCCGAGTTAGATGGTACTAATATGAGATGGGCTAACTTGTTTCGTGCTGAAATCAGAGTTAGTGATGTATTTTGTCCCGACCTGACTGGAGCGAAGAATGTAGATACCGTCAATTTCACTGGTGGGATTATACATTTGACTTTGGAAGACGGAACTGTTATCGACACCACTGACAACGACTGGTAAATTAGCTGTTTCTTGAAAATCAACTAATAGAGGAGCTTGCAATATTGGTTTTCAATTTTTAATTCACATTAAACATGATTTATAAAAAGTATTTTATGGATGTCGCTTTGTATAACTTGATGAGACGCGATCGCATTTCTAAAAATATAAACATTAATAATCCTTAATAGTATTCACTATTAAGGATTGTTAACATGAGCAAAAACTGCTCACAAACGTGATTTTTCCTTAAAAATCATCGAGAAACTGACTAAGGCGACTGATTACGGGGTCAACCTCTTGAGGAGGGGTAGCAACAGTATAAGAAGTATTATTTACTACTTCTAATTGACTTGGAGACGGAATGAACGATCGATCATTGACTATGAGCGCCAGTTGTGCAACTTGTTGAGAAAGTTGCAGTAGATGATGTTCCATCGCCTCCAAACGATTAGATCCCTTGGCAAAGAAACGTTCCTCAAGTCCAGCCACTTGACGTTGCAGTTCACCGATTTGCTGTTCAATCGGTGTTGTTGCTGCTGTTTGTGGAGCAGGTTGTACAGATTCCGGTACACATAAAGATTGCCACAAGGCTTCTTTACAGAGGTCGCTGAAAGTCTTGTCTGGTTGTTTTTCCAAATAACTTTCTACTTGCGCTAACAAGCTTTCATCAGCAAGCTCTGGGTTGAACGTGACGGATTTAACTACCTTTTTTGACCATTGGAACATCAGCTTTATGCCCTAGCAGCGCGATTGGAGGATAATTGTGCCTCTCCATAAATATACTGCCCCAAAGCATTCGCCTGACGGGAAGGTGCTGCTAAATGAGCATTAATCTTTGCTTCCTTGAGCAGACGTTGAACGTCGTCCCAGAAGAACTCACCACCGCCACCAGTGAGAATCACATCGGTGACGCGTTCTGGCAACCAGGCTAGCACACGGCTACAGATTTCGCGCGAAAACATCTCTGTAAGGTTGGGAAGAAAATCGTCTAGGTTGGTGGGCTTGCTAGCGCCTTTAGGACGGTAATAGCGTTCACCTCTGGGTTTGTTCACAGCAGAAATCAGCGCGAGAGATTGACTATCTGCTCCCTCGATTTCGGCAGACACCAATTCATAAAACTTATTCATACCGAAGTCTTCGCTCTTAGAAGCACCTCTGGCAAAACGGAAGTTATCTACCATCAAAAGATCGACGGTTTGATGTCCAATATCAACGATCGCTACCGATATTTTTGTAAAATCGGGACTGCTAGGACTTTTCTTCGGTTGAGCTTCAGACCATAGCAGGCTACCGTAGCCTTCTGGCATTACCCATACCTTACTCACATTCAACGATATAGATTCGCCTCGGAAGTTCAAGACATGAGGGCCACCTACTTGGCTAATCAACTGTGCTTTTTCCTTTTCAAATTGCTCTAAAGAAAGAAAAGGCAGACCAAGTACAACTGAGATATCGTCTCTGAGTTTGAAGTAGCCAGCACTTGCTAACACTTTTACCAGTGCAGCCTCTACCTTAGATTGGCCGACTCCTAGATTGGCCCCAAAATCTGCTGCTAGTTGACCAACAGCATATCCATTTCCTTGATACTCCAGCCACAAATCCATTAAGGGATCAGTAGCTCTGGCTTCAAAAACACCACCGCGTACTTGTTCTATTGACATCTGCTTGACGTTGGCAGGTACGAACACCACATTACCGGGTTCACGACTCACACAAGTTTTTGTGGAAGTTCTACCTAAATCAACACTGAGAATGGTTTTCCCGGAACCACCGCCTGACTTGGTAGTAGCAGGAGGATTATTATTAACAGCATTTATGGGAGTCGTCGATGCTAACGGCTGCCTATTCATGGGTATAGCAGCACTATTCATAGGGTTAGCGGCGGAAGGTTGGTCTGTCATGAAAGCTCCTAGTTCAAACTTAACTGTAAAAAGTTGTCATGCTCATCTTACAAAAATGCGAGCAACCAGAAATTCTAGGTTGCGTCAAGTGTAGCTAGAAATACGCCATAAATTAATTTTGGCCATATCTCCGATAAGCTCATGCCTTCGTACATCTAGTATTATTTGGCATAGTGTAGGCGAATTTTGGCCAGATGTAACCCCTGCTTTTACTGCTTTCAAACCAAAAGCGTCCGTATTTCATCTTCTAGTACGTCTTAACTGGCGCTTAAATATCCAGAAAACAAATGCTAGAACCAAACCCCCGAGTACGATTTTGGATACAGGAGCAAGGTACTTGTCCACAAGTTCATACTGACTACCTAATGCGTATCCTGAGTATGTTAGCAAGCCCACCCAAGCAGCGCTACCTACTGTTGTGTAAAACAAAAATGGTAGCAAGGGCATATTGCTGATCCCTGCGGGAACAGAAATCAAGGTGCGGATTCCTGGTACAAGACGACCAATTAATACTGCTTTTCTACCTTGTCGGTCAAACCACTGTTTGGCCTTGGTAATATCTTTACTGGAGATAGCCAGCCATTTGCCATACTTGTCAGCCCAAGCTTTTAAACGGGTTTCGCCCAAAAACTTACCTGGATAGTACCAAATAAGTGCGCCCAATACAGAACCCAAAAGTCCTGCGAAAAACACACCAATGATATTTAGCTTTGCCCCTCCTGGTTGATATGGACTTGCTGTAAATCCAGCCAGTGGCATAATCAATTCTGAAGGAATGGGGGGAAAAAGGTTCTCTAGGAACATTAGTAGGGCGATTCCCCAATAGCCAAAATAGTTGATAGTGTTAGTTATCCATTCAAGCATTAAGTCAATTCCTGAAATTGCTGCACTAGTCTTGTTACTAAGATTGAGCCTTAGTTTTTTTAAAAAGTAATTATCCCTGCTTGTTAGAGCCAAGGTAACTTGGCTGCACTAAAAGTTGCATCGCAACTTAAAAATAGAGTAAGACAAGTGAAAGCTAGGGGTCTGTTTCATTAATTTTGAAGGTTATAAAAGTTCGTAGTAGCTCTAACCCTTGAAATTGAGCGAGAAATCGCTCACTACGAATCTCACAAAATTAATGAAAGGAGCCACTAAGTTTTATGTTCTAATTTTTTAGATCCCCCTTAGTCAGTTTTGTAAAAAGACTAGGGAGGATCTAAAGACTTGATGGCAAATTTAAAAACATACTTTGGGGTTTTCTTCTAAGTTAGTGGCTGTGGGAGAGTAGGGAGAAAATTTTACCTTGTCCCCCTCATCCCCCTCATCCCCCCTTCTTCTAGACTGTCGGGGTCAGTGATTGTACCCTTGGTTCCGATTGCCAGTCTAATGGATTCCAAACTCGATCTTCCAGCGCCATCTGTTCAATCAAACTTGCCAGTCTCAGCGCTTTGAGAGCTTGTTCACCACCTACCGAGGGTTGATTGCCACCGTGTACACAGTTGACGAAATGTTCTAATTCCGCACTCAGAGGTTGAATATTGCTGGTGTAGACTTTTTCAATCACACCATCTTGCCTGTAAAGTACTTGTCGGTGGTCGGTGAGAGAATTGGCAGGCGTTTGTCGGTGAATCAAAATTTCATTCTTGAGAAAATCTGCCTCAGTAAATGAATTTTTGCAATGAGCGACAATCCGGCGAATTTTTCGGTGAGTAACTTTACTGGCAGTCAGAGTAGCAACAATACCATTGGCAAACCCCAAGGTGGCAGTTACGTAATCTAAATAACCAGAGTCCAAGGAGCGAGTACCGCTAGCAGTCAATTTTGTGACTGGGGAAGCAGCTAATTCTAAAAGTAGGTCGATGTCATGGATCATTAAATCCAGCACAACCGAAACATCGTTTGCCCGATCTGAGTAAGGACTCATTCTGTGGGCTTCTAACGCCAGCAATTCCTCGGTTTTCAGAACTTGGCTCAGTTCTTTAAAAGCTGGGTTGAAACGCTCAATATGACCTACTTGCAGGATACACTGAGACTCTGCCGCCGCATTTACTAAAGACTCTGCCTCAGAAATACTGGCTGCGATGGGTTTTTCAATCAAAACATGAATTCCCGCTAGCAGACAGCTAATACCCACGGCATAGTGCAGACGGGTGGGAACGGCTACACAAACTGCTTCCACAAGGGGTAGCAGGTCACAGTAATCTTCAAAAAAACGCACCTTGTAATTGCTGGCAGTTTCTAATCCCCGTTCGACGTTAATATCTGCCACTCCAACCAGTTCAACATCTTTCATTGAACTCAGCACGCGAGCGTGGTGTTGTCCCATGTTACCCACTCCAATCACGCCTATGCGGATCGGTCGTGGCTGGTTGCGCTGTGTATATAGATTCGGTTCTGCCACTGACATGCTATCTTGCACTATTATTCTCTCCTCAACCACCAAATTTAGAGACGCTACGGCCGTTGGCGTTTATACTCGAAAGCCAGTTACGATCCGTCTAAAACCATCCAGATGGTAACATAGAGCCTATGTTTATGAAGAATTTCAAAGTTTGCGATCGGTTCCCGTAATCCAAACATCTTTTGTATAGATAGTTCGGGTTTGTTTTTGATTTTGCACTTTCTACAAAAAATATATGTCTTTTTATTAACTTTAAAACATTCAGTAAGACTTAAGTGTAAATTCTCCAAAGTTTTCAGGGTCAGCTTCTTCGGTTCGGATTCCTCTCTGAGATACCGTTAGGTAATTAGTTACTGAGAGCAATATGCAATTGACAACACTAAAATTACAAAATAATCAAAAATAACACTTAAGCTTTTTTCCAAAAAATATTTTCAGAAATTATTGTCACTGATTTGCAGAAAGGGTTTTTGTATAATTATTTGCAGTACCTACCGTAGAAACATACTCCTGCAAAGAAACAAGCTACTAGCAGCGTCACTTTTTGAGAGAAGCTAGTGTGGCTTGGCCATCAGCAAGAGACGTTTAGGAATCTTTTTGGCATTGCTTCCTGGCATCTTGTTAAGGTGTAATTTGGCGATTTAAAATTCAAAATTTGCAATCGAGATGAAAGCTGTAATTCTGTTATCTGGGGGATTGGACTCTTCCACAATTCTGTATCAAGCTAAGGCTGATGGCTGTGAATGTCATGCTATTTCCTTTGATTACCAGCAGCGACACCGACGAGAGTTACAGTCAGCCCTTACTGTTGCTAACAAGGCTGCGATCGCAAAACATCAGGTAGTGAATTTTGATTTACGGCAGTGGGGCGGTTCCGCACTTACCGATGACGCGATTGATCTACCTCAAGAGCGATCGCTGCATGAAATGTCTCAAAATATTCCTGTGACTTATGTTCCGGCTCGTAATACCATTTTTTTAAGCTTTGCTCTTGGCTACGCCGAAACGATCGCGGCTGAACGTGTCTATATCGGTGTCAACGCTTTAGATTACTCAGGATATCCTGACTGTCGCCCCGACTATATCCAGGCAATGCAGGAAGTTTTTCGTCTGGGAACCAAACAAGGGCGTGAGGGACAACCAATTAATATTGTTGCACCCCTAATCAACTTGAAAAAAACCGAAATCATCCAACTAGGGAACCAATTGGGAGTTCCTTGGGAACTAACTTGGTCTTGCTATGCCGGTGATGATGTCGCCTGCGGTGTATGTGATTCTTGTCGCTTGCGATTGGCAGCTTTTGCCGAATTGGGACTCGTAGATCCACTGGTGTATGCTTAGTGGGCATTGGGCAAAACAGTTCCGTTAGCGATAGCGGGGCGTTTAGCCCGTGCTGAGTTCCGAGTGCTGTTAGCGGTAGCGGGGCGTTTAGCCCGTGAAGAGTTAGGAGTTACGAATTCTCCCCCTGCCTCCCCTGCTCCCTGCCCTCTACTGCCCTGCTCCCCCCGCTTCCTCCAAGCGTCGCAGTTGAATTTGATGCAGGCGTGGGCCAACAATTGATACCACAGTGAATTCGAGATTTTCATAACAGAAGGTTTCGCCTTTGGCCGGAATTTTCTGTAACTGATACAACAAAAAGCCTCCTAGTGTTTGATATTCTCTTGTCAGGGGCAAATTGAGATGCAAAACCTCGTTGAGGTCTTCGAGGTTGATTTGTGCCTGCACCAAAAATTTCTGCTCATCTAACATCTGAATCAGTAAGTCGTCACTGCTTTCAGGTTCGCTTGCATCGCCGATGATTTCGGCAATGACATCTTTGATTGTCACGAGTCCCACAGTAGAGCCAAATTCATTTACTACCATGACCATAGCGGGTTTCTCTTGCTGCATCATGGGCAAAAGTTCACTCAAGGGCGTGTGTTCGGGAACAAACCGAGCGGGGCGCATCCAAGGTTGGATCTGTGTCTCTAAACTGAGCTTTCCCACAGCTAAAGGTTGTGCCAAATCTTTAAAATAAACAATGCCGCGAACATCGTCTAAAGATTCACCAATCACGGGGTAGCGTGAGTAACCAGTAGTAGCCATTTCTCTAAGTAATATCTGGAAGGTAGCATCTTTTGGTAGCGTGATAATACTGGTGCGCGGGATCATCACATCTTGGGCCATGACATCCCCAAACTCAAAGACATTATTGAGCAGTTCTCGTTCTGCACGCTGTAAACCAGTAGATCCCCATTCTGTAGAGATAATCAGTTGCAATTCTTCAGGAGTTACAGGCGGTCTCCAGCCTTGACCTGTGTATTGGATACCAAAAATCCGCAATAAAAAACGAGTTGATTGGTTGAGAATCCAGATGAAGGGGCCAAAAAAACGCACGATCGCTTTTACCGAAGGCCCCAAAAACCTCGCTAGCTGTTCTGAGTACAGCATAGCCAAGGATTTGGGACATAGTTCTCCGACTACAATTTGCAAATAAGCAATTAAGAAAAAAGCGATGGGAATTGATAAGGAATGGGCGAGGAAGTTAGTCATCCCACTAGGTAAAGGCCAGGATCTTAACCAGGTATTTACCAGCACGACAATTGTGCTTTCGCCAATCCATCCCAGCGCCAAACTAGAAAGGGTAATGCCTAACTGAGTGGTAGATAGTAGTCGATCTATACTACGTTGTAGCATTTCCACAGCGATCGCTGGAATATCCCCTGCCTTAACTAGCTGGTGGATACGCGATCGCCGCACGCTCACCATCGAAAATTCCGCCGTCACAAAAAAGGCATTTATGGCAATCAGTAGTAGCACTGACAACAACCGCAGCGCCACATCCGTCCAAATCAAATTAGGAAAACCACTCACTGCCAAAGCTCGTGTAAAACTCACGCCCTCCATTTAGGGGGATTGGGGAATTGGAAGAAGCAAGAGAGCAGGGGGACAAGGGGGAATTATTGAACAAGTCTCCCTCCTGTTCCTTGTCTCCTTTGTCTCTTCTTCATGCCCAATTCCCCATTCCCAATTCCCCATTCCCCATTTCCCATTCCCCATTCCTTTTCTACCTTCCCACAGGAATATTCGATGCCTCTAGCTTCAATTGTTGAGCAGGATAATCAGTAAGAGCAAGTGATATTTTCTTGACATCATCAAGTAAAGCTGTGGGAATGCTCACTGTACCTGAAAATGCTGGGCCATTGACAGGCAATTCTGTTGGCAAACCCTCTGTACTAGCACTTAGGGTTCGTCCTTTATCATCGGTAACATCTAAAAAACTATACAGAAAGCGCACAGAATCCTTACCTTTGTTCTGCATTTTCACTTTCAGTAGCAAGTCACCACCAGAGTAGCGAGCAGATTGCACAGTCATAGTTACACCCTGACTTTGGGCAGTAACTGGAAAGCCTGGTAAGGGTTTTTCTTCAACCACTTCTGGGGGTTTTTCCTCTGGCTTCTGCTTGCTGCTATTGGTTTCTTCGTCATCTTCCTCTAGCTTTTCCGATTTAGCAGCCTTGGTCTTACCATCAATTCGCGCCTTGACAACTTTCAGAATCTCTTCCTCTTTTAATAGCACTAGCCCTCCCTGTTGAGAGGCATTTGCCTTATTGCTGGCAAATTTGGTTGTGGGACGACCATCGGGTGCGGTAACGCCTTTAAGTGCTGAACTCCCCAGTTCAAACCCCAAAAACGCGCTCACAGAACCTGCTCCCATCATCAGGATTAACAAAATCAAAGTAAGAAGTACAGTAGAATTTATTTTCATTGCTGATAAGCTATCACATAAAAATGCTGGGCTATTTAAGAATATTGAAGCTTTTGACCTCAATCCTTAAAGGAACTTAATCAATATTAGTCTGTACTATTTCATGATTAAATTATGTAGTATAAAAATTTGGTAAACTAGTGTCCAGTATTCACACGTGGTAAATTTATGCTATAATGACGGAATTGGCTAAAGTCAGTGAACGAAGTATTTTCCTCACTCTAAAATTAGCAAATAAAATTGACTTAAAGAGTCAAAATAATTGGCTTGGAGAAATCCGAACAAAACAAGCGCCTTTGGCCGATTGGGGAGGCAACGAACTCATAATTCGTCTTCAGGCTGGTTCGATTCCAGCAGGGCGCACTGAATGATCAAAAAGCAGTAATAGAGGGTATGGGGCATTGGGTACGAGCAGTTGTACTGAGTATTGCTGAAGTGTTGGTGAGTAATTATTGTCCTTTGCTCCCCACTCCCCACCCACTCGCTAATCTTACCGAGGTGGTAAAGTTTCGAACCTGAATTCAGTTCCCACTTTGAGTTTGTCGCTATTCAAACGAGGGGACATGATCAGCGATGTGTCATAAGGATTTGGTAAATCAGGGGTGCGAAGATAAGGATCGTTACCAACTTGCTGAGTTAAGACATCATGATATAAAGTGTTAACCAACTCAGCATCACGGGCAATTTCATTTTCTGGGAAGGAACCACCGAAACTAGAACCAGATCCTAGAAGTGAGTCTACCTGACGCTTGAGGCTGCCATTTTCGTAGAAATTGCGATCGTGACTAAAAAAAGCTCGTTCAAATACATCACTCGTAGTTTCAGTTCTGGGGGTTGCGGTTTGGGCAAATGCAACTGAGGGAAAAGCAATACCAGCAGCAAGCAGCACCAATAAACCACCAAAGGTTTTAAATTTTATACGCACGTTTCTGACTCCTCAATTTTCGTTTTGGGCGAATCTTAATTTATGCTTAAGTTCAGAACTCTGATGAGTTCAACCTTTGGTGTAGCACAACTTTTAATGTTTTGTAATGACGTATCCTACTGAAACTCTTACCCACTCAGATATTTGGGCAACCACTCCTGATTTGACAACCTTGCGCCACAAGCTACTAGATTTATTTTCTCAACGGGCTTATCAAGAGGGTGATTTTGTTCTCGCTTCTGGGCTACGTAGTTCTTATTATGTCAATAAGATGCAGGTAACACTCCACCCCCAAGGAGCTTTAGCTGTTGGACGATTGTTGTTTCCTTTACTACCTGTAGATACTCAGGCTGTAGCAGGTTTAACGATGGGGGCTGATCCAATGGTGACAGCAGTGAGTATAGTTTCTGTTTATGAAAACCGACCCATACCAGCGCTGATTATTCGCAAGGAAGCCAAGGGTTATGGGACGAAAGCTTATATAGAAGGCCCCACTTTACCAGAGGGTGCAAAAGTAGTAGTTTTGGAAGATGTGGTGACAACTGGGAAATCTGCTCTGAAAGCGGTTGAGCGTCTTAAAGATGCAGGTTATACCGTTAATCAAATAATTTCCCTGGTAGACCGACAACAAGGTGGAGGTGAGTTGTATCAGTCATCTGGGTTAAAGTTTGAAACTTTGTTTTCGATTCAGGAAGTTCAGGAACGCTATCGACAACTGGCGAAATCATGAACATCTCAATATATACGATTTAGTTAGAGACTAAAACATATATTCATTTAGTCTAAAGCCAAAACCCCCGCATCTGGGGGATTTTGCGTTAAAGCCAGCAGCGGGATTTGAACTCGCGACCTTCCGATTACAAGTCGGATGCACTACCACTGTGCTATGCTGGCAATTTTTTTGATTACTTTAAGTAGCAACCACAATTTCTTATTGTACCATAATCAATTTATTTGTCTAGCTGTAATTGCTAAAAAATATCTCCCTCTTCAGAAATAAGCCTAGAAGACTAGAGATTTACGCTTGGAAAGTCTAGTTGGCGTTGCAATTGTGATGAAACAGAAACGAATCTGCGATCGCAATCACGGATAAAGTTGATAAATTAATATCCATACCAAAAGCTAACTCAAATCCTGGGCTGAACGCAAAAATATCTCGTCAATTCCAAAACTGTATTTTCTTAGCACAGCTGAATAAAGGGACAGAAATATATAATTATTTTTTACAGATTATAAGCATGGCAGCATTGCTCGGACGAGATTTATTAAGTCTAGCGGACATCAGTCCGACGGAACTTCAAGAACTTCTGCAATTGGCTACTCAACTTAAATCACAACAACTGAAGTTGCAGTGTAATAAAGTTTTGGGGTTGTTGTTCTCCAAAGCTTCAACTCGCACACGGGTAAGTTTTACTGTGGCGATGTACCAATTGGGTGGACAGGTAATCGATCTCAACCCTAATGTCACTCAAGTTAGTCGAGGGGAACCTTTACAGGATACGGCGCGGGTGTTAGACCGATATCTGGATATTTTGGCAATTCGTACTTTTGCCCAGCAAGATTTAGAAACTTTTGCTCACTATGCCAAGATTCCGGTGATTAATGCGCTTACTGATGCAGAACATCCTTGTCAGGTATTAGCGGATTTATTGACGATTCAGGAAACCTTTAGCACCCTTGGTGGGTTAACTTTAACCTACGTGGGTGATGGGAATAATATGGCTAATTCTTTGATGTTGGGCTGTGCTTTGGTAGGGATGAATGTCAGAATTGCTACCCCTAGCGGATATGAGCCAGATTCTAAAATTGTAGAACAAGCAAGAGCGATCGCTAATAACAAAACTGAAGTCCTTGTCACTCACGATCCAGAATTAGCAGCTAAGGGTTCTACTGTACTTTATACTGATGTTTGGGCAAGTATGGGGCAAGAATCTGAAGCCAATAATCGGATGCCAATTTTCCAGCCTTACCAAATTTCGGAACAGCTATTGAGTCTTGCTGATCCAGAGGCAATTGTTTTACACTGCTTACCAGCTCATCGTGGTGAAGAAATTACTGAGGCAGTTATTGAAGGTTCTCAATCAAAAGTTTGGGAACAGGCAGAAAATCGCTTACACGCTCAAAAAGCTTTGCTTGCGAGTATCTTAGGGGCAGAGTAAGGGAATAGGGTATAGTTTTCTTCCTTGTAACCTCTAACTTGTAACCTGTACCCTGTTATATTCTTATTCGTCAAAAGGCAAAAGAGAAGAAAATAATTTTACTTTTGCCTTTCATAATTTTTACTTTTCTCTTGCTTATGGGGAGTTTTTTGTAGTACTAATGTTCTAGAGACATTAATAATTACTTCCCGCAAATTTATGGAACGTCTAACGGAAGCTCAACAAGAACTTTACGAATGGTTGGCAGAATATATCCGATCGCACCAGCATTCGCCTTCAATTAGGCAAATGATGCAAGCGATGAACTTGAAGTCACCAGCACCAATTCAAAGTCGTTTAGAACATTTACGCACTAAGGGATATATAGAATGGACTGAAGGACAAGCGCGAACGATTCGAATTTTGCGTCCTATGAAGCAAGGCGTACCAATTTTGGGCACGATCGCTGCTGGTGGTTTAATAGAACCGTTTACTGATGCTGTAGATCATTTAGACTTTTCTAATTTCGATTTACCTCCCCAAACCTACGCTTTGCGGGTAGCTGGCGATAGTATGATTGAAGATTTAATTACTGATGGCGATGTGGTATTTCTGCGTCCAGTAGCAGAACCTAATCATTTAAAAAATGGTACTATCGTCGCCGCGAGAGTAGATGGATTTGGTACCACATTAAAACGTTTTTATCGCCAAGGCGATCGCGTTACTCTCAAACCAGCAAATCCTAAATACAATCCCATTGAAGTCAGCGCTATACAAGTGCAGGTACAAGGTTCTCTCATTGGTGTTTGGAGGGGTTACAACTGAGGAATGGGGAATGGGAGAGAGATAATCAATACCCAATGCTCATTAATTAGGGTTCATGACTACCTTTGTACTTAATATTTTATGTACCTGACGAAAAATTCAGTGCAGCAACTGCCCGCTTTCCGCTTGAAATTACCGTTTGCAAGGGAAAGTAAGGGCAGTTATTATACTTCGCAACCATTACCAGGATGCCCAAGAATGCCTCCGTCTCTGCAATTGCGGCAATATCAGCGACAAGCGATCGCTAGCTGGTTTACCAACAATGGCAGAGGGACGCTGAAAATGGCTACTGGTAGTGGTAAAACTATTACCGCATTAGCGATCGCTTGTGAATTATATCAGCAGATTAATTTACAAGTTCTGGTGGTGGTATGTCCCTATCGCCATCTCGTTACCCAATGGGCGCGAGAATGTGAAAAATTTAATTTGCAACCCATTTTAGCTTTTGAGAATTTACGCACTTGGCAAAGTCAACTTTCTACTCAAATTTATAATCTGCGTTCTGGTTCTCAACGGTTTGTCACGGTGATTACTACGAACTCTACTTTAATTGGAGATGGGTTTCAGTCTCAACTCAAATATTTTCCCGCTAAAACTTTAATTATTGGGGATGAAGCGCATAATTTAGGCGCACCCAAGCTAGAAGAAAGTTTGCCGCGTAGTGTTGGGTTGAGACTGGCTTTATCTGCCACACCGGAGAGGTATTTTGATGATTTTGGTACGCAATCTTTATTTGATTATTTTGGCCCAGTTCTGCAACCGGAGTTTACTTTGAGGGATGCGATCGCTCAAGGTGCTTTAGTACATTATCTGTATTATCCGGTGCTGGTGGAATTGACTGAAGCCGAAAGTATTGCCTATTTAAAGTTAACTAAAAGAATTGGGCGATCGCTACTTTATCGAGATCGAGAAAATGGACAAGCAGGAAGTTTTGAAGACAATGAAGATTTAAAGCCGTTGTTGATGCAAAGAGCAAGGTTAATTGGTGCGGCGGAAAATAAATTAACTGCCTTGCGGGATTTAATGGCAACTCGCCGCGAAACTAGTCACACACTTTTTTATTGTAGTGATGGTTCCCAAGATGCGGGACAACGTTCTTCTCTACGCCAACTCAAAGCTGTTGCTAAAATTCTGGGGGTGGATTTAGGGTACAAGGTAAGCACTTATACGGCTCACACAACTTTACAAGAAAGGGAAATATTGCGCCATCAATTTGAAAGTGGAGAGTTGCAAGGTTTAGTCGCAATTCGTTGTTTAGATGAAGGTGTCGATATTCCGGCAATTCAAACTGCGGTAATTTTATCAAGTTCTGGAAATCCCCGCCAATTTATTCAGCGACGGGGGCGAGTTTTACGCCCTCATCCTGGTAAAGAACGCGCCACTATATTTGACATGATTGTTTTACCACCAGATTTAGATAGAGAAACTATAGAAGTTGAACGTAATTTGTTGAAAAAAGAATTACGGCGCTTTGTAGAGTTTGCCGATTTAGCTGATAACGCAGGGGAAGCAAGAATGAAGTTACTTGATTTACAAAAGCGCTATGGTTTATTAGATATTTGATGATGAACTATATAGTTGTATTTTTTTGTAAAATTTTTCGAGTTTTGAAAAAACAAGCATTAAGTATGAAATAATAAAAT
>NZ_JACKZS010000065.1 GCF_014222285.1 Nostoc sp. UCD121
GTATATAAAGATTGTATAAATTTATAGTAAATATATATGCATTAGCACCTAAATATGATGTTACATGCTTTGCGTAGGTGCAGCCCGTCGTAGACATCCCAAACACAGTATTCACTGAAATTTAAGTAAGCTGGCACGAAAAAAGCAAAGTATTTTACGAAACGTAAATAGACTTAAAGCCATTACTAATGACCAATGAAAGCCTTTGCCAGTTAGCTTTAATTGCGCCGACCTACTTACTGAGTTAGTGGTGATTGTAGTTGTATTGTTAGTTAATATCAAAAAGCTACACTAACCTATTTTCATGTCCAGAATAAATACATATTCCAAAACTTCTGAATATCCATAAGATAAAGTATAGATACAAAAAACTGCTCTTAGCCAAGCTGCGGCTTCATCCTTACACTTACACGGAGCAAAAGCTTATGAATTTCTCGTCAGCGAGACAATATTTTTACCAAGAGATTCAGCAGGCTGACGAGCATATTGACTTAGCAAAGGCAGCTTTGTATATTGCCCAAGAAGAATATCCCAAGCTAGACCCAGAGGAATATCTCAACGCCCTTGATACAATGGCATGGGAGCTTCAAGAACGCCTACCAGATTCACGATATCCTTTGCGGATAGTTCAAAGTATTAATCAGTACCTATACGATGATTTAAAGTTTTCTGGTAATAAGATTGACTATTACGATCCACGCAACAGTTTTTTTAATGATGTAATTGACCGCCGACTGGGGATTCCTATTACCTTAGCCTTGGTTTACCTAGAGGTTGCCAGACGGATTGATTTCCCGATGGTGGGTGTGGGAATGCCAGGGCATTTCTTGATCCGCCCAGATGTTCCAGATATAGAAATTTTTGTGGATGCCTTTAATGGCGGTGAAATAATATTTGCTCAAGATTGCGAGGAAAGGCTCTCTCAAATTTATCAGCAACCCGTGACGCTACAACCAGAATTTTTAGCCGTGGTCAGTAATCGGCAATTTTTGGCACGGATGCTGACAAATATAAAATTTATTTACCTCAAACAACAAGAGTTAGAAAAAACGCTGGCAGCAATTGAACGAATTTTGTTGCTGTTTCCTAATGTAACTTTAGAATTGCGCGATCGCGGTTTGATCTCCTATCAACTTGGTAACTACCCCCAAGCAGTAGAAGACTTACAAAATTATTTAGGAAAGGTTCCTGATGCCCAGGATGCATCTATGATTCGGCGGCTACTTACGGAATTGGGGAGGGATTAGGGAATAGGGAATAGGGAATAGGGATTAGGGATTAGGGATTAGGTAATAGGGAATGGGCAAGAGGAATTTGGGACAAGGGGAAAGACTTGTTTCAAGTTCTCACCTCTTGTCCCCTTGTCCCCTTGTCCCCTTGTCTCCCCTGCTCCCTGCTCGTCTGCCTTTTCTGCTCAATGCCCAATTACGAATTTTCTGCGACTCGTTTGAGGCGGCGGAGTTGGGCTTGCATATCTTCTTTTGTCCAAGATGCGGCGAAGGTGTTGAAGCCCCAACTCACCAAGGGATTAGGGATATCGAACTCAAAACGGTTCAGTAGGAGCGTTCCCTTTTCTGTGGGTTGACATTCCCAGTGATCGCGTCCTTGAAAAAATCCCTGAAATTCCCAGACTACCAAACCCGGTTGTCGTTCCACAACTACGCTATTCAACGTAGGTTTCAGTAGAGGAATTTGAATGATAAAACGACTTTCACTACCGACATCAGTACTCCAAGAGTCACCCACAGGTTCGCAACGGAGGGCAGGGTTAAGCCAGCGTTGCATGAGAGCTAAATCGCTAATACAACGCTCTACTACCGTAGCTGTAGCATTAATTTGAATTGATTGTTCTAAAACTTGAGGCATTCCACATCTTCGATGCTGTTGCTGCAATTAGAGTAACGCAAAATTAGCCATTGCCAGTAGATTAAATCAAATATTTAGTAGCAAAGTCAAAAATTACTCTTGATATCAATATTATATGTATGTGTTTACTGGTAAATTGATAGGCAAAACACTTACTCAGTGTTTGCGGCGAATACTTAAGCTTAATTCCCGAAAACCATGAACACAACTTGGCAAGGAATAATCCAGGTGATAGAAGTTGGTTTACCCATGAGGGTGCAGCAATTTTTGGCACAATCGCCTAGCCTGCAACCGATACAACCAGCAGTGAATCAAGGAATCGCTGATGTACAAGGTATTGTTCAACAGATAATTCTGTTTACGCCCCGTCTCTTGGGGGCAGTAGCAATTTTGTTAGTAGGTTGGCTAATTGCGGCGATCGCAGCAGCAGTAACCCAAGGAATCCTCAAGCGCACAAATATAGATAATCGCATTGCCGCAGGGATAACGGGTCGTCAAGATGTTCCCCAGGTAGAGAAATTAATCTCCAGCTTAGTCTTTTGGAGCATTATTCTATTGACGGCGGTAGCTGTTTTACAGACGTTGGATCTGGAAGTAGCCTCTCGACCCCTGAATAATTTTCTCAATCAACTTATTGGCTTTTTGCCAAATTTGGTTGGTGCAGGAATCCTTTTGGCAACTGCCTGGTTTTTGGCGACCATTGTCAAGATTATCACTGTGCGCTCATTACAGGCATTTAATCTGGATGAGCGTTTGAATCCAGAACCAGAAGACAGCGCACCCAGCCTGAATCAGTTGTCTTTGAGTGAGACGATTGCTAATGCTCTGTATTGGTTTATATTTTTACTGTTTCTCGCCCCAGTTTTAGATAGTCTTGGACTAAGACAGGCTCTACAACCAGTACAAGCTCTAATTACACAAGTTCTGCTAGTTTTACCGAACATTTTAGCGGCGATCTTGATTGCTGTAGTTGGCTGGTTCATCGCTAATGTAGTACGGCGGATTGTAACGAACTTGCTGGCGACAACTGGGATTGACCATTTAGGTAGTCGCTTGGGATTATCTGCTAGCGCCGGGGTGCAACCTTTATCGAGTATTCTCGGCACAATTGTCTATGTTTTGATTTTGATTCCTGTAGCGATCGCAGCGCTTAATGCCTTGCGAATTGATGCGATATCTGTGCCTGCGATCGCCATGCTGCAACAGGTTCTTAATGCCCTCCCTGCAATCTTTACAGCAGTAGCAATTTTGATTGTTGCCTATTTTGTCGGGCGGTTTATCGCAGATTTGGTTACTAGTATTCTCACCAATTTAGGGTTCAATAACATTTTCACGATTTTGGGTCTGACAACACCCAGCAGACGCATCGAAATTTCAACTGAACCAACAACTGCCCATATTCCCAGCCGCACTCCATCAGAATTTGTGGGTATTGTTGCCTTAGTAGGTATCATGCTGTTTGCAACGGTGGCGGCGGTGAATATCTTGAATATTCCTGCCCTGACAGCATTAGTGTCTGGGATTGTGATTATATTTGGGCGGATTTTGGCGGGATTGGTAATATTTGCCATTGGCTTATTCTTGGCAAATCTGGCTTTTAATATCATTACAAGTTCTGGCGAACGTCAGGCAGAGATTTTGGGACAAGTAGCGCGGATTGCCATTATTGCTTTAGTCTCTGCAATGGCACTGCAACAGATTGGAGTTGCCAGTGATATTGTGAATTTAGCCTTTGGACTTTTACTCGGTGCGATCGCAGTTGCTATTGCCCTAGCCTTTGGTCTTGGAGGACGCGATATTGCCCGCGAACAAGTTCAAGAATGGCTAAACTCTTTCAAAGGTAGAAACTAAAAGTTGATGAAGGCGCAATTTCATCTGTATATAGCAATCCTAAATCATTCGTGAGAATTGGAAATTGTTGCTACCCTTCTTAGTCCCCCCGATCTCTTGGGGGGACGGCATTAGCCGGGAGGTAAATTTTTTACAACTTATTAGGACTTATGCAATAACTCTCTGAAACTCTTATTTCTCCGTGTCCTCTGCGCCCTCTGTGGTTCGTTTTTTTATGATTTTGCGTAAGTCCTGCTTATTTAGGATTCTTAATAGATGGCAGAATATGACAATCTTTGTAAAATACTCGCAGAAAAATATCCCCGTGATTTTACCCGTTGGTTATTAAATCAAGAACCACGAACAATTGAAATCTTAAAAACTGAATTGAGCATTGAACCGATACGTGCTGATTCAGTAACATTTCTGCAAACAGAAAATCGAATTTTACACCTAGAATTCCAAACCACAATCAAATCCCCACAACCAATTTCTCTGCGGATGCTAGATTACTATGTCCGATTGACAAAAAAATATCAAGTTCCTGTTACGCAGGTAGTGATTTTCTTGCAAGAGACAAGTAATGAAATCGCTTTTACCGAAGAATATGTTAGCGAAGTCACAACCCATCGTTATCGAGTTATCCGAATGTGGGAACAAGATTCAGCACTATTTCTTAACAATCTGGCGTTATTACCTTTAGCACCGTTAACGCGAACAGATTCAGCCCAAGTACTACTATCGCAGGTTGCCAAAGAAATTGCTAAAATTACAGATATTGAGACAAGACAAAATACTGCTGCTTACACCGAGATTTTAGCAGGGTTGAAGTTTGAGAAAGATTTTATTCATCAATTATTGCGGGAAGATATTATGCAAGAATCAGTGATTTATCAGGATATTTTGCAGAAGGGAGAAGAAAGAGGAGAAAAAAGGGGAGAACAAAAAGAAGCTTTTCGCTTTTTAAAGCGTCAGTTAAATCGGCGATTTGGAGAAATCGATTCATCAATATATGAGAGAATTCAAGTCTTATCTACTGAACAATTGGAACAATTAGGAGAAGAATTTTTAGACTTTTCAAACGTATCTAATTTAGTCACTTGGCTTGAGCAAAATACAAGCATTTAAAATAAGCTTCTACATCACTTTCTGAGTTTTACCTTATGGAGTAATTCATCTTTAATCCGGTTGAGAATTGAAGTTTCATCCAGGTTTGTCAAAATGCGATTAATTACTGCTTTCGGCCCATCAGGCCCCCAAGTCGCGCCGTTGGCTAAATAAACTTTGGTAACTTGTCCAATACCGTAAGAAGAAACACCAGCTACTCCCCCTTGCGTAAGTGCCACTGATATATAAGGGCCAAGGGCAATACCTGCTGTAGCTGTTGCAGAGATACCAAGTAAAGTTTTCAATCCACTCAAACCCAAGTTTGCTAACAATTCACTAGCACCAATTCCGCCCATACTCAGGGCGATTTTTTGTAGCAGTTGTACAGCGCCGGCTTCGGTCATAGAGAAGCCATAGAGCTTAGATAAACCCAAAATCAGAGCAATATCAATGACCACACTACTCAGAATATCTACCACAGTTACGGGATTGAGTGCGATCGCTAATGCTTTAGTCATCACAGCCTTCCAAATCAACTGATTGGCATTCTGTTCCCGAATCATCAGTTTTCGTTCGATTAACTGCTCATTTACAACGTCCGCATAAAGCATGGTATTAAGAGCAACCAAGGCTTTACCCTCACGGTGCAAAATCTCCAAAATTTTCAGCTTCAGTTCGTCGATTTGGGCATTCCCTGTACGCAACTGTATGCCCCTAGTACCATCAGGGCGACGAATTGCCGTCTTTACCAATGGCGATGCCGCAGCCATAACAATTTCTAAAGGCGTGAGTAATTCCCGCACCCTTTCATCCCGAATTTTGTGATAAATAGCCATCCGGTCTGCTTCTGGATACTGGTCTACTTTGTTAAACACCAAAATTATCGGTTTACCAGCTTCCCGCAACTGAGAAAGGGCGGCGTATTCTAGCTTTGTCATATCCCCAGAAATTACAAACAGAATCAAATCTGCTTGTTTAGCAATCTGTTCAGCTAAGGCAGCACGGGTTGCACCATCAACTTCATCTAACCCAGGAGTATCAATCAATTCCACCTGCGATTGACCTACACCAGGCAGAGTAACCCGCAAAGTCCGTTCAGTTTCTCCAATCGCTTCCTCACTAATAGTCCAATTAACTGTTTGTGCAGTCCGGGTGACACCGTGCAACGGCCCAGTTTCAAATACTGTTTGTCCAACCAAAGAATTGAGTAGCGAAGACTTCCCACGTCCTACCATGCCAAAAGCTGCAATCTGCACCACCATCCGGTCTAACTTCCCCAGCATGGTTTCCAAATCAGCAATTTCCGTTTCCAATCCGGTTTTTTCTTGGGGGGTGAGATCGAGATTGGCTACTAAGTTTCGCAGCGCCGTTTGTGCTTGTTTATAGTTCAGTTCCGTCTGAATGTCTTCAAAACTGAAAATAGCGCTATCCAGTTCTTCCTCCCAACTGAGAGAATTTGCGTCAGTGTTAGCAGAATCGCTTTGATGAGGTTCAGGCACAGGTAATGTCGAAGTCATATCAATTTGAGATTTGGGATTTATTTGATTAGCCCCGTCTCTTATCCTAATTATTTTTAACAGGGGTTTGTGGAGCAGAGGAGAATAACTCTTGACCAATGACTAATGGCTAACAAAAAGTCATAAACTGAAAAATGCATCTAAATAACGCGTTAGGATCTTGACTAAATTACCTGTGCGGAAAATCGTTATTGCCGGCAACTGGAAAATGTTCAAAACCCAGGCAGAGACTCAGGAGTTTTTGCAAGGATTTTTGCCCCACTTAGAGGAAACCCCCCAAGGGCGAGAAGTAATATTGTGTCCTCCTTTCACTGATTTAAGCGTTTTGTCCAAGACTTTGCACGGTAGCCTCATCCAACTGGGGGCACAAAATATCCATTGGGAAGAATTTGGAGCCTATACGGGTGAGATTTCTGGCCCGATGCTGACAGAAAGCGGTGTGCGCTTTGTAATTGTCGGTCATAGTGAACGGCGGCAATATTTTGGTGAAACGGACGCAACCGTTAATCTGCGCCTCCGAACTGCTCAAAGGTTTGGTTTGACTCCAATTCTCTGTGTTGGCGAAACTAAACAACAACGAGATGCAGGAGAAACTGAATCATTGATTGCTCTCCAACTCGACAAAGGTTTGGTAGATATAGATCAGAATAATTTGGTGATTGCCTACGAGCCAATTTGGGCAATTGGCACTGGTGAAACTTGTGAAGCAGTGGAAGCTAATCGAATAATTGGCTTAATTCGGAGCCAGTTGAGTAATCCAAATGTATCAATTCAATATGGCGGCTCAGTTAAGCCAAATAATATTGATGAAATCATGGCTCAACCAGAAATCGATGGCGTTTTAGTGGGAGGAGCAAGTTTAGAACCTGAGAGTTTCGCTCGGATTGTGAATTTTCACTTAGTGTAATGTGCCTTATTTTCGTTCCCATGCTCTGCATGGGAATGCCTAATGTAGATTTATGCCAAGCAACTTAATAATTCGAGAACGCTGTTTCGAGTGGGGACAGCGAACTTATTTAATGGGCATTTTGAATGTAACGCCTGATAGCTTTAGTGATGGGGGTGAGTTTAACACTACCTCTGCGGCTTTAGTGCAGGCGCAAGCACTCGTAGCGGCTGGTGCTGACATTATCGATGTGGGCGGTCAATCAACTCGGCCAGGGGCAAAGCAAATCACTCTGGCGGAGGAACTTGACCGGGTGTTATCGGTGTTACAGGTGTTAAGACCAGAAATTTCAGTCCCGATTTCTGTAGATACAACCCGTGCGGCTGTAGCCAAGGCATCTGTAGAAGCTGGAGCGGATATTATTAATGATATTTCTGGCGGCACTTTTGACTCAGAAATGTTGCCGACAGTTGCAGAGTTAAGTGTGCCGATTATTTTAATGCACATCCGTGGGACACCACAGACGATGCAACAACAAACTGATTATCAAGATTTGCTCGGTGAAATTTCTAGTTTTTTGGCTCGGCAAATTGAGGTAGGGATTGCTGTCGGCATTGATCGGGATAAAATTATTGTTGATCCTGGTATTGGTTTTGCTAAGAACTATGAGCAAAATTTAGAAATTTTTCGCGGCTTGCGATCGCTAACAACACTCAATTGTCCTATCTTAGTAGGAGCATCCCGTAAAAGTTTCATTGGTCGTATTTTAAATCAAGCAGATCCCAAAGCACGAGTTTGGGGAACGGCAGCAGCTTGTTGTGCTGCTATTTTTAATGGCGCTGATATCCTCCGAGTTCACGATGTTCAAGAAATGCACGATGTTTCACTAGTAGCCGATGCCCTATTGAGACAACCTATACAGCATGATTACTAAGTATTACCGTTCTTCGGATTTTTTGCCGTTACCTTCTTGAGTTACTGACTCAGCTATCAACTCCTGAAACATTTCACTTGAGTTAGCTGGGTCGACAAAGACAATTTTGGCGTTATTGCTCTCACCAAGTTTTTGGCTAGCATCTACGTAATCTTGAGCCACGAGATACCGCAAAATATCCCTACTATCTGGATTGGAACGGAGAGCTTGGGAGATGATTTGCACTGAAGCCATAGTTCCTTCTGCTTTCTTAATAGCAGCTTCCTTTTCCCCTTCTGCTTCGGTAATTAGCGCCCGTTTTTTGATGACGGCGGCTTGCTCCTCTTCTCTAGACTTTCGCACACTTTCAGGTAGGGTAATTCTCTGAATATCTAACCGGAGAATCTCAACTCCCCAATCTGCCGTTACATTATTCAACTGATCTAATATAGCTGAGTCCATCTCTGCTCTAGAGACGTTGGTCTGCTCTAGGGTATTTTGGGCAATGATTTCTCGGAGCGTAGTTGTGGTTATCTGTGTTAATGCCCCTTGCAGATCCTCAATAGCGTAAAAGCTTCTCTCAATATCTCGAATGCGCCAGTATACAATAGCATCCACTTCTACGTAAATATTATCTTGGGTGATCACATTCTGAGGTTTGATGTCTGTAAACTGCTCTCGCGTAGTATCTTCCATCACAATCTGATCTACCAAGGGAACAATAAAGTTCAGCCCCGGTTTAAGTTTCCGATGATACCGCCCCAAACGTTCGACTAGGGCTTCATTTCCTTGATTAATCAGTTTTGCAGAACCTAATGCATAACCTATAAGGGCTAAAACTATAGCAATAATTGGCTCCATGTATGCTCCTATTCGGCTTTTGGGAGAATTTAGTGTCAAAGATATGCTACTAGCTTGTCATATCTTTAGAGTTTAATGTTTTGAGTCTGTAATTTTATGAACACCAGCAGCGATGTCGAGTCGCTGCGCGTCTTGTACATAATTTTCTAAGTAAAACTATTTTGCGGAATGCGTAGAAGTTTTACGTCTTGTCGTCAGACATCGCTATTAAAGCACCTCGATCGCACCCTGGCAAGGACTACTTCATGTAATCAACATTACTTGTACTGACATCTTTAGCCAGTCTGGACTGACATACAGTATATTCACTTAAATTTAATCAATTTTACGTAAAATTTAGTAGCGGTTTAAAAATTCCCCTACAAATCGGGTTAAAATTGGCTTCAGACATTAAAAATATAAAAATATTATGGGCAGATTGTTAATAAAACTTATAGGTTTAATCCTATTTTTCACAGGGTTATATTTTTTTGGTCAAAACATTATATTTGTTAGCGGTTACTACATACCTTTTTCCAGCAGATTACCAGCGACAGTTTCCGTATTAGCGATTATGGCAGGTGTGTTTACATTGGTGTTTTATCGCAGAGAAGCTAGTCAGCTTGGATGGATTTTGTTAGGTATTGGGATAGTACTAGTTTTCTTGAGTGGTGGAGTAATTTTCAGATCAACTAGCTTATGGAATCTATTTGTTGCTTTCGGCGCATTAGCAGCTGGATATAAATTATTGAATGAGGGCAGAATCAACTTTTAAAGTTTTTAAATATAATCAAATTTTATCATATTTGCGATAGCAATCTTATTTGATTCATGAGAATTGAAAGACAAAGTTCCTCAACTTATCATAGGAGTTGGGGATTTTCTATCTCACTAATAACTTAGGATTGCGATAGTAGCCAAAACTAGACTTGTCGCTAGTTCATATTAAAGTTAGGAAAATTTGACATTATAATTTCTCTACCTGCTCTACTATTGCTGAGACTGCATTAGAGCGCTTAAATTAAGTTTTAGTTAAGTGCCAATTTGACGTTCGACAGGCACACATAATCCGTGTCAACTGGATGAATAGCCTCTTAATAATGACTTTAGATCGGGGGGTTTTACTAAGGTTGAGGCTACTATTACAATGAAAAATGTTGATTATGAGGAATAAGCAAGAATGACCCAAGTGATTCTTGGAGAGAATGAAGCAATAGACTCAGCTTTGCGTCGGTTTAAACGTCAGGTTTCCAAAGCTGGGATATTAGCTGATGTGAAATATCATCGGCACTTTGAAACACCCATTGAAAAACGCAAACGTAAGGCAGTGGCAGCTAGACGCAAAAGAAATTTTAAATAAACCTATTTGGTGTGTGTGATACTGGCGTTGCTTGAGGTTATGACCTAAAACAGGCAATAGCGCTTAGGCGTAGCCCTTCCTAGACATCGCCATTATTCTTACAAAATTAAGCAAACTATGCCGCACTTCAATTAGGGTATAGAGCGCGTTAAAGGCTTTATTTCGGTTGGATAGAGCAAGCTAAAATCGCTGCCCATCAACCAAAATAAACGCCTTTAGCAAACAAACTGGCCCCTAAGAATCAGAATTATTAATGGTGCGGCTATTACAAACATTCATCGCCTTTTCTACTCCCTGCTTGAGACTTAGTTCAATACACTCAACTACGAACTGAAGTACAAGAGACATCTGCTGATTTTCGGCAGAGGAGAATCGTCCCAGCACATGGGAGACAGTATTAGAATCATCGTTATTAGCTGCACCTTTGGGTTTACCAATACCGATTCGCAAACGGGGAAAGTTTTGGGTACTCAGATGTGCGATCGCACTTTTCATCCCGTTATGTCCCCCAGCCGAACCAGATAAGCGCAGCCGAGTTTTTCCCAAAGGCAAATCCATATCGTCATAAATTATCAGCACTGACTCAGGCGGCAATTTATACCAACTTGTCACCGCTTGAATTGACTGTCCTGAGCGATTCATATAAGTTGTCGGCTTTAGCAAGCGAATCTTACCTCCACCTGGGGCCATACCTTCGCCATACTCACCCTGAAACTTGCGGTTTTCTGCCAAGGAAATGCGCCAAGAACGGCAGAGGGCTTCTACAGCAGCAAAGCCGATATTATGGCGTGTTTGATCATACTTGCTTTCTGGATTCCCCAAACCAACAATTAGTTGTGGAATCACCAAAGCTGGTTGCGTAACAGCTTCTGTCATTTTGCCTATAGTCAATTGATATGCATCACTCAACTAGTACAATGTCTGAGCTAGTTCTAAGGGTTTGTAGTAAGCACTTCAGTGCTTAAAATTCAGGACTAAAGTCCTTACTACGAACTTGTTCACCCTTGGTAACTAATGAGACAAACTACTAGCTAGGTTGAGAAGAACTAGCGGTAGTATCCTGCTCCGATTTGGCAGGGTAGATTTGCTTAGGTTCCAATTCAGCAGTAGTCTTGACAGCTTCTTCTAACTGTTCTGCTTCTTTTTGAAACTCGCTTTGAAACTCCTTAGAAGCTTCTTGGAAACTACGGATTGTTTTACCCACACTCCGACCAATTTCTGGCAGCTTCTTTGGGCCAAAGATTAACAGCGCCACTACCATAATTACGCCCATTTCCGGCAGACCGATACCAAATATATTCATTTTTGTCTCCTGTCAACTATAGAACCACTACAGAAACTCATATATTATGTAGTCTACTCAATAGTTAGTATGCACTGACCATTCACAAAAAAACCCGGAGGAACCGGGTGTAACTTAACTTGTTATCCAAACTTGATAGCGGTGTATCTGTTAGCGTCCTAAACTCCGCCAATCGACATTTACATCCTGAACTAACAGTGATCTATTGTAAAGTTGCAGAATAATCAGCAAAAACACAAGAAATAGCGCCATAAAAACAGCCATCACAGGGGTAGTACCCCAACCTGGAGACACTTTTCCATACTCAGAGTTAAGTGGTTTCAGGATATCTCCCAACCTAGTCCTTTGTGCCATAGTTCACCTAATATTACTTGCCAAAGCTTTTTTTAATCTTCTGTAATATTCTATAAGAATAGCACTCATCATCTATCCCTCAATTATGGAACCCGCAATAGTTCTTAGCATTTCTATGGCCGCCGTGGTGGTTGCCATCACCGGAATTTCAATTTATACCTCTTTTGGCCCTCCTAGCAAGGAATTGAACGATCCGTTTGACGATCACGAAGATTAAAAGAGTCATTGGTCATTGGTCATTTGTCATTGGTTGGTGGTCTGTGGAAAACCACAATTGGCCACTGACACAGCAATAGTGGCTCACTCTAGCCTGGGATTAATCGTTGGGATTACCTTGAAACTGGCGATTTTCCAAGGCTGTATTGTTAAGATTTGTTGCTGAGATGAGAATTCAGTAGTAGAGGAACGCTCTAACAAATCTACTGTATCTCCTAGATTCAACCCTAAATTACTTTGCAAAGATAACTCGGCTGTTTCTCCGTGACATTCATAACACCGCAGAATTAACTGCTGTGGGTCATCTTCAGATGGCTTCAAGGCCATCAAGATTAAATTTTCAGCTGATAAATCTAGGAAACTCACCCCTAACCCATCTTTACTAGTAGAAAGGGAAGGATTTTCAGGTGGCTTTTCATTAGTAGGATTCAATATGACTTGTAACGGTATATTCAATTCATAGCCACGCCGTACCGTATGGGCTGATTCCCAGCTACCAGCATGAGGATACAAGGTATACGTAAACTCATGAAAACCTTTATCAGCCTCTGAGTCTGGCCAATTAGGGCTGCGTAGTAGTGTTAGGCGGAGTTGATTGGGTTTGCTATCGTAACCGTATTTACAATCATTTAGCAAACTAACTCCGTGAATACCCTCCTGTGTTTCTCCTGTTAAATCCGCCCAACGCAAAGCTGGGACTTCCCATTTTGCCTGTTCTGCGGGGGTTTGCGGTTTAGTTGTCCGGCGAATCGCGCCACAGGGAATTTCATAAGTAGCAAGGTCTGCTTCGATAGTTAGAGGAAAAGCAGCTTTCACCAATACATGATTTTCTTGCCAATTGACGGTGGTAGCTATCTTCAGTAAAGGTGAACCAGTTTGCAAAATATAATCTTGGCAAAATTCCGATTCGCCCAACTGACGCACCACGCGCACACGACTTTGCACTGGCCCTTGTTCTAGCCACTGAATAGATTGAAGATTTGTTGAGGGTAAGGGATGTTGGGCATAATTGGGGTCTATATTCCAAGCATCCCAATATTGACCGCTATCTTTAAAAGCTTGTAGTTGATTTCCCGCACCACTCAAAAGTTCTCGTTGATCAGTTTTATCAAAAACACTTGATAAATCTCCAGTATCAGGATCGATAACAACTCGTAAGAATTCATTTTCTAAAATCCAGTCTGGGAGGAGTGAAGGAGATGAGGGGGATGTAGCTTTAGCTTCCCGCAGAGTTGGAGATGAGGGGGAAAGCCAAAATATGCGGTAGCCAACGGGTGGAATTTCGGTAGCGAGAAATAATAGGGTTGATGGTTCAGATAATTGGGAGACAAGCTGCTTTCCTGAAGTATCGTAAATCTGCCATTCCTGTGGTGTGGGTAAGGCTACAGAGACTACCTCAGAACGCTGCCAATTGAGAGAATTGAAAACGAAAATAGGTAAACTATTAGGTTTTGGTGGTTCTGATAGGGTAATGTGAGATGCGATCGCAAAAAGTGATTCTTGTAATATCTTCGTTCCGACTTGTTTCACTTGCTGCCACTGGGGTAACGCATCTGTGTAAACTTGAGTAATTGAAGAACCAGGTAAAATATCGTGAAACTGTTGAAATAAAACCTGCTTCCAAGCTGCTTCAATTTCTGCTTTAGGATATATCACACCACAGCTTATGGTTGCTAAGGTAGCAAATAGTTCAGCTTCATACAATAAATTTTCACAACGACGATTCCAACGTTTTTGATCCGCGTGGGTAGTGTAGCAACCGCGATGAAATTCTAAGTATAGTTCATCGTCCCAAGTAGGAAATGACGGAGAATCAGAACTTCTGCCTCCTGCCTCCTGCCTCCTTCTGATTTGCTTTAAATATTTTTCAGCCGTCGTGAATTCTAAGTCAGGAAAGAAAGGAGACTTTTGCCAGCGTTGGGCGGTTTCTAACATATCACGAGTGGGGCCGCCGCCGTGGTCGCCAACACCGGGAAGCCAGAGGGATTCTGATAAACCAGTTTGAGATTGCCATTCCAGAGCGTAGGATGCCATTTTAACTGGATCAATGTTTTCACCGATAGGTGCAGACATCAAACTAAAGACTTCGCTACCGTCAGGCGATCGCCACCAAAAAGCTCCATAATCAAATTTAGTAGTATCATTCCACCGCAACTTCTGGGTGACAAAATACTCAATTCCGGCATTAGCGAAAAACTGCGGTAAAGTTGCACAGAAACCAAAAGTATCTGGAACCCATACCATAGTTGAAAATTGTCCAAACTTTTCCTTGATGTATCGTTGACCATACAATAGCTGACGGACTATTGATTCACCAGCAATGAGATTGAGTTCCGGTTCCACCCACATTCCGCCGACAACTTCCCAACATCCAGCAGCTACCTGTGCTTGAATCGCCTGAAACAAATCCGGGCGATGTTCCTCAATCCAAGCGTAAAGTGCGGGAGTCGAATGACAGAAAATTAACTCAGGGAAATCTTCTTGCAACTTCAGAACCGACTCAAAAGTGTTTTGTGCCGCATTCCAAGTTTCACTCACAGGCCATAACCATGCTAAATCTAAGTGAGCATGACCCAATAAGAAAATTTTAGATTTTTGATCCCCCCAGCCCCCCTTTTTAAGGGGGGCTAAGATGTCGGATTGAATTAAGTTTTGGCGTAGAGACAAAAACGATCTTGCTAACTCTTCCTCGGCGTCCTCTGCGCCTCTGCGGTTAGTAACCTCCTCCACCATCTCCACCAAAGCATCCAACTTTTCCGGCGCGAACTTTTCCAAATAAAGCTGCACCACAGCTAATTCATCAGCCACAAAACCCGGATCGGGATTATTATCAACAATAGACTCATAAACTAGGAGCGATCGCACTAAAGCACCATCACAATGTCCCGGACTCACTAACCGCAAAGCCACAACAAACTCTTCCCCTGGTGTTACCCCTCGACTGAGAAGCACTCTCGGCGAACAATCAAATAAATCACCCTCCAGTACTAACTCCCCATTCACATAAATCTCAGCAGCATCTGCCCACCAAACCAGCGCCAGCCGCAAAGATAACCCAGCTAAAGGATAACCCTGTAAATCTTGGGGCACTACCAACCTTTGCACTAGCCATAGTACTTTTTTCCCCCCAGTCCAAGCGATATGTTCTTTAGCATTCAACTTAACAGGTTGCCAATGAGACAAATCAGCAGCGACAACATCAGTAATAATCAGGTCAGATTCCTGGTATAGCCAGCTAGACTGAAGATTAACTTGGCAAAAAGAGCGCAGTTGCTCAATTGCTTGTGAGATGATTTTGGTATGAGATTGAGAGACAGTCGGGGTCATATATTCGCTAAGATGAGGTGTTGGTTGTTTTTATTGTTTGGCGCGAGTCTCACAACTTAACAAGACTTGAACTAAAAAATTACTACTATGTCTTCTGGTTCCTCTGGTCGTTATCAAAGCAGACTATTTAACTTTGTCCACCAGCAATCTCGGCGGGTGACACAACAGTGGGAACACACCTTCCGGCATTTGCAAGTTGCCACTAAGTGGGGTGTGGAGGCACTACTTTACCCAGTGTATCTACTGTTTCAGTCATCTGAATCATCTGGGAAAACGCTACAGACCAAAGAACCACAAACTAGACTAAAGTTACAACCAAATGATACCGATTTTCAGCCCGAAATTCCAAATGCTGATAGTCCTATTCAACAAGTACTAGAAGCAGTCAATTACGTGTTGTCAGATGAAGCCGCCTCCACGCCTACAAAAACATCTGAACTTTTTGATCCCTTGGCTTTATTGGGAGTTTTTGGGCTGAAGTTTGTTGGTAAAAACTCGACAAATAATGTTAGTTATATAGAATCTTCAAGTATTACAGAGAATAAAGCGGGAATTATCAACTCTTTACAGTTAGATAACGCTCTAAAACAGCATCTTCCAGCAGTGCGGGGAATTGCCACAAATTTGATGAATCGGAGTTTAGTACTTGTTACTACCGAAAATGAAATTCTAGATATTTTGACACCCCAGCAGCAGGCAAAATTAGAAGATCGAATTATTAACGAAGTTGCTAATTACTGGCAGTCCTGGCGGTTGATTATAGCTAAAAAAGAAACGGAGCTATTACCACAAATTGACCGTTTATTAGCAAAACTCACTGACGGCAATACAACCAAAATTCCAGCTTTAGCTGAGGGCATATCAAAAGATTTACTTAATACTGAAAGATTACTGGCATTTCTAGATATAGCTGTTGCTAAGTTGGAGTCAAATGCTTTAGTACCTGTGCAAGAACGTAGCCAGGAAATTGTTCAAGTTGCCCAAACTCAGTTAAACATATTTCTTTATGGCAAAGAGCAATTAGCTGCTAAGGGAGAAATTGCAACCACTACTGATGGTTTGGAAACTCATACACTAAATATTCACGCTTTAATTGAGGCGGCGCTTAATTACTTTTTTGGTGTTGCTAATAGAAAAACACTTGAACCAACAACTAGTGATAAGCAATTACCAGGTAAACTATTCTCATCACGCTTTAGAAAAGCCTTATCTAAAAGCCCTCTATTGGAGAACCAGGATTCAGCTGTTGATCCTTGGCTAACATGGAATGATTTATTTGGAGACACTGAAACCGTTACTAACAAGTCAGTTACACTTACTCAAGTGGAAAATCCTGCTTTAGCGGCAAGTTTATCAGTAGGGCATTTTCCACAAAAGAATTTAACTGTAAAACAACCTAAAATTGGATCTGGTTTGGTGCAAAGGAAACAAGCAACTAGTAATCTTGCATCAAGCCAAAAAATATCTGGAAAAGTTTCTTCTGCAAAGCAAACTCAAGCCCATACTTCCCTAACTAAACGCAAGAGTCGTAAAGGGGAAATTTTGCAACAGCAGTTTCATCAAAGTAGTCAAATTGAGGCACAGCCAGACTGGATAGAGACCAAAGCAACTTCAACAGGCTATGAGAAGCATCCCTTAGAGCAACTTCTGGAATGGGTTGATTATGCTATGCTCTGGCTAGAAGAGAGATTTGTAAAGATTTTTCAGTCATTACGGCAGATGTGGCAGGGAAAATAACACTAATTCGTAATTCGTAATGACGCTCAAGGTCTCCCTAACATAGCTCTTAATTAAAACTTATCAAATTTCATTTTGGTTTACAGATTTACATCTGTAGCCTGATTTTTGAGGATTGGTATAAGCTGGTAGATATTTTTAATAAACTATTATAATATTTACGATTTTTAAATTAAAGGATAATTTTGATTATCTATGATGTTATTGGTGTTTGTCTAAGTGAAAATTATTGTTTACTGTAAATACTTCAATTTCAAAAATCCACTAGATAAACCAAAACTTGAGACATTTGTAGTGGATGTGCCTCAAATTCCTAAGATAGGTGAAACAATTTTAGTCGAAAGAATTTCACTTCAAAAGCAGTTTGTAATTATCTTTGAGTATATTGTGACAGCAGTGCAATTTAACGCTTCCAAAGAATCGATTGACTCAGCAGACGCTCAAGTAAACGCATTTTTGAACCATTGTTGGGAGGGAACATCAAATTTCAAAGTTACAAACTTTTTAGAGCAATAAACTCTCACCACAACATGTGATTGAGGAAAGAACGTAACAGTTTGGCTCCGGTTGGTTCTTGGTAGTTAGTTGGCAACAGAGCCAGCATCGCATTCTGTAACGTCTCCAAAGCTACTTCTACTTCCTGGCGCTTTGGTCTGGTTGCTTGGGCAAAGTGTAACGGTTCACCGACCCGAATTGTTAACTCCTTTCCCAAATAGAGGTCATGAGTCCCAATCAGTGCAACTGGAATAATCGGTACACCAGCCCGCAAGGCATAAATCAAAGTCCCGCGTTTTAAAGGGAGATGCAACTTACCCTCAGCAGTTCCTAGTCGTCCTTCGGGAAAGAGAATCATCCCATCTCCACGAGCCAAAATTGCCAGGATAATCCGGTCTATCTGTCGCAGTGTGTGTATATCTTCCCCTGTCGGTACTGTCTGTTTAATTGCTGTGGCTAGCTCAACTAAATCTTGCCTTCCTGCTTTAGCCGCTTCCATGACAGCAACTTCTTCTTTCCACACCCGTTCCAAAGGAATCACGCCCCCCGCAAAACCCAGGATAAAGCGCTTCCACCACTTATTATAAAGAGTACGAGCATCGCCCAGGATGTAATAGTGGGGTTGGGTAGGGAGTTCGGCTAACAGGAGTAAGGGATCGATATGGTGGAGATGGTTGACAGCTAAAATTGCAGGTTTCTGAGGTATTCTTTCGAGATGTTCGACCCGTACCTTGAAAAAGGCATGGATGAGCGATCGCATCACAAAACGACGCAACCCAGAGTTGGCTCTAGGTTCTGAATGCCCCTGATTAAGACCTTCCAAGCGATTGAGGGTTTTTTCGATAATCTGGCGAACAGCGCGTAGGCGTAGCCCGTCGTAGACATCGCCAGCCGCAGCTACACCCTCTTTTACCCGCTTTATACTTGAAGCAGTTAAAGTTTCTAATTGTGTACTATCTTCGCTCTGATGGCTAGATTTCGAATCGGTATGAACTTCGGAAATTACTCCATCAGCTAGGTCTTCCTGAACAGATTCCTTAGAAGAATTTTTGATAAAAATCTCCTTGAATTCATGAATAAATCATAATTCTTGAGGTTATATTATTAACCAACCCACGGTTAGAAGCTGTGGAATGATCTTATCGATATTTTAAATAAATACATCAGGGTAACTCAATTAGCTGTAATTATTCCCATAGCCAAAAGCTATTTTTATACAATCAGTGTTGACATGTTAGTAACTTGCTGAGAGAATACCTAAAAAATTAACCAGATGATTGACCATAGCGATCGCATCGTGTCTCGTAAAGAAGGCAGATTCCAAGGTGTTGGAGGACTTGACCTGTATTACCAAAGCTGGCATCCAGAGGGTAAAGTCCGGGCAATATTAACCATTGTGCATGGACTCGGAGCGCACAGCGATCGCTACAGTAATGTAATTCAGCATTTAATACCCAAACAATATGCTATCTATGCCTTAGACTTGCGTGGTCATGGACGCTCACCAGGTCAGCAAGGCTATATCAACGCTTGGAGTGAGTTTCGAGAAGATTTAGGAGCCTTTTTACAGTTAATTCAGACTCAGAATCCTGGCTGCCCAATTTTTCTTTTGGGTCATAGCTTAGGCGGGGTGATTGTCTTAGATTACATTCTCCACTATCCCCAACAAGCATCAGTTTTACAAGGTGCGATCGCTCTTGCGCCAACCTTGGGAAAAGTTGGGATTTCACCGATTCGGGTGCTTTTAGGAAAAATGCTCTCACGGGTGTGGCCGCGTTTCACACTGAATACAGGCATTGACATCAGTGCTGGTTCAAGAGATCCGCAGGTTTTAGCTGCGATCGCTCAAGATACACTGCGACATACCCTTGGTACTGCCCGTCTAGCTACAGAATTCTTTGCAACAGTTGATTGGATTAATGCTAAAGCAGGTGATTGGCAATTACCATTATTGATTCTTCACGGTGGTGCAGACCGAGTGGCTTTACCTGCGGGAAGCGACATATTTTATCAACGGGTAAACTGCACAGATAAGCTGAGAATTGAGTACCCAGAAGCCTATCATGAAATTCAGCGTGACCTCAATTATCGAGAGGTAATGGCAGATTTGGAGAATTGGTTGGAGCGACATCTATCATCTGAAGTGGTGGGGAAGCGCTGAATTAGAATAATCTCATGTAGTTTTTAAATTTTTAATTAATAATTTTTAATTTTTAATTGGAGCAAAGCGACTTACGGCTGTTGCAAATTAAGCTCTTGGAATGCTTCAGAAGACTCTTCCAATTTCAAGGTACCAGCAGATTTACCGTTGATTTGCAGAGTGTATTTACCCTGTGACAAGCCTTCTAAATAATAGACTCCAGCCCCATTGGTGACAGAAAAACACCGAGTTGTTTGATCTGGTTGTATGGCTTCTACCCGTGCGCCTGCGATCGCTTGACCTTGAGTATCCGTGACTACCCCCGATCGCGCGTAAGAACGAATTAACGGAATCATCACAGGGGTGTAACTCCCAGCAACTACATCAATGGCTACAGACTCAACCATAGGCTGCCAATCAGGGGGTAAACCTGCTGGATCGAGGTCAAGGCGATAAATACCAGGAGGCATTCTTACTAAAGTGCGATCGCCCTGGATTTGTGGCAAAAATGACTTAAGAGGTTTATTGTTCAAAGTCAATAACAAATCAGCATTATCTGTATAAACTTCTTCCCCTCCATCCCATTTGCCGTTATTGTTCCGGTCAAAAAATGGCTTAATCGACAGTCCGCCTTGGGTACGGAAGTAATTAGAACGGCGATCGCCTGGACTAATACCCCCTTGGAGATTCAGGCTAGAAGCTAAATCTATGCTGAAAGTTGCTTCATCGGAACTCGGCGATACACCTTGATAACGCGCCCGTAATAGCAAACCGGGTAAAACTGTTGTTGATAGTGTGGCTAGTATTCCATTACCTTGAGAACCAACGCCATAACCTAACTGTGCTTCCCACTGATAGCTACCATCAATCGCCTGTTGTTGTGAACGATAGCGCCAACTCACACTCAGCAAACTGTCGCTACGATTTTGATTCTGTGTTTCATAATTTAACAGCAGTGAGTTGCCACTATTAGAAAAGCGGTTTTTAGATAAGTTGTAATTCAGTTCTGACAAAGTACTGATTTCGTTACCACGTTGCGTTAATTCTAGTTTTCCAAGACGTTGCAGCAAATTCCAGCGCAGACGGTTTTTAGTATCTAAGCTGATACGGGCAAAGGTAAAGGCATCTTTGCCACTCAAGTTAAATTGCATTCCGCTAGATGTTGCATCACCAGTGTCACTACTGGCGAATAAAGCGAATTGAGGCAAAACTCGCCAATCTAGATTAAAACGGCTAGATAAGCGATCGCTGGTAAATATAGCACTCAAGTTAGAAGCTGGATCGTAGCGAATATCTGTATTCACATCCCACTTATTACCCGTTAGTGCTGAAACTGATACCTGCAAAGGTAAGTTTCTAGCACGCCAAAATAATTCTGCTAAGGCTTTAGGCGATTCGTCATACACTCCACCTAAGCCTACTGTCAGATTTTCCGATAAACCCCAACGTCCAGCAATTCCCCCCCGAAAGCCAGAAAAGTTGCCCAACAGACTTTGATTTCCCAAAGAATCCCGTCGTAACCCGCCAGAAACGATTAATCCTGAAGCACCTGCTGGTAATTGTCCTGGGACTGTAGAAAAATTAGCCTGTTGAATTTCTGGTTGGGCGGTGAGTCGCCCTTGGGGATACAGCAAGACGCGATAATTATTTGCCAAAAATTGATTTTGACTTTTAATATTTTCAAAGCGGTAAATGCCAGAAGAATCAACTAAAATTTCGGCAATGATGCGATCGCTAAAACCTTGTACTAAGCGCACCAATGTACCTGGTTCAGCCTTACCAGAAATTGTGCGTCCAATAGCATTTGCTTGTAAACGTTGGCGAGGATCGGAAGAACCACCGCCAAAGGGTTGAGGTGGTACAAACCCCTGTCGTTGAATGGATGTAAACCCCCAATAGTCTCCTGTTCCTTGAGTTTGCCAAAAAGTTGGCTGGGAACCCACAAAATAATCAGCTGAATTAGCTTGTCGCAGAAATTGCGCTTCAGCAATATTCCAATTTTGCGGATTTTGTAAATTTGGTTGATCGGTGCGGATGAACCACGAACCACCGAAAGCACTACCAACAGCCAGGAAATCACCTCGATAACTTGTCGATCTCGTAGCACCACCGCTAGCATTTACCTTTTGTTCAACTGCCGCCACACTAAATTTTTTAGGTGTAATGTGTGGTAATCCTTCTAGCTGAATCGGAGTTTCTGTTTCTGCTAGTTTGCCACTGGATTGATCTACCCCTGGAACATCTAAAATAATGGCGTATTCATTGATGTCAAATTTTGCCCCTACGCCAAAGAGAGTTTGTAAATCTTGAATTGTAAAGACTAATCCTAATTCTGGATCGGTGCGAAGTTTTGTTGGGTTGATGCGAGTCACAACACTAAGCGATCGCACTTCTAATTGACCGTCTGGTAAAGTGGTAACATTTAATTTCAACCCTTGAACGATTGCATCATAGGGTAACAGCCAATTTGAAAAATCAATTGCTTGGGAACCATCTTCTTGACCACGCACCAGAACACTAGAATTGACATTGCGGTTGCCGACATTCAATCCTACAGGAAAAACTTTAAATTCTGAATCCTTTGCTAATTGGGTACTTGTAGGCGTTTGTAGATTGGATGCAGGCGTATCTGCTTTAGCTGGGGTGATAATAATTTGACAGATAAGAGCGATCGCAGCTAGCAGAAATTTGCCTCTACTAGTTAATAACCGAAGTTGCACAAATTTTTAACTTCTCTGTAAAATTTCCTATAGAAATAGAAACGTTGCATTGCAATGTCTATACCAACATATAATTCCCAAGCACCAAACAAAATTATCGATATTAATGCTGTATTTTACAACAATGCCAATTCTCCAAAATTAGGTTAAGGTTAATGGCAAGAGACGCGATAAATCGCCGCCTCTACAAAGGAATTTTTCTTGTAAAAACGGCGATTTATAGCGCCTTTGTGAACTAGTATTTTCAGTAAAAAAGTTTAACCTAATCGGATTGAGAGTTAATCTCAATTTCTTAGTTAAGAATTACTAATTATTACACAAACTATTTTTTCTGTGATGCAGCTGGTTGTGCGGGAATAGTAATATTTACATTGAAGGGCAACTTACTTTTATTATTGTCTTCACCCCAGAATAACTCACCACTTAGCTGATATTTACCAGGCTTCAAGGCTGGTTGGTCTTTATTGGGGTAATTTAATAAGAAATTGCGATCGCTATTTGCCACTACAGCATTAGTATCTATCTGCCCAGTTTTGACAACAGTTTGCCCTTGGCGTAACGTCCAATTTAAACTGGGGAGAACAGTTGCTTGTCCACTATTGCGAACTAAAAGTTGAATTTGTTTTTGCTCTGGGTTAAAACTGGCACTATCAATTGCTAGTTGGGGAGAAAGATTGCCTTTTCTGACATAGAATGTTACGCCAATTCGTGCCACTAAAGTAACGTTATTACCAGCAGCATCTCTCGATTCAGTAAGAGTTTCATTAAATACGACCGCTCGATATTCCCCATCTGGCAAATTAGGAGCCAAGCGACTGATGAGGCGAACCCGGCGGACTTCTCCTGGTTTGACAGTCAACTCACGCGGTGAGAATTGCAGATATTTCGTCAAGTCATTGGGACTAGAGGATAAGGTTTGAAACCCTGCATCACGGCTATAGGTAAAAGGTTCAGCATAGATGCGAATGCGAGAGGGGGTTTTACTAGTATTGGAAATCGTAATCATTCCTTGGGCTTGTCCGCGTTCCGCTTTGGCTTCAATCACTAGCGGAGAAACACTCATTTGTGCTTTAGCAGCAGCAGGAAATAAAACTAGGGCGAATAAGCCAGCACTAACAGCAGTTAGAGAGCGCCAATTACTCTTGAGCATATTTATAACTATGACAGGATTAGTAAAGTTAATTTCTGATTTATAGTTCCCAAAAGGAGATTTATTTTATCTATTGGTCATGAGAAAAATATCTTGCCCCTTGAAGATTTACTCTCTAGCGACAAGATATTCAATAACTATTTTTCTCAAGCAAATTGAAGGAAAACTGGGAAAATTTTAGACTATGGCACGATAGTCAATGTTGTTACATAGCTGTAGTTTCCAGGAACAAGGGGACTGCCCTTATCTACTATCATGTCTATATCCAAAGGCAAACCGCTACCAGAGGGCAGCAACACAGAACTACCACCCTGAGAACTAGTACTGCCAAAAGGTGAATTGATATACCCAGTAGAGTTAATGGGTGTAAAACTAGGGCCTCCGGTTTGCTGTGGCTTGGATATACTCACTCTGGCACCTTGGTTACAGCTAACAAAAACCTTACCAAATTGTCCTCCAGGATATCCTCCCGCTAGTGAAGTTGGGTTAGTCTGTTGGTTGAGTCCCAATTTACCAGGGGTGATTTGATCGAAGTTGCAGACACCACCGACATTTGCTGTAAAAGGTACATCAGCCGTTTGTGCCATTGTTTTGGGTGCAAGAGCAGCAGAACCAACAATTATCAAAGCAATAGTTAATAAAGAACGACGAATCATTTTTAAATCCTTCTCAAATAATAAGGGTTGCAGAAAACAGCTATGGTGCGATCGTTAAAGTAACAACGTAGGTATAAATTCCTGGCGTAAATGCTACAGGTCGCTCTACCAGCAAACCCACCTCTAAATTGGTACTACCTGCTGGTAAAGTTGCACTCCCACCACCGACATCACTACGAAGGTTAGCCGAACCAAATTTTAAAAATCCGATGTGCGTTGTCCCAGAAGGATCTGCACTAGGGCCAGATACAAATCTGGGGGGTGAAACAGAGATGGTGGCAGGTGTGCTAGTTTGCACGCCCATAGTGGCAGGAGTTTGTGATTCAAACTTTGTCGGAATTCCAGCAGAACTGCTAGAAATAGTTGGTTCAGCAGTGCCAGGGGCAGGAGCATTAAAGGTAGCTTCAGCTGGAACTGTTCCACTGAAAGGAACATTTGCACTTTGAGCGTTCGCAGCTTGATTTAGAGCGAATGCACTTGCCAGCACCAGGCTAGAGATTAACGCTAGACGGTCAAACATAAAGAAGTTACCTGATGACTCAGCTTTATCCTGTATCAGTGCGTATTTTCATAATAGCTATCAAAAAATACAATATCGACAGCAAAAATACGCATCTTAAACACTGAGTTCAAATTGCGTTAAGATACTTATCTGTATAAAATTTTTATAAAATTTAGAACTAGCACTTTCAAGGTGGATAAGAGTTTTGCTTAAGAAATTCCTCTCTAACCTCTTGACTGTAAAGAAAAATGAACTAGCTAAAATCCTTATATCTATTGCCTGTTGCCTATTACCCTATCCCAACAATAATTATTTACGCCCACTTACTTCGTTCGTGAGTTTTGTAGGTTGGGTGCAGCGATCGCGTAACCCAACATAAAATTTGGTGGTAATGTTGGGTTGCGTTTCACTCCACCCAACCTACATAAATATATCTTTTAAAAAACTACGCCAATACTGATACGCTTTCTGCTCTATGTAATATGCAAAGTCAGTTATGTACATTATCTGAAAAATATGTTGCTGAGGATAGAGAGTTTTTGCTAACCAAAATAGGTTCTCCCTTTACTCCTCCACGGGTAAGAGTACAAATTTTATAAAGGTTTTCGCACTCAAAGATTGCCATAACTAGCTCTTTCCCCGTTTGATAAGAGGATGGTAAGGGTTTACCGACTTCGCATTCCATATCAATTTCGCGATCGCGCCACTGTAACTTCCAAATACGCTTTTCGGTTATTGGTGCTTTGACAGACCGAGCAAAAGCATTATACACCTGCTCTGCTTTGATATCATCCTTGGCTGCTGGCACAAAAAACTTCATAGGCTTTGGTTACAAGTAATGTGAGTTCCATTAGCACCAGCGTAACGCAGTTACCAAGGCAATCTGCTTCCATCCCACGAGAAAAACTGCCCACTATCGCCTTCTTGAAGCTGTTCAATCACAGCCAATAATTGGGTAACGGTGCGTTCCACTGAGAATAATTTTTCCGCAGGTACATTTTTTTGGAAAGGCCGGGAAAGGCGCCTATCAGTTGTACCAGGATGCAATGTGACTATTAATGCTTTAGGACAACTTCTTTTATACTCAATTGCCGCAGTTCGCATCAACATATTGAGTGCTGCCTTAGAAGCGCGATAGCCATACCATCCACCAAGTTTGTTGTCGCCAATACTGCCCAATTTAGCAGAAATACTAGCAAACACACTGCGTTCTCCATGACGCAACAAAGGCAATAGATGTTTAGCCAGCAAGACAGCACCAATACTATTTATCTGAAAGTAGCGCAGCAAGTTTTCTGAATTTATCTGTCTTAAGCTTTTTTCAGGTTGTAAACTATCTTCATGCAACAGTCCTACACAGTTGACTACCAAATGCAGTTTGTCAACTTGGGTATGTATTTTTTGAATAGTTTCAACAATCTGCAACTCGTCAGTAATATCCATCTCTAAACAAATTAATCGTTCAGAATGTTCGCCTGCAAGAGCTATTAAATCGGTGGCTAATTCTAGCTGACGAGAAGTTGCATAAATCTTAGCTATTTTCTCATCCTGTAGTAATCTTTTTACAAAACCAATACCAATACCTTGGCTCGCCCCCACAATCAATGCATTTATAGAATTAATTTCATCATTTAAAGACATAAACTTTTAGGATTTAATAATATTTAAAATTGATAATAATTAGGATAGATATTGGGTTGTGATTCGCTTCACCCAAACTACCCAGATTAACAAGAATAGAACATTTGTGGTTTATTTACCAATGCAAAACTTGCTAAAAATCCTATCCAAAACCGATTCTGTAACTTCTTCACCAGTAATTGCTCCTAGTGCCTGGATTGCACCGCGTAAGTCAATTGTCCAAAAATCAAGAGGGAGTTGCTGGACAATTGTTGTTTGTACTTGTTCCAAAGATATTTTAGCTTGAGTTAAAGCTGCCGCTTGCCTTTGGTTAATGGCTAAATCCATGTCAGCAGCTTGGACTTTTTCTGCTTTGACTAGCTCTAAAATTGCTGTTTCTAAAGCATCAATACCTTGATTTTGTGATGCTGCTGTGACAATTTTAGAATTTGGATTGGGTATTTGAGATTGAAGAGTTTTTCTTTCGCTTTCTTCTACTAAGTCAATTTTGTTAATGACTAGAATTAATGGACGGTGTTGTACTTGTTCGTAAATTTCTCGATCGCCTTCTGTCCAGCCTGCTGAAGCATCGATGGTAAGCAAGACTAAATCAGCTGCATTTGCAGCACGGCGCGATCGCTCCACACCAATTTTTTCCACTTGGTCTGTTGTTTCCCGAATCCCGGCTGTATCTAGCACTTGTACAGGAATTCCCCCGACAACTAGCTGAGATTCCACCACATCGCGGGTTGTACCAGGTAAGTCTGTAACGATCGCGCGATCGCTCCGACTCCAAGCGTTCAATAAGCTCGACTTACCCACGTTTGGCCGCCCTACAATTGCCACTTTTAAACCTGTGCGTAGCAACTCACCTTTGTCTTTGGTTGCCAATAACCTCGTTATCTCGGCGGCAATTTTCTCGATTTCTGATATTATTGCTTTATGATCCAACGGCGGTAAGTCTTCCTCAAAATCAATTCGAGCTTCGATTTCTGCCAAAATATCTAAACAGTTAGCGCGTAACTGCCGGATCGAATGAGCTAATTTTCCCTGTAAACCAGCTAAGGCAGTTTGAGCAGCTTGAGGCGATTTGGCTCCTACCAAATCAGCAATACCTTCAGCTTGAGTTAAATCTAATCGCCCATTCAAAAAGGCGCGGAGAGTAAATTCTCCGGGTTGAGCTAGTCTAGCGCCATTTTCTAAACACAGTTGTAATACCTGCTGCACTGCCATAATTCCTCCGTGGCAATGGAATTCCACCACATCTTCACGAGTGTAAGAGCGGGGTGCTTTCATAATCAGCAATAAGGCTTCATCTACCAGTTGTTGGGTTTGGGGATGACGAATATAACCGTAGAGAATCCGGTGACTTTCCCAAACTTGTCGCCCTGGTGTGTGAAAAAGAGTTTGGGCTAGAGCCATTGCTTCAGAACCAGACACCCGCACAATGCCAACACTACCCTGTTGGGGGACAACAGCAGTTGCGATCGCAACGATGGTTCCAGTAGTAGCAAAAACTTCTGACATGAGCGCCCTTCATAAGAGTGAGAAATCAGGAGTCAAAATCATAACTCATAACTGATAACTTTTTAAATGGTAAGTATTTAGACTAATAGAATAGCAACTGGCAAGGTAAAATTTATCTAGAGGTTAATGCCTGATAGTAAAGAGTTAGGGGTGAATGTTAGAACTCACAACTTTATAACTTATAAGTTTTAGAGAGAGGAATTTACTGTGGAGCAAAAGATTAACTGCGCTGTAGCCTGTGTTAACGGGTGTGTTTTAGGGGATAAATGCCCAAATATCGAGTTTAGAGAGGCAGCCGCAAAATTTATTGAAGAGACTCCCTTAGACAAAATGTTGGAATTGGCACAAGAACGTCTACGCAAAAAAATGACGGAACCGCCAAAATGGGTTTTTCCTGAAGATCCATAGCATTCGGGCCAACAGGCTCAAGCAAGACAGCGAGGAGTTTAAATAGTATCTGGATCTATATTTAATTCTCGCAGTTTTGCTGCCAAGCGATCGCTGCATTGTTTCTCTTGGTTAGCGCGTTGCTTTTCTTGTTCAGCCTGTTGTGCAACTTGTTCGAGTGTTAAAACTAGTTCTCCTTCAGGCGTAAAAAAGCGTAACTTTTATTGATAAACACCTAAATATAAACCTAGCTGGTGACTTCACAACCAGCCTTATGGATTGGGTTACAGTGGTTAACATTCACCATCAAACAAATGAAACCCTGTACATTAAACAACCACAAGTAATCTAGTATACGAAAGATATCTTAAGTAAATGCCAAAAACAGGGTTACTCCAAGAATTAACTGGAGCATCCCTGCAAGTGATCAAATCATTGAGATGTAATTAACTTTATGCTCGGTTTCTGCTCCAAGGGCCCCAAATGGCACAGGTAATTCCAGGGGATTGGAGATTGACAAACATTGTGCGACCATCAGGTGAAAAGCAGGCTCCTGCATATTCACTGTCATTAATATTGTTTTTTGCAAACTGATACAGCTCGCCGCTTTGATTAACGCCGACAATATAACTGTCTCCGCCTCCATCTTCACAAAGAATCAGATCCCCAAAAGGAGCAACTGTAATGTTATCAGGGAAGTCTAGTACACTTTCTCCAGGAGACTCAACGACTAAAGTCAATGTGCCGTTGCTGGGATTGTAAGCAAAAACTTGACCAAAACCAGCATCGCCACCACTGGTACAGGTAAAGTAGATCGCGCCATTGCCATACCAGGCACCTTCACCCCGCGCAAAGATTGCAGCGCCGCTTGCCCGGGCTTGTCCTCGCACTGAAGCAGAACCATTATCGGTATTAGGATCAACGTTGTTAATCGGAACCCAGGTGGTTGACAACGCTATATTCTTATAGCGGAGGTAATCTTTGCGCGTATCCGCAGGTGCGCCTACAATGACAAGCGCCTCAAGCACGCCACCGCTTTGCAAGTTACCTTCCTGGTTAGGGCGGAACCTGTAGAAACAGCTATCGCCCCTGTCTTCGGTTTGATAGACCCATCCAGTTGCCGGATCAACAGCAACAGCTTCATGGTTAAAACGTCCCATAGCAACCAGAGGCACTGGGTCAGTAACCTGAATTTCGTCTGTCGCTGGCACTTCAAAATTATAGCCATGCCTTTTGGTTGCTCCACCAGATGAAGGAAGCGTTACGTCCTCTTCACAGGTAATCCAGGTACCCCAGGGAGTGGAACCACCTGCACAGTTACGAATTGTGCCGCCCAGAGAAGCAAAATGCTTGATTACCCGACGATCAGATCCAACCAAGATGTTTGTTGTGCCGCCACCCAAGCGATCGTATAGTTTTGCTGTAGGTACACGTACTGGGTTAGAACCCAAAGCACTCACTTCATGATTCCGCACCAGAATTGTGGTGTTCTTAGGACCCTGGAATGCAGCCATGCCATCATGAGCCGCAGGCACAGTACCACCATCACTCATTGCCTGACCTCTTACTGAGATCGCTGTGTAATTAAAGCCAGGAGGAAGCTGCAAAATGGGAGTATTGCCTAAGTTAATACCACTCAGAATGACACCTTGGAGTTCATCTGCATTTTCGGCTAGCTTAGGCGCTAGAGGACCAAAACCAATACCGTTGGCAACTTGACCATTAGCACGTCTTGCATATAAAGCTTCCAGAGGAGAAAGCATCGTAACACCGACAGCACTCGCCCCAGCCAATGTAAAAAAATTACGTCTTGATAAGTTCATTAGTATACTGTCAGCAAAATTTCAGAAACCTAATAAATAGTAAAAGTTTGCCTTTAAGGAATTATTAAGATAACGTTAATAGGAACTTTTACACATGAAATAACTATGCTGTTAGTAAGTAGCAATTAATGAAAATAGAAGTTTCAATTCTTTAATTACAAGAGACTTTTTGTAAAACAAATGTAGTATTTTGTTGTATTCACTTTTTCAAACTCAAATTATTACACTTGCAACTTTCTGTAGTAATAAGAAGCGATGTTCAAGTAAACAATATAGTAATTCTTAGATCAATGGGATATTCTGACAAAGAATTCAGGAGTCAAAATATTCTGACTCCTGTATTTCCGAACCACATTCTATTGCATCCAATTAAGAACTACTATCACCTGAGTTTGCGTTAATCCAGAAGCTAAAAAGCTTATTCTGTAAGGATTGAGCAAAACTCTAAGTGATAAAGGAAGTGATTAAAGTGTAATTATTTTGTCAACAAGGCTCACAAATAAGACTAATATCAATAAGCTGCCTTCTTGAGAAGAGATTAAAACTGAGTTACAGACTGAACAATGAAAATCAGGGGTTTTGAGAATTTCTTATCCCGAACTCAGGTTAATATAATATTTGTCTCAGGTTCACGTGGATTCTAAATATCTAACCCAACCACCATTAAGTCAGGCGGATGTTCCACATTAAACTGGTAATATATATCTCTTGTTTCCTGTAGTGGAAGAGTTAACTGCCATTCCAAAATGCCCATTTCACCTAGTTGAATTTGTGGGTTGCTACGGCTAAGGCGCACTTTAATTTGCTCGTTGCGACTAACTGGCAATTGTTCAGTTACTTTGAGATTTACTTCTTTGTCAAACAAGTTAGTAATTATCAACCGATAACTATAAGTAATCCGGCGCTGGTTGCTAATTAGTCTCTTGTCTACTAGACGTTCAACTAATTCGCGCTCAATTTTCAAACTTTCATCAATCCCTAAATTCAATTTAAATTCTTGTCCTGGCGCAATATTCTGTAACTGAGTTGTGCCGATAAAAACATTGTTGCGGAAAATATTCGCTTTCCCTGGTAACAAAGTCGCACCATTGGGATTATTCTTTACATTTGCTTGCAGATAAGCAAAACTTACCAAACGCGGCATTGCCACATAATCAAAGTTACAAGGATAATCATCGTTGAAAATTGTCGTTTTATGGGGTGCGCCATCACTGGGAATGTTACCGCCACCATTCAATTTAAAGGTAACTACACTCCCTTCTTTGGATACTTCTGCTGTCACACTTTCTGCTGGGATAAGAACATCATCTGCACCTTCGTCTTCTTCTTGCCAATCCGCTTTAGCAGTAGGAGCAGCCTGTTCTGGTATGGTAGGAAGCAGTGGTCGCTGGGCAGCCAATTGTCGTTGTCGTAACATTTGTGGACGTGGCGCATCAATATACCAGGGTTCAAGTTTAGGTGGGAGAGTACCTAATCCCGGTTTAGCGGTAGAAAGGGTGAGATTTGCACCAATCCAATCTTCGCCACTGCTTTGAGTGATTTCTGCAAGGTAGCCCAGATGCACAATATCGCTGGTAGTGTTAAATCGCAAGTCATAAAGCGGAGTCCAACTGGCGCGATTTACTATGTAAGATACCTCTAATTCAAATTCGCCTTCACCTGCAACTTCAACTCCTATAACTATGCTCAAACTCTCTTTGGGATGGGGTGTTTGAATTTTTTGTAATGAAGCGCGGAGTGCTTGCAGTTCTTTGTCTAATTCTTGCTGTTGGGTTTTGCACTCTCCAGATGCGATCGCATATTCACTATACTGGCTTCCAATAAAGTTCAAAAAATCCAAAGTTTCGCTCAGGCTAAGATTTTTCCGAGACAAACTTTGTGCAAAGGGTTCCTCTGTTTTTTCACGTAACCCGGCGATAAAACTAGACTGTAATACTAAAGCATCGACTTGGGCTTGCAGGTGGCGTTTTTCTGCTTCTAACTGCTCAATTTGCCTTGTTAAATTTGCAACTCGCTCTGCTACTGGTTCAGTGGTGTAAATGCGATCGCTACTCACTCCCATCAAACGCACTGCCACTGTCCCTGTACCGCTAACCCTGATAGACTCAGTTTCTAGAGTCTCTGGCATTGAGGTTATTACTAATTCCTGTTCAATTCCTGTTAAATCAACTACACCCCGTCGTGTAACCAATGCTCTGTCAGCATAAACTGTAACAGCTACAATCTCGCTTTGTACTGTTTTGCGCCAAGATGGTATTTCCGGGTTAACCATTGCCAGTTTTCCCCCATTTTTAATTGATTCTGCTGGTTAATTGTCAATGGTTGCCGGTCTAAGAGTCAACCCCTTTGGGTAATTCGTAATTCTTAATTATGAATTACCCGTTAATTGGTTCAAGTTTACTAGAAGTGGTTTCAGTGTTTTGATCTACAAAATTCCTTGCCGCAGCCAGGAGATAGTCATAATAGGCACGAGCAACGATAGATAACTGTTTGCCTGCGGGGTAAACCATGTACCAATGTCGCTGAATGGGAAAGTGTTGGACATCTAAAATACTAAAATCTGAAGCGTCTAATAGTAAAGTATGACGAGATAAAACCGAAATTCCTAAACCACCTGCGATCGCTTGTTTAATTGCTTCGTTACTTCCCAATTCCAGCTTGACTTTTACTGTTACCCCTTGTTCTTCAAATAAGCTTTGCACGGCGCGGCGAGTTCCTGAACCTGGTTCTCGCATAATAAAAGGTTGGTTAGATAGGCGTTGGATCGGAATATTCTTTTCCTTGGATAACGGATGATTAACTGGTGCAAAGACTATCAAAGGATTTTCTAAAAATGCCTCACAAGTCACATCCATATTGTCTGGAACTTGACTCATAATATACAAGTCGTCCAGATTTTGACTCATCCGTTCCAAAATTTGTTCGTGATTCGTTACTTGCAGAGAGATATCAATCCCTGGATAAAGTTCGCAAAATGGCCCTAACAAACGTGGGATAAAATATTTTGCTGTTGTAATCACTGCCAAGCGTAATTGTCCCTGTTTTAGCCCTTTTAAATCTGCCACCTTCATTTCATACTGGGCTATATTTTCAAAAATCTGCCGACAAGTAGCAAATAATTCTCGTCCTGCCTCGGTGAGATACAACCGCTTTCCCACTTGCTCAAATAATGGCAAACCTACCGATTTTGTAAGTTGCTTAATCTGCATAGAAACGGTAGGTTGGGTGAGAAACAATTCCTCAGCAGCTCGCGTAAAGCTACTGTGCCGTGCCGCAGCCTCGAATACCTTTAACTGGTGCAGCGTCGCTTGTTTCAAAGGTGGTTCTCCTCTATATAGCTATTCATCGATATAAAACTAGTATTAACTGAACAGTTACAAATGGTATAGCGATACCAATAGAAATTTACGAGTTTTATTATAGATAAAACTCTATTATTTCTATTAAAATAAAGGTATTTTATTTATAGATTGAAAAAGCTATTATCAAAACAACAAGAAAAGCGTAAGATTCCTTCTACTTCCTGATGAATGATGATTTTCCAAAATTCATCTATCATCATTCATCATTCCATAATTCTTCTACAACTTCTGCAATTTTTGTAGGTAGCTTGGTTAAATCTGGTAATCTTAATACCTCTATTTCGGCAACTTGTTCTTTAATGTTCACTGGCAAGTTTAAAGGCTGCTGTGTTTCTATCCAGCAACTTGCTAATGGTAAGGTTTGCTCCATTTCGTCTAGTGGTCGAGGAATTACCATCACTGCATTTAATTCCCCAATGCGTTCTGCTTCAAACATTCCCGCTTCCACTGCTACCGCCACATTTGCTACGGAACCACGAATAATGGCTGTACACAAACCCCCACCAATTTTTTCGTAGGCTGCTAAATGAACATCAGCAGCTTTGAGCATGGCATCACACGCGCCTACCATTGCTGGAAATCCTCGCGTTTCTACCAAACCAATTGCTTGATTACTCAGACGGCTAGAATTACCCTCTTCCATCAATTTAGTAAAACGGGTTGTGATGGGAAGTACTATATCTAGGTTGGGATAAGGTCGAGGAATCACCAAGCTAGAAACCAACTGACCAAACTGTTCAGCTGTTTGCACACCCGATTCTACAGCCAGACGCACGTCAGCAATGCCACCCCGCACGATCGCAGTACAATATCCACCACCTATTTTTTCATACCCAACTAGGTGAACTCCTGCTGATTTCAGCATCATATCCGCCGTCCCAACAATTGCGGGAAAGCTGCGGGTAGAAACTAAACCCAAAGCAGTATCCTGGAAGGTGTCTCGATGACTTGTTCCTTCGATGCCTTTCAGAGACCGTTGATTAGATGTTTCCATGTGAACTTTCCTAGATAATCACAAAGCCGACAACTTACAATTAACACTTACTCGGACTAATCGTCAGAGTTTGGGTTGCTCAAGGATTGTCTATGAGGAAACAATGTAGTCAACAGTCTGCTTATGCTCCCTTGTCCATAAATCTGAGTCCCGAAACCGTTAGGGGATTCTGTAGTTAGCTGATTGGGGTCTGAGTCATGTTTTGTTGGCTCTTGGGCAGGTTCTTGCAAGGGGGGTTCAGCATCCTTAGCTGGTTCCTCTATGGGAGGAGGCTGGCTTTCAGGAGTGGTGGGAGATTTAAAGTAAGAAATCGACTTATTTTGTTTGAAATCCACAAAAGCCGCAGCTGAGAAGTTAGTTGAGGAAACGGCCTTTTCCTTAACTCCTCCTGAGCCATTTTCCTCTTCCTTTTGCGGTGGCGCACTTGTAGCCGTGGGGTTATTCGTGGATGGTTCCGGCTGGTTTGTTTGAGCAATTTGCCGACTGGTGTCTCCTAAAATCGATCCAGGTGGAACTACTTGTCCAGGTTCAACTGAATAGTTAAAAATTGTTGTTGCTGAACCAATGCAAGCATTTGCTCCAATTTTGCCCTTGCCAACCATCAAAAAACCGGCTCCCAAGTTTGCCCCTGCTTCTACCTCTAGGGTTCCTTCATGGACTTGGAGGATTGCTCCCATACCAATACAGACCCCTGGCCCAATGATGATCTTGCTATTTTCAGCTGCTTGGAGGATCACCCCAGGTGCAAGTACTGCGCTTGGATGAATAGTCACCTCACCACTAATGTAAGAATCAAAGTTATTGCTGAGGCGCAGTGACAGCACAGACATGAAAATTTTAACCTCGGAAGCCGGAGTGGGGATGAGGAGTAGGGGGG
>NZ_JACKZS010000527.1 GCF_014222285.1 Nostoc sp. UCD121
GATACCTACAGCGTGAGCTATGAGAAAGCGCCACGCTTCCCGAAGGGAGAAAGGCGGACAGGTATCCGGTAAGCGGCAGGGTCGGAACAGGAGAGCGCACGAGGGAGCTTCCAGGGGGAAACGCCTGGTATCTTTATAGTCCTGTCGGGTTTCGCCACCTCTGACTTGAGCGTCGATTTTTGTGATGCTCGTCAGGGGGGCGGAGCCTATGGAAAAACGCCAGCAACGCGGCCTTTTTACGGTTCCTGGCCTTTTGCTGGCCTTTTGCTCACATGTTCTTTCCTGCGTTATCCCCTGATTCTGTGGATAACCGTATTACCGCCTTTGAGTGAGCTGATACCGCTCGCCGCAGCCGAACGACCGAGCGCAGCGAGTCAGTGAGCGAGGAAGCGGAAGAGCGCCTGATGCGGTATTTTCTCCTTACGCATCTGTGCGGTATTTCACACCGCAATGGTGCACTCTCAGTACAATCTGCTCTGATGC
>NZ_JACKZS010000528.1 GCF_014222285.1 Nostoc sp. UCD121
TTAGAAAATAAACTAGTGGCAGGGGTATTTACTAGCGATCGCATCAAAGTTATCCAAATGTTATCTGTGCAAGCTGCTATCTCTCTAGAAAATGCTCGTCTTTATCAAGAATCTCAAGAAAAAGCACAACAGATCCAACAAAGCCTCCACCAACAAAAAACCTTATTTAATGTTGTAAATCAGATCCGAGAGTCTTTAGATTTAGGTGCAATTTTTCGTGCAGTAACTCAAAATATTCGTTCAATCCTTAATGTCTCGCGCGTCGGAATTTATCAATTTCATCTCGGGGTAAATTACGAATATGGTGAATTTATTGCCGAAGATGTCCTACCGCAATTTACTTCTGGTTTAGCTGTAAAAGTTCAAGACCATTGTTTTGGAGAGAACTATGCAACCCTGTACAAACAGGGACGATTTTGTGCAATATCAGATATTGAAACCGCAGAAGTTTTAGATTGTCATCGGGTAATTTTGCAACAG
>NZ_JACKZS010000529.1 GCF_014222285.1 Nostoc sp. UCD121
TTAGAAAATAAACTAGTGGCAGGGGTATTTACTAGCGATCGCATCAAAGTTATCCAAATGTTATCTGTGCAAGCTGCCATCTCTCTAGAAAATGCTCGTCTTTATCAAGAATCTCAAGAAAAAGCTCAACAGATTCAACAATCTCTCCAGCAGCAAGAAACCTTATTTAATGTTGTGAATCAGATCCGAGAGTCTTTAGATTTAGACGCAATCTTTCGTGCAGTAACTCAAAATCTTCGCTCAATCCTTAATGTCTCGCGCGTCGGAATTTATCAATTTCATCTCGGGGTAAATTACGAATATGGCGAATTTATTGCCGAAGATGTCCTACCGCAATTTCCTTCTGGTTTAGCTGTCAAAATTCAAGACCACTGTTTTGGAGAGAACTATGCAACCCTGTACCAACAGGGACGATTTTGTGCAATATCAGATATTGAAACCGCAGAAGTTTTAGATTGTCATCGGGTAATTTTGCAACAG
>NZ_JACKZS010000610.1 GCF_014222285.1 Nostoc sp. UCD121
CCATAGTTCTTGGTTGAATTTTTCCTCTAGCAAGGCTCAGTCAAATTCAGCTAAAACTACACGATCGCGCAGGATTTTTTATAATTTTTACCAGTGGTTGTACACCGTTTTAAATGCACGTTGGGAAAAAAAGGCTTTTCGTCGCGCACGCGTGGTAGTGGCTGTTTCTAGTCGGGTGGCTGAGGATTTGCAAGCCATCGGTGTAGCACCAGAAAGGATTCGGGTAATTGTTAATGGTGTGGAT
>NZ_JACKZS010000066.1 GCF_014222285.1 Nostoc sp. UCD121
AAATTATATTTTCACTTACAAGCATTGTTAATTGATTCTTGATCTGGCTTAAATACGACTTTTTCAGCAAGCCCTACCTACTCTTCAGATTAACTATTACTGATTCCAGCGAATCAGCTTCTTTGTATCTAGCATTTTTGAGGTTTTTGTAATGAGTTCCTAGGATGAGAATATCTTGGGGTTGCCAAGAAACTTTTGTCGCAACTATAGCAATTTGCTTTGCTAAGTCTTTCTGTAATAGTGCAAAATCTCGGCTCGATTCCCAGGCTTGGGCAAATATTTTGAGAGTTTTATCACCTTGGTCGTGGCTTAATTGAGCAGGAATCGTTTTAGTCTCAGGAAAACCCAGCCATGTAAGCAGTGTTTTGACTTCATCAGTATCGCCACCAAGTAAATATGTCAAAAATCGCAACTGTACAATCTCTGATTCTGATTGACCTTGATCATAGATGCCATCCAGAATTACAACAATATTATTCAGCTTGAGTTGTTCTATCTTTCCCAACGTCTGTGCTGCAAGGGAACGAACTGATTGGTCAACGGATTTATCCTTGAGAATGTCGAGGATGTCTTTAACGTAGGGTTGGAGAGCCTCCCCCAGTTTCCCCAATACCACTGCTGCACTGTAACGAAAATTTGACTTAACGGATTTATCCTTGAGGATATCAGCGATGTCTTTGACGTAGGGTTTGGCTACCTTCCCCAGATTGCCTAATGCCTCTGCTGCACTGGAACGAAAATATTGGTCAACAGTTTTATCCTTGAGGATATCAGCGATGTCTTCAACGTAGGGTTTGGCTACTTCCCCCAGATTTCCTAATGCCACTACTGCACTGGAACGAATAGAAGTGCTAACAGTTTTATCCTTGAGGATGTCAGCGAGATTTTTGACGTAGGGTTTGGCTACCTCTCCCAGATTTCCTAATGCCACTGCTGCACTTATACGAACATATTGGTCAACAGATTTATCCTTGAGGATATCAGCGATATCTTTGACGTAGGGTTTGGCTACTTCCCCCAGATTTCCCAATGCCACTGCTGCACCGGAGCGAACAGAAGTGTTAACAGTTTTATCTTTGAGGATGTCAGCGAGATTTTTGGCGTAGGGTTTGGCTACTTCCCCCAGATTTCCCAATGCCACTGCTGCACCGTTACGAACAAGTTGGTCAACGGATTTATCCTTGAGGATATCAGCGATGTCTTTAACGTAGGGTTTCGCAGCCTTCCCCAGTTTTCCCAATGCCACTGCTGCATTGTAACGAAGATTTGAGTTAACGGATTTATCCTTGAGGGTGTCAGCGAGATTTTTGACGTAGGGTTTGGCTGCCTCCCCCAAATTTCCCAATGCCTCTGCTGTAGCGGAACGAACATCCTGGTCAACAGATTTATCCTTGAGGATGTCAGCCATGACTTTAACGTAGGGTTTAGCACCATCCCCCAGTTTTCCCAATGCCACTGCTGCGCCGTAACGAACAAATTTGTCAACGGATTTATCCTTGAGGATGTCAGCTATGTCTTTAACGTAGGGTTTGGCTACCTCCCCCAGATTTCCCAATGCCTCAACTGCACGGTAAGCAAGATTTGAGTGAACGGATTTATCCTTTAGGAAGTTAGCGATGTTTTTGACGTAGGGTTTGGCTACCTCACCCAGATTTCCCAATGCCACTGCTGCACTTATACGAACAGATTGGTCAACGGATTTATCCTTGAGGATGTCGAGGATATCTTTGACGTAGGGTTTGGCAGCCTCCCCTAAATTTCTTAATGCAAAAGCTGCACTTATACGAACAGATTGGTCAACGGATTTATCTTTCAGGAGTTTGGCAGCTTTCTGTGCAATATCCTCTGGTTTTTTCCCTAGGGATTTTGAATCTTTCAGATCATATTCACCTAAATTATAAAAAGCGAGTTGCTTGACGCGGTCATATCCATCATCAAGGGCAGCAACAATACCGTTAATTTGCCACGCTTCTGGCTTTGGCTTAGGCGGTTCTTTGGCGCTTACCCAAGGTAGGGCAAAAAGGAGTGACAACAACAGGATAAATGGAAAAAGGAAAAAGGGCGATCGCCTTTTAATTATGTGCAGATGCATTTGTATAATTCGTAACTCGTAATTTCTTTAGTAATAAAGGCTGTTTCTGCCCTTTCCTTGGTAGGGAAAAAGAAAGGAGTTAGTTTTTTTACTAGTAAATCAGGAACCGCTACAGTTATCTTTTTACGGTCTGATAAATCAACCTAGCCAGAAATAGAATATTAATGTAAATACTACAGGAATTTAAAAAGATACGCCCAAAGTATAATAATGAGCCTCCTTGAGCGGTGGTGCTTAGGCGTAGCCCGTCGTAGACATCGCCTATTCAAACCACTGCACGAGATAATAACAATACCTCGTTCAATTGTTAGCGAGCGTGAATGTCCTTTGATAACCTCTGCAAACTGCTGTCCGAAAAACATCCTGCTACCTTTGCCAGTTGGGTTTTGGGTACACCACAAACAAGCGTTTGGTACATTAGACGTAGGAGTGAAAATGACGTAAGCACAATTTATGAATTATGCCTACCGAGAATTTCGGATAACGCATAATTAATTTCACTCCTATGTCTATTAGATAAATTTTTCCATTTGAGCCAATGTTCTGATAGCGTTAAGGGAAAAAATAGTTTCAGAAGAACGAAAGCGAGTTGAGCTTGTCAGATTGCCATATTAGAGTTCAATTAGCTTGAAGCCCCAAGGTTTGAGAGCCGCTAAAGCTATTTCTTCACTTACACCTTCATAAGCCTCCCATTCCAATGGGTGTTCTTTGGGATGTCCGTCGCCGACATTACCTGCAACTTTAATTATTGGACAGTTGGCGATGCGATCGCGCTCTAGCCCTTTTGGAACTACTAGTTGGACTTTGTGACCAATAAACTTCGCTGTACTTTCTTCAGCAATCGATTCACGGATTAAACAAATATCACCAGCTGTCCCCCAAGTAGTTTGGTAGATGTGGAGGAATGATATATAAGGTGCTGGTTTGATGGATCTTTTTAGAACATGCATTATCTGTAATCCTTACACTATGAATCAAAAATCATAAATCATATAAGTATTTTCTATCACGTTCGTAGGGAAGAAGAATGTTTTTAACTCACTTTTTGCATCTAGTCTAAGTGATTAGAGACTTCTTGGTGAAATATAGTCGTTTTCTAGTCAGAATACAGACCTAACCCCCTCCCCTTCCCTTGTAGGGAAGGGGAGTAAGATCAGAGTGGAATGGCATACAAAGGAGACATCGCTAGAACACGATAATTGCCCACAAACTAGCTCCCAAAGCGATCGCTGTTAAATGTTGCCAAAGGAGCGATCGCACTGGTTGCTTGGCAATTTTTTGCGTTAATAACATAGTCATCAACACTGAAAAAATTATCGTTGTACCTTGCAAAAAGGCAATCACAGCCGGGTGAGCAACCAATATTGGTAATTGTTCACCACTCAAACCAAGGGTAGCAAAGGTAACAGGTAGAATCCGCCCGCCTTCGCCTAAGCCCAAGCGCAAATAGTGAGCCAAGTTTCCACCCAAAACCAATGGTAAATAGCCATAAGCAAGTTCTACAAATGATTTTGGCTTTCGGTTAAAGTTCAACAATTTCAGCAAACGATAAACCCCAAAGGTGAAAATCGCTGGGATAATTAACACTAACAGCGATAATCCCAAATGCTGCCAAAACTGAGTTAAATCCAGTTGTAATCCCAACCAATATTGCAATTCTGGTAAGCGATGCAGATATATCCCACCCAACAGCAAAAACAATAATGCTACTTCATAGGTGCGGGGTACATGAGTTGTCCACAATTCAATTCCAGGGGGACGCAAGTTGAATTCAACGGAACGATGGGGACAAGCTTTCAGGCAAGTCATACACAGTACGCAATCTCTGTTATCTTCTAACTGCGCGGGGTGGGAGTATAAAGGACATCCATTAGTTTCCATCCCTTCGCCCTTTTGCGGCCCACCTTTATAGCACTGATACGTCGTGCAACTGGCAGAACATATTCCTTGCTGGGCGCGGAGTTCCGTCATTGAGAGTTTGGCAAATAAACCATTCATCCCACCAATGGGGCAGAGATATCGACACCAAAACCGCCGCTCAAAAATAGCCGAGAAAATCATCGCCCCGGCGGTAATTAACAGCAGCAAACAAGCGCTAAGGTAAGCGGTATTTTCTAAATGCCAGAGTTCTTCCCATAAGAAAATTAGGGTGAATAAACCAAACATGAACCATCCGCCCCACTTCTCAGCTTGCTGTCTCGGCCAGCGTTTGAGTTGTCGAGGCCATAGCCAGAGAGATAACTTTTGGGTAATTTCGCCGTAAATCATGAAGGGACAAACAGAACACCAGATACGTCCCAAAAAGGGAAAGAGAAATAAGAAGAAAGGCCACCACCAAGCCCAAAATAGATTTAATACGAAATTGCGATCGCGGGTTTGTGGCCCAATAAATAATATTGCAACGATGATTGCAAAAGCCGTTGCAGTAAAACCATAGTTAATGCGATCGGGCCACCAAGGACTACGTAAAAACCGCCGCAAACTAGGATAGGCATTTAACAGATTTACCCGAAATCGTTTTTTCTTCGCTTCGGCTGGCCAGAAAATTTCTTCTGTTAATTCATCAGTACCCTCAGCTTGGACGATCGCTCTTTCAACCAGGTTTTTCAATTCCTTGAGGTTTCCAGGAAAATCATAAGACTGGAGGCGACGCAAAGCTTCTGGGGTAATATGCGGTTTCGGAACGCCTCTAGAACGAATGTAGAGACTAGTATAATATTCAACCTGTGCCTGAATATCTGCTTTCCGCACCCTTAGCGGTGGTACTTTAATAATATGACCAACGGAACGTTCAATTGTCGGTTGAGTTTTTTCTGAAACAATCAGAATGCGTGCTTTACTGGGACGAGGTTGGGCTGCTGCTTCTCCAGAACGACTGACGGGGGTATACATACCAGTTTTGAGCAACTGCGTCACGGGAGGTAATAATTCTTCGGGTAGTTCTTGAATGTTATTGAGAACTAAAGTACCTTCTCCCAACCATTCCAACAGTCCTGCTTTACCGCCAGCGCGACCAAATAAGTCTGCGCCGCTAGTTTGCAGAATACCGCAATTTACTTTAATGATTGGTTCTCGCCGTTTTGGAGAACCAAAGTGGATAAGTGCTGCTATATTGTCTTTTTCTAACCCTGGTTCACCGAAAATATCTACTGATTTGCGGTCAGCAGCAGCTTCTCGAATTTGCTCCCGCAATCTCACAGCATAGCGACTTGTACCGACAATTCCGCGTTGGGCTTTGGTAACTAAATATGGCCGCAAAGCTACAGAACGTTCTTGTTCATAGCCAAGTGCAGATGTTACCTGAGCTAATTCTTGAACCAATTGGCGGGAAAAAGCCTGAGCAATTTCGGGATATTGAGTGACTAAAGCCCGAAATTTAGCAGCAGGTACAACCCACAAATGACATTCAGTTACGGTAGTAATTGTCAATGGAGTTAATTCTTCCAACAGCAATTCTTTGAGGTGAATCACTGCACCAGGGAGGAACCCACAAGCTAAGGCTGGATTAGTTTCATTGGTAGTATTGCTGTCTAGTTGACCTTTTACGAGAATATAAAGGGCTTCTGGAGGAGTGCCTTCGCTAACTAAGTCAGTTTCGGCACTTACAACTTGTTCTTCAATTACTTGTGCGATCGCATTTAACACTTCAGGCGATAGAATTCCTAAACTGGTGCGTTCTTGTAGCCATATAACCGTTTCTGGAGATGTCATTCTAAGTTCTCCGTGTAGGCTGTTATGTATAACAAGGATTAATTATCCCTTGAAAGCTGGTTCAAGAATTCATAATTTAGAACGAAGTTCAGATTGGACTACACTTTACCTTTTCCCTTAATTTCTCCAGTAAGTTCCAAGACCTGTTTTCATTCTCAGAGATAAACAGAGGAAGCCAGTAGACTGCTTTCTCTATCAACCTATTACTATCATTATTTAAATCTTCAATTAATTTTACTACTGACTTAAATCCCAGTTTAGGAATTGCAAAATCTAACCATAATTTAATAGATTGAGCATTGGATTCTAAAACTCCATAGCTAAACATTTTTGTGACATAATCTCTTGTATGCAAGACTTTCTTTGCTATTACAATAGTAACCAGGCTTTTTTGGTCAATCATGCTCTTGATAATTTCATATACTGCAACTTCCGGTATTGATTTCAGATAATCTAAAATTACCTTTTCTTCCTGAGAAGTTAAGGATCTATAAGTACTAGTCTGTATTAATTCTTGAACACGATCATTCATAAGTTATTGTCAAAATCCATAAGGTATGAAAAGGTTTAATGGCAAACCAGCGTTACCTGCTGAATTAGCTGATGGTTTATAGTGACCAGAAGCATTATTCCAATATTTAATTTGACCTTTATTATTTTTATTATGACCAAAGCGAATTTGACCTGCAAAGGCAACGTTGTTACCTCTTGCAATATCAATATGACTTCCGAAACTAAATTTTTGCCTTGCTATATATATCTGGCCTCTCTGTACTACAAAGTTATACTCCCCATTAGGTGTAAACACTTTTTTGTGAGGTGTTTTATATCTCCACTTCTTGCCATCAAAGAAAAGTTCATTACGTCGAATATAACTAGGAATATCTTCGGGATATAGATTCGCAAAATATTCTGCTCCTGAACTACTTCCTGATGGCAGTCCTGAATCAATAGTATGCCAAGGGCTAGCAAATAGTGCAGAATATTTTGGTACGTAAGAAAGTCTAAGTTGCACATCTGATAAATTAATTTTAACAATCGATTCAGGAAAATTATGGCACTATATCTAGACTCAGCGATCGCATCTGAAGCCGAAGTTGTTAAGCTTTGGGGATGGGTGAAAGGCATTACAACCAATCCCACGCTGTTGTCTCAAAGCGATACTCCACCAGAAACCACGCTCAAAAATTTGGTTGCCTTGACTTCTGGCCCTTTATACTATCAACTTGTGGCATCTGATAAAGCTGGGATGCTAGCTGAAGGTAGAAAAGCTTTCGAGATTATTGGTTCACAAACAATTTTGAAGATTCCCGCAACACCGTTAGGTTTTGAAGTGGTGGCGAGTCTATCACCAGAAATCACCTGTTCGGTGACAGCAATTTACAGTGCAGCACAAGCAGCAGTAGCACGAGAGGCGGGAGCGAAAATTGCCATAGCTTATGTAAATCGGGCTACGCGGTTGTTAGGTGACGGTATTGCCTTGGTGCGGGATATGGCTAGCGTCCTCAAAGGCAGTGATACGGAAATTTTGGCAGCTAGTATCAAATCTTCCGAAGAAGCAGCCGCCTCATTGCAAGCCGGGGCCCATCATTTGACTTTACCATTGGCAATGTTGCAAGCGATCGCAACTCATGAATTTTCACAGAAAACGGTTGAAGAATTCGCTAAAGGAGGCATTGGTTTAAAATAATTCGTAATTCGTAATTCGTAATTCGTAATTAAATATGAGTTTGTCAGATATCCCTAATCTCTGGGTTCCTCTAACGCTTTTAGGTTTAATTATTGTCGCTGCTGTATTTTTTAGTCGCAGTAATTGATTACTAAGGCATTACAAAAGTTATGTTAGGTAAAGTAAGAGAGTCTTCTGCAATCCATCGGGCTACATACGTTTTAAATCTTGTAAAACTGCGGCGGCTGATTGATAGCGATCGCTAAAATGATAGCAAACCATTTTATCTAAAATGACCGCCAATTCTTCCCTGACTGGCACTGTATGCCGCCACATCACATTCCCCGTTTCTGGATCTGGGTGGAGTTCTTGCGGTGGTATTCCAGTTATGGCTTGAATTCCAATCATTCCTAAAGCGTAAATGTCACTACATAGACGGGGATGACCTGCAAATTGTTCTGGAGGTGCATAACCCCGTGTCCCAATGGCTACTGTGGCTAATTCTGTTTGGTCGCTAGTTGGCGGTTGCATCAATTTGACTGCACCAAAATCAATCAATACCAGCCGATTATCTTGAGCGCATCTAATAATATTAGTTGGTTTGATATCACGATGAATCACTCGATGCTGATGAACAAATTCTAGAACTTCTAAAACTTGTTGGAACATCTCTATGACAAATGATTCGCTTTGTACATCCTGAACAGGTGGTAATTCTTCACTTAAAGTATGTCCTTCGATATATTGTTGAATTAAATAGAATTCTTGGTCATCTTCAAAATAAGCAAGTAGTTCAGGAATCTGATGATGTTTACCCAAAGATCCTAATATTTCAGCTTCACTATGAAACAACCTGCGAGCAACTTGCAAAAATCGTGTATCTTGACGGGCTGGCATTAACTTTTTAACTACACAAGTAGGATTACCCGGTCGTTGAGTATCCTGTGCTAAATAAGTGCGACCAAATCCGCCTGCACCAAGAACTTGAGAAATTTTGTAGCGTCCACCCAACAGCAAATTACCTGATTTTATTTCTGGTGAATCAACTGGGAGAGGAAAATCAAGAGATGAATCGGGAATTGCTGTTTTGTCTTCTAAAAGTACATTTAATTGTGCGATCGCTTCTTGTTGTTTTTCAACTTGCAGAATAATCACCTGAGTTTGTCGCTGATTTTGGTAGCTAGTATAAGCGATCGCACAAATACTACTAACAACCAAAGTAAGAGCAGAGGGAATTAAAGGCACCCATCCAGCTTGCAAAAACAAACCAACGCAGATTCCTACTAATCCAAGTAGAGTTGTCCCTCCTACCACTAGCAACAGCAACGGATTTTGCCATCGCCATACGATAATTCCACCTAAAAGCGACCAGCCCCACATCCAAATAAGTTCCGCCCAGTCGGGCCAATACCAAATTAGAGGTCGCCCATCCAACACTGTACTGATGAGTTGACTTGCTATCTGTGCATGAATAAACAGAGCAGGCATTCTGGCTGGCTGATCTGGCAAAGTGCTGTAGGGTGTATAAAATCCACTTGGAGGTAAATTAGCCGCAGTAGTCCCGATAATTACAAGACGGTCTTTGAATAAACTGGAGTTAACTTGACCACTGAGGACTTGCGTGAGGGTTACTTGATCGGCAAAACTGTTGGGATGACGGTAATTTAATAATATTTGATAGCCATCTGTATCCAGATGTTGATAGCTACCGGAATTAGGTTGTAAACGCGGGAATAGGCTTTTACCTAACTGCAATTCTCCTTTATTAGTAAACTTGTATTCAATACCTTGTTTTTCTAGATAATTAATTGCTATTAGCGCCCCAAATGCAAATGATGTTGTACATTTATTGTCTGTAGAATAAGCAAATAACAAACTACGGCGGAGAATTTGGTCGTTTTCATTGTCAGAAACGACATCGCTAAACCCAACATTATCTATAGGGAAATTAGGCGGTGGTGGAATTTCATCTCTGCCCAAACTGCTGAAGAAACAAGTGCTGACAAGGTTATCTTGATTTTGAAAATTAATTGCCAAATTGTTGTTTTCTGGTTGGAAAAGATATAAACCAACAATTCGCGGTTGATAAGACTCGATTTTTTTTAATAGCTGATTAATTGTCCGATCTGATATAGTCCATTTCTCTCGTTTGAGATCGTCGTCAGTGATTTTTACTAGCAAAATCCGCCGATCGGGTGCTTGTGCTGGACGCGATCGCAACATTTCATCATAAACTCTTAATTCCCAAGGCTGTAACCATTTGAGTTCCCGAATTCCCCAGATAAAGGCGGTGACTCCCACACTGGTAAATAAAATAATCTGCAACCAGCTTTTGTTCTTGGAAGTTTCACGGGAATCCTGAACTTTGATAAAAGGGACACGGAGTTTTTTTAATAGTCCACTAATCACAGCGTTGCGGCAGTAGCCTGAATTGGGTAGATGTTGCAGGCGGAAAAGTTAATTTTTGGACTCTAGGCTAAAAGCTAATTAACCTGAGCTTCTCTATTAATGTAGCAATTTACTTGTTGGTGAGAAACCTTGGCGTATTTCTATTAAAGCAAGCTGACGCGCAGCATCAACTATAGAAATAAACGATGTCTACGGCAGGCTATGACGCTAGTTCGCTCTTATCCTCTCCCATTGAGTCGCGCAATGGCACTAATCATCTGTTTGAGATGTTGGAGTATCTTCAACAGCACTGGCAATAGAGAAAGAAATAGGATTAGTAGATGGTGTTAGTGAATCTAACCGGGGTTGTTCAAGCGATGCTTCGATACTTGGCTCGTCAAAATAGGAACCAACAATCTTATCATAGTTAGAAGCAACAGCTAAAAAAGCGCCACCCAAAATATAGATAGGTAGTGGCAGATTAAATTCTTGCAACCAGTCAAATAATTCCGCCAAGGCAAACAGCACTAAAAAGCAAGCAAGCCAAACTCTCATATTTTCTATTTTCTAGATTGGAACAACTCTATTAATAGCTTAAATAGCTTGCATGATAGTTGATGTAGTACATAACGATCAAATTACAACCTTTATAACCATAGATAGGTGCAGTCAGAGTTATAGCATCTGCTATATTGCAATATCTTGTAAAAAAATAAAATATATTTAGCCTATGACTGCAATCAAACAGCCAAGCATTGCACTGTTGGTTCGTGAGACTCGGCAGTGCCTCAAACTATCACAGGTAAAACTGGCAACGATGTTAGGGGTTTCATTCCACACTGTAAACCGATGGGAAAATGGACGAACACGACCTTCGCCACTCGCTATGAAACAAATTGAAAAGTTATTATACCAGATGGGAGAACCCGGGAAGGCGCTTTTAACGAAATATTTTTAATAATGGCAAATGTAACACCAGTAGCATCATAGATGAAGTACTATTACCCCATTCGTGAGAAATTAATGCCAAGCAAGTACTTTCAGCCCGATTCCACAGGCATCTTGCCAAATCATTAGAGCAAGGTAAATTAATAGAAGCGATCGCTAACTTAGGTGATTTCTGATGAAAAAAATACCTAAACCTCATCTATGTTGAAACCTAGAGTTTTTTAAAAGATATATTGATGTAGGTTGGGTACAGCGATAGCGTAACCCAACATAAAATTTGGTGGTAATGTTGAGTTGCGTTTCACTCTACCCAAACTACAAAACTACGGTTCTCAAGGTAGACGAGGTTTAGGTATCATAATCTGATTAGTTTCTATTTTTCGCTGATCAGTGTTGGTGGAGTAATAGCTGCATATTCTTGGGATGTCAGCAGTGCTTCTTGAACATCAATCTTTTTGGGCAAGATTTTTTCGTTATAAAATAAATCGGCAACATTTTGTTGAGCTTTCATCAATTCTGGGGTAATTCCTTTTAATCGATAATTAGCGCGTCCAGAAATTATTTCTTGAATGGGTAAATCAATTTTAAGTACAGGTGCTATGAGTTTGGCTACTTCTTGACGATTTGCTTCCGCCCATTGACCATTTTTATCAATCTCTTCCAAGATAATCCGAAGTAATTCGGGATTTTCCTTAGCAAACTCTCGTGTTCCTACATAGTATCCGCCTGGTGTACCGATATTTGTCGCATCTCTCAGCACCCGCGCACCGTGGAGTTTTTCTACCAAAGCTAAATGGGGATCGCCAGTTACCCAAACTGGGATAGTACCCTGAATAAATGCACCACGGGCTTCGACATTGGGCATACTTAATACTTGAATATCACTATATTTTAAGCCCACTTCTTCTAAAGCTTTGATGATGAAATAGTGAGAAGCTGAACCTTTTTGAAAGACTACTTTTTGTCCTTTGATTTGCGCTAAACTCTTAATTGGAGAATCTTTGGGAACTACAATTGCACTCCCTTTACCGGAAGTAACAGTAATTCGTCTACCAGCAAGATAGACAATTCTTGCACCAGCAGCTTGGGCAAAAATAGGAGGAGTTTCTCCAACTGAACCGACATCAATTTTGCCGACATTCATCGCTTCCATTAGTTGCGGCCCTTGGGCAAATTGTGCCCACTCAACTTTAACACCCAACGGTTCTAAACGTTTTTCTAAAACTCCTCTCACTCTCACTAAGTCACCAGAGCTCTGATAACCCATTCGTAAAACTTTTGTTTTCAGAGCAATAGTTTTTGTTGCTGCTGGATCTGCTTTTGGTTCGGTTGCACTATTTGTATTCTCACTGGGCGATGTACAACTAATTAATGTGGTAGATAAAGCCAAAAAACCAGGCATTACCAACAATGCAAATTTTCTGATAATTGGTGAAGCTTTTATTACGGTATTGCTCAACATTTCTACGAATCCAAGATAAAATTATCTCTGCTTTCAGGAAAAGATAAACTTTTAAATAATTATATTTAAGCTTTCTAAAGCTAATAATTACCTATTTAGATTTAATAGATAGTTATGTTCTCGCTTGACTGGCATCAAGATCGGTAACTATCGCCCCCAAAGGAGCATCGATAGGACTTATTTTAACTTTTCTCAAAGTCGAGGTAGGCATAATATTCTCCTGTGGTTTAATTTTTTTGGGTATAACTACTTATTAGCTAATACATCTGAAGGAGTAATTTTAGCGTATTCTTCAGGCGTTAAGAAGCCATCTCTAACATTCACCTTTTTCGGGATAAGTCCGAGGCTGTACCACTTATCTGCAACTTCTTGTTGCTTGGTAATAGTTTTCTCAGTAATTGGTAGCAGCCCATAATCATATTTATTGTGCATTATTTCTAGAGTTGGCGGATCTAGCTGAGTTACAGGAGCAAGCAGTTGTGCAACTTCTTTGGGATGATCCTTCGTCCAGATTTCTGACTTTTCTAACTCCTCTAAAAATATTTTGATTACATCAGGATGAGCCTGATAAAATTGGCGCGAAGTTGAGTAAAAATTTCCAGTATCCCGCAATTTATCACCATCTGCCAAAACACGAGCTATTTTATTTTGTACATTTCTGGTACCGAATGGCTCCCAAATATACCAAGCATCCACTTTATTTTGACTGAATGCCGCATTTGCATCTGCCGGGGCTAAAAAAACTGATTGGACATCGCTCAGTTTCAACCCCGCATCTTCTAATGCTTTAACTAATAGATAGTGGCCGATAGAGGCTTTCTGAAAAGCCACTTTTTTACCCTTCAAATCAGTAATACTTTTAATTGAAGAGTTTACAGGAACTAAAAGTGAAATAGCTTTACCACTAGGACGTGTAGTAGCTAGATAAACAAGGGGCGCTCCTGCTGCTTGTGAAAATACAGGAGGCGATTCGGCTGTAGATGCAATATCTAATCCATTTGCATTCAGGGCTTCTAGCTGTTGTGGCCCAGCCGCAAACTCAGCCCACTGCACTTTAAAACCCAGAGGCTCTAATCGCTTTTCTAAGGAACCCTGCTTTTCTAAAACTGCTAAAGCGGAAAGCTGTTTTGAACGTACAATCCGTACTACTTGCTTCTCTGTAGTGCTAGATACGGCCACCGACTCAGGAGAACCTGCTGACTGTTGAGCGTTATTTTTGGCTTCACTACAACTTGATAGGGTCGTCGATAGCATTAAGCAGTAGCCCAAAGCAAATAGCAAAGAACGACGTGTTGTTCTCGGGCTTTTTCTGAATTCAAACTTTCCTTTTAAAGCTGGCATGGGTTGTTTTATTGATTTCCTCTAGGTGGTTAGAAAATGATGATTAATTGCAATATCAAGAACGAAAATGTTTTTTTGAAAACTCCAATCAATAAATGTTTTTATAACTTCAAAAACTTTACTGATGAAATTAGGGAAGAGAGTGGGTATTACCCACCCCGCAACGACTCGAGGAACTGAAACTTTAATAATGAGGTGGCAAACATTTAGGAAGTGGAGTGAGAAAGGCTCACTCCAGTGTCGTGCTAGTGGAAGATTAAAAGTTTTGAGTGAAACTCTGTCTTTTTTGCTAGTGCTTCCAAGCGACTAGGATTGTAGCCTTGAGTTCTTCTGTGAAATGTCCAGATGGCTCAACTGCTAGCAACGCTTCTCTAAGATCCTTTTCAAATGCTGGAGCTTTATCGCCATAGAAAATTTTCAGAGAGAAAGCTGTAGTGTATAAGTAGCCGAGATAGCTATCGACAGTCCAAGATTTTTCAAATAGCACTTCATAGTTTTCTTGACGAGCAAAAGCCGAATTGCCAATTACGACTTCATGGGGAGGATCAACTGGCTTACGAGTCCCTTGTCCTCGTTGTCCAGTCCGCCGTTCTTCACCTAACCATTTTTTTACTACTCCAATAGCAGCTTGTTTCCAAGGTAGATTGCTTTCCCAGGGGTTATCACCAGTCTGAAGCAGTGCTAATCCACCATCATCAGTTAGCAATTCATAAATGCGTTCAAGCACTAGTTCGCGTTCCATCCAATGGAAGGCTCTACCAATAGTAGTTAACTTAAATTTCCCTAAACTAGAGTCGATTAATTCTGCCCCTTGTTCTAACCAAGTAATATTATTTGCTCCGACTGCTGCTGCTTGGCGTTTAGCTTCTGCAATCATTTCTGGATCGGGATCGATCGCAACTACTTCTTCAAATTGGGTTCGTAGGGGAATTGAAATTAATCCTGGGCCAGTACCCAAATCAAGGAGTCGTCCTTGACCATTGAGATTAAATATTTCGGCTAGTTTATCAAATACAATCGGTGGGTATTTGGTTCTATATTGAGCGTAGCCCTCAGCTGCTCCCTCAAATAAACTTGGGTCGTAGGTTGGAAGTGTTTTTAGTTGAGTCATATCAATTTTGGATTTAGGTAAGGGATTTCCAAGAAATAAATTTATCCAAATAAACGAACCACAGAGGCGCAGAGAAAGCAGAGAGAGGAGAAATAGAGAGGATCTTTACGTCAGTTTGGGGATATTTTTTTAAACTCTCATTTCTCCGTGTCCTCTGCGTCTCTGCGGTTCGTTATTTAGGAGAAATGTAGAGTGGGCAAGGCCCACGCTACAAGTGAACAGAGGAAATGGAACATGGAACGTTGTAAAGATGGGCATTGGGCATGGGGCATAGTAATTCTTTCCCTATTCCCCATTCCCTATTTCCCAGCTAGATATTCGTTGGCGGCTTTCTCAACACCTGTACCCTTGAAGAAGTCTTGATTGAGACTGGTGTACAACTCCAAGGGATGGATTGAGAGGAAATAGCGGAGGTCTTCTTCGGTAATGATTTCGCGTTCTGCCATTGAGTAAGCATTGGCAGTAACGGCGGTGATATCAGGCACATCCCAGTGACCGGAATCTGAACCTAAGAAGGCTTTAACTCTATCGCCAAAGGGATTAGCTGCACGATTAAATGCTTGGCTGACACGGGTATCGTCTGATTCTGTACCAAAGTAGAAATGATTCAAGAAGCGATCGCGCACATCCTCTGGCTTCTCAATTCCCGCTAGTTCAAATTCGTCGAGTTCACCTGGATCTTCTGGGGCTAATAGTTGATGGTGGAATCCTAAACCGTCGCCAATTTTATCTAAGCGTCCATCTACAAGTTCGCCACCGTAGCGGGTGTACAACTCTACTAATGCTTCCTTATCGATAATGGCAGGATTGTTATTTGACAACAAATGTTGTTTGTTGCGGGTTTCCCAATGCCAAATAATATCGGCGTATAGACTAGCACCCCAAGCTGAACCACCTTCTAAGAAGGCAAACTTTAATTGTGGGAAACGGCGAGTAACTCCACCAAAGAACAGCGATTTGCATAATGCTTCTGCTGCAAAGGCGAAGTGATTAATGTGATTGTACTGAGCGTTGGTGACAGAACGCTGAGTTGTCCAACCTTGGCTAGAAGCGTGAGTTGTGGGTACAACTTTCAGTTCTACGCACTTAGCCCAGAATGGATCGTAATCATACTGGCTATCTAAGCCAAAGTTATCAATCCAAACCACTTCGTTAGCGACTTCTTTGCCGTATTTTTCAAAGGCAGGAATTGGACGACGGACGTAACCGGGGATTTGAATTGCTTTGAGTCCGAGAACATTCACGGCATATTCCAACTCTTCAATCCCTTCTTCGGGAGTGTGCAGGGGAATTGCCGCGATGGGTGTTAAGCGATCGCTATAAGGGCGGAAAATATCAGCATGATAGGTGTTAACTAGGGTGTTGACTCTGTATCCTTTAGCCCATAAGACTTCATGCAAAAAATGTGTCGCCTGTTTTTGACTTAAAGTGCCTGAAGCAGGCACTTTAAGTCAAACAAAAATAACACGAATAATTTTCCCGAAAATTCCCGAAAAATGCACAAAGTCAACAGCCTAGGTGTTAACTGCGCGACAAACAGCCCGCCGCATTTCTTCGTTGCCGATATTCGGAGCCATTGTTGCCAAGTTGGGGTACACAACGGCAAAGTCTGTACCTGCTTCTTGTAAGCGTTCGTGCAGCAACTTGGGCAAACTAATGGTAGCCAAATTCAAAGTATTTTTTGTTGGACGACCCCACCAGTTAGGGCGATTGGAGCGATAAGCAAAACGTTCTTCCCAAGTTTGCTTGTACCACTTAAAGCGGGAAGATCCTGGTAAATTCTCTTTGAAACGTTCGACAAGTGCAGTTCCACCAACTTGCTCTAAATAATCCAAGACTGCCGGTTCAAATTCCTGGGTATGTACATCAGTGTCAATGATCGGATAACCAAGTTTTTCCCGAATTTGAGCAGACCTGGTTTTTTGTGGGCGGTCTAAAGCGATCGTCATGATAGTTTACCCTAAATTATTCAAAAGATTGGTATTTGGGTATGTAGTAAGCGCTTCAGCACTAAAGTGCTTACTACGAACAATGATTTTTAAACCTTGCTAGCCAAAAATTCATCTGCTGTTTTCTCCACAGCCGTACCCTTAAAGAAGTCACGATTGAGGCTGGTGTATAACTCCAAGGGATGAATTGACAGGAAATGTTGCAAATCTTCTTCGGTGATAATCTTGCGTTCTACCATTGAATAGGTATTAGCTGCGATCGCAGTAATATCAGGTACATCCCAGTGACCAGAATCGGAACCCAAAAATGCTTTAACGCGATCGCCATAAGGGTTAGCTTTGCGGTTAAAAGCTTGAGCTACACGGGTATCATCCGATTCTGTGCCAAAGTAGAAGTGATTCAAGAAGCGATCGCGGATATCCTCTGGCTTGGTAACTCCTGCTAAGGCAAATTCATCCAAATCACCTGGTTCTAGGGGAGATATTAAGTCAGCGTGGAAACCTAAACCACTGCCTAGTTGATCCAAACGGCCATGTACTAGTTCACCACCATAGCGGGTATAGAATTCTCGCAGTTCTTCATAATTAACATTGGCGGGATTGTTATTTTCCACCAAATGATCTTTATTGCGGGTATCCCAATGCCAAATCAAATCGGTGTACAAACTAGCACCCCAAGCTGAACCTCCTTCTAAAAAGGCAAACTTGAGTGTGGGGAAGCGGTGAGTTACACCACCAAAGAATAAAGATTTACATAATGCTTCCGCAGCCGATGCAAAGTGACCAATATGGTTGTATTGGTAATTGCTAATGGAACGCCGATTGATCCAGCCCATACCGGAAGAGTGGGTTGTGGGTACAACTTTCAGTTCTACGCACTTCGCCCAGAAGGGATCGTAATCATATTTACTATCCAAGCCAAAGGTATCAATCCAGATGGCTTCGTTGGCTACTTCTTCGCCATATTTCTCAAAGGCGGGAATGGGGCGGCGGATATGTCCGGGGATTTGAATTGCTTTGAGTCCCAGGACTTTCACCGCATATTCCAACTCTTCAATCGCCTCTTCGGGCGTATTCATGGGGATGGCAGCAATGGGTGTTAAGCGATCGCTATAAGGGCGGAAAATATCAGCATGATACGTGTTAGTTGCACGGCAAACAGCCCGCCGCATCTCCTCATTGCCGATGTGTGGAGCCATCGTTGCCAAGTTGGGGTACACAACAGCAAAGTCTGTACCTGCTTCTTGTAAGCGTTCGTGCAGCAACTTTGGCAAACTAACAGTAGCTAAATTTAAAGCGTCGTTAGTGGGACGAGTCCAGAAGGGAGGGCGGGCAGTGCGGTTAGCGCGGCGTTCATCCCAAGATTGTTTAAACCATTTAGAGCGAGATGCACCGGGTAAGTGTTCTTGGAAACGCTCTGCGAGCGCAGTTCCAGCAACTTGCTCTAAATAGTCCAAGAATGCTGGGGGAAATTCTTGGGTATGTACATCAGTATCAATGATCGGATAACCCAGTTTTTCCCGAATTTGAGCGGACTTAGTTTTTCTGGGACGGTCTAGTGCAATAGTCATAGGTTCTACCTTGATTTTTCAATTTGATTGGGTAGATAGTCAATGCTGATTCAGAAGTTTGTTTACTCCCTTCTCAACAGCAATTCTTTTGAAGAAGTTAAGATTTTTCTTTATATGTGGCGTGATTAATAAAGATAAAATCTCGAAAATCAGCTTCACTGATAATTTCCTTCTCCATAAATTTTCTCTGCGTTCTCTGCGCCTCTGTGGTTCGTAAAAAAACTTTAATCAACAAGATAAATAAAATTAACGCGGCTGTTCATTAACAACCCAATCAGTTAATTTAAAGTCCGACTTTGCTAAACCCTGCGAGACTAAAAATTTCTTCGTCCCCTCTAAAAGTTTCACACCCTCGGCTGGTAATGGTTCTTCTGAAACCTGTTTGAGTGGGAAAGATACTTTTATAATATCGATGGGATATTTAGTAGTTTGAGCATGATACTGATAATATTCTTCAGAATTAGCTTTTAAATCCTTGGCTGCTTCTGTGAGAATTGCATTCAATTTCTGTGGAAAATCAGGCTTTTTTGCCAGAAAACTTTCAGTTGCTATAACTAATGATGTCCCTGAAAGACCTTTATGATTAGCAGAAGAATCAATCACTGGAAACCCTTGTGATTTCAAAAAAGGCCCCAAATCACTTGAAGTTGCATAAGCTGCTACATCACCACGTTCTAAAGCCGCTTTTGCCTCAGTAGTCATCAAGTGAATAACTTTTACATCCTTGGCAATTTTAGCTTCAGCTAACAGACCCAGCAGGTATCGATGCATATAAGAGCCTTTTTGGGTAGCTATTTTTTCACCCTTAAATTCAGCAAGCGATCGCGGCCCATTCTTTTTTGCTACTAACCAGGCGGTTGTATTAAATTGGCTGATCCGCAACAGTCGCGTTTCCTGACCTCTTGCTCTCAAAACTATGGCTGGTGTATCCCCTAAAGAACCAACATCTAATTGTCCGGCAACAAGCGCCTCATTTAGATCCGGCCCGTTAGGAAATCGCGCAAAAGTAATGTTTTTAAATCCCGCTTTTTGTAGCTCACGCTCTAATATTCCCTTTTTCTTTGCCCAACCAAGCGATCCTGTAGGTTCTGAACTACCTACATAACCTATTCGTAGGGTAGAAATGTTGTTAGATGAAGCAACAGCGTTATTAACATTAACAGCCTCAATGGATTGAGCAGATTTAGTTTCACCTTGGCTACATGCTGTAGTTAGTAGCAGTAGGACACAAGCTATTGAAGTTGATAATCTCGTACTAGACATAAGGTATCTAGGGCGTGTTTTCAAACCTCTCATTAAGCAACCTAGTCTTTGAAGATCCCCCCAACCCCCCTTAAAAAGGGGGGCTTTAAGAATTTCTTTTCCCCCCTTTTTAAGGGGGGTTATGGGGGATCTTCGAGTTTGAAAACAGTCACAAGACTCAAAATTCCTAACTTTTCTAGGACTACGTTCTGCTTCCTGCTTCTTGCCTCCTGCCTTCTTTAATACCAGCATGACTCTTTTCTCCGCCGTACTATTTCATCTGCTTCAGAATTTGGAATGTTTGATCGGCTTTTGCTGTTGAAGTGCGTTTATGTCCCCAACCAATGTTTTCCCGGTAACTACCCAGTAGCCCAACTTCTGCCAATTCTGCCTCATTGACTGAAGTCGTCACATCGCTTTCTGGTGCTACATAAAGAGCATCAACTGGACAATACAATTCGCACATATAACAGGTTTGGCAGTCACTCTGTCGAGCAATAGTTGGCGGCGCATCAGGTACACGGTCAAACACGTTAGTTGGACAAATGTTCACGCAGATATTACATTTTATGCACCGCGATTCGCTGACCAACTCAATCACACTAAGGCTCCTATTTTAGATGAAGGTTTTTCTGTACTATGTAAAGGCTGACTCTTCACCCAGACTTGATCTAATCCGCCACTAATTAGGTGATGTTGTTGGTTAGCATCTTGCTCTGGATAGTCTTGATGTTTGTGCATACCACGAGTTTCTTTACGTTCAATGGCACTGCTGTACATCCATCGTGCTGTGGCTACCATTGCCGTAGCTTCTCGCGCCCGGATTAGCTCTTTATCTGATGTTACCTGACTACTGCGGAGTTCTTGCCAAAGATGATTTAGCTTACCCAAAGACTCGGTTAAGCCTTGTTCTGTACGGAAATAGTTCTTTTCGTAAGGGAATACTTCAGCTTGGACTGCTTGAATAACTTCATCAGTTGCTAAGGTTTGAGAGCGATCGCTTCCAATCTGTAATCCTACCTCTCCAACACCCTTAACTTGGCGTTGAGTTTTGTATTCTCCCAAACTACGGCTATATTCAGCAGCCGATTTCCCCGACCAATAGCCAGAAGATATTGCCCAAGCAGCATTGTGGCTACCACCGCCAGTAAATCCGCCACAAATCAGTTCCCGTGTAGCCGCATCCCCAGCCGCATAGAGTCCCCGTACAGAACTGCTACAACTCTCATCGACAATCCGAATTCCTCCCGTACCGCGCACTGTTCCCTCTAGGCGCAGAGTCACAGGAAAACGTTGAGTAAATGGATCAATACCTGCACGGTCAAAGGGTAAAAAGAAGTTAGGCTGTGCTAAACGCATAGATGCCCGCATCGATTCAGCCGCTTTGTCTATGATGGCGTAAACTGGCTGTTGTAGCAATGTCTGGGCAATTATTGAACGTCTATGAGAACTTGCCCCCGGAATCACAGTCCCGTCTTCGTAGGTGAAAGTTGCCCAATTATAGAACAGGGTTTTGGTAACTGAAGAAAAAGCGGGGGAGATGCCATAGGCATTGGAAAATTCCATACCCGACATCTCAGCACCTGCTTCAGCAGCCATTAAATAACCATCCCCCGTCAGGACGTTGCATCCTAACGCTTTACTGAGAAACGCACAGCCACCAGTTGCGATAATTGTGGACTGCGATCGCACTAGCCATTTCTCACCTGTTTGACGGTTCACACCTGTTGCACCAGCAACAGCACCATCGTCATCTACCAGTAGTTCTAAGGCGGGACTGTTGTCTAAAATCTTGACTCCTGCCCGTTGAATTTGCCGCCGCATCAGCCGCATATACTCCGGCCCTTGCAGCGATCGCCGATAGGGTTTGCCTTCATCGTCGGTAGGGAAGGGATAACCCCACTCTGCTAACTGATTGACGTTTAGATATGTCTGATTCAGTACCCGATCCATCCAGTTGCGATCGGACAAAAACCCACCCAACGATTCTCGACTCGTCTTTGCAGTTTCTCGTGCTTCTGGGTCAGGCGGCACATACCACACACCATTTCCAGACGCAGCAGCGCATCCAGTCGTACCACAATATCCTTTGTCTACCAGGACAACTCTAGCTCCACTTGATGCTGCACTCCAAGCCGCCCAAGTTCCAGCCGGGCCACCTCCAATCACAAGCACATCTGCTTCTAAGTCGAGTTCAAAATCGGTTGTTAACGTCTTCAGCATCTAGCATTTCCCTCCATCGATAAAGTCTTAAGCATCAAGTCTTCACCCCATAGATGCTGCATATTCAGAAATCTGTTTGCCCATTTACTTGAGGACTTCTCATTAGCCTCTATTTATGGCTCATTCAGCCAGGCTATTAAAAAATCCTTTAAATCGATCGGTGAACCGTAGTTTATTTATACAACAAAGCTTTTCACAGTTTGAGATAAAAAGCAAGCATTTTAACAAATTCAAATGTAAATTTATCAAAACAGAATTTAGGTGTCAGGACGGACTAAACCCTAGCTATCCGCTAACAGAATTAATAATGAATTCTGTACAACGGAGGATAGCAAGGCCGCAAGCGATAGAAATGTCTTAAGAATCCTCATCTCTTTTAAGGTGGGGAGGCTCAACTAGTTTGTCAGCATTATGTGTTGAATTGGGAGATTTGGAATAGAAGCCACCTACCTCTGCCAAAGTATAAAGGGGTCTAGCTTTAACTTCTTCATAGATGCGCCCTATATATTTGCCTAACCCGGATTTCTCACCATACTGTAGGCAGAGGAGTGTGGGGAGTGTGCGGGGTCAGATTTCTTCTCCAACCTCCCACACTCCTTGATTTCTCACAAGTGAGAAATCAAGGCTAAAATGCCAACACTAACTAACTGCACAGATCCGAGAAAGAAAATGGGCAAGGGAGGCAGGGGAGGCAGGGGGAGACAAAGAAACAAGTGTATTCGGAGGTATTGCGGTAGTAAAAGTACTAAAAAGTTCTCTTTACTTCCCCTGCTCACTTCACGATGATCTCACTTTTTCGCGTTGCTCTCCCTACCCCCTGCTCTCTGCCCCCAACCTCTTCGGTCAAATTTCTACATTACAAGAAAACCTATATCTTTAGTTTTCCCGATTAAAACCTAAAGACAGTACGAATCCAAGCAAATAAACTATCAGGATTGCTGGCATCAGAATCCGGTGCAGTAATCCAGATCAAACCCGGTGTCACCTCAATATTATCTCCGATTTTATATTGGTAAAATGCCTCAACGTGTAGGGAGGTATCTTTGTCTGCTTGTCCAGCACCTGCTCCCAAATTTACACTCTGACTGAGCCTAGTAAGTTTCGGCTCCATACCAACTAAAATCCCCCCTAAAGCACCCTCACTAAAAAGATCCGGGAATGCTAGTCCTACGGCCCAATCCATTGCACTACCATCACCGCGCCCCAAATAGCGGTGCGCTCCATAACTTATCCACCCATTAATTGCCAACTTGGAATTAACTTGATAGAACGCCTGTAGTCCATAAAGATTGGCTACAGTTCCCGCTCCAGATACGGTGCTATTTACCAGGTTACTACCAACTGCTGGGCCGAAGTTTGTTCCGCTTAGACCTTGGGTATTTGCTGGACTATAAGTATTGACGTAAGTTGCCGCCACCCGAAAATTCCGATTAGAGGAGTAGTAGATTATCTGTGCCAGAGCTAAATACCTGCCTGTAAATAAGCCATTATTAGCTGTGGGATTACCGCCGTTTGGTGCGCTGTACGCTATCCCCACTTGAACCTGTTTGCCTAATTTTTGGAGTATGGCAATTCCAGGCCCGCTATCTCCATAGTTATAGACTAAAGACCGTCGTGAAAATCGTGAAATTCCATTAGCGCCGGTTGCAGAAGACGATTCAAAATATGGATTGATAGGGCCAGAAAGACCTATCTCACTAGCTCCATCAGATAGTGCATAAATGTTAACTTGGGTATCTGGATTAGGTAGAAACCGATAACGCACACCACCGAGGAGAATCTGATTACGTGCAAAGGTAATACTGGAGTTATCAGCAGTTCTTCCCTCAAAAGTTCCTAATAATCCGGCTCTTGTTTGTCCTAATGATTCAATATTTCCACCTGAGAGCGATAAGCTTAGTGAATCTCTACCGTTAAAACTGGTGTTTAACCGTAAACTCGTTGAACCTTGAAGTGTGACATTGCGAGGTGCGGGTCTTTTGGTAACAACATTATTGCCAGCCAGAACCGAGCCAAGAACAATCTGCGCTCGACCTATAAGTTTAGTTGTGGTTGTAAACTGATTTGCCTCTAACTTCGCAGTCCGCGTTTCCAAATTATCTAAGCGTCCCCGAAATTGAGCAAGTTCTGGAGAAAATTGTTCTTGTAGTTTTTTGATGGCATCCAAGTCTTCTCGTTTGACCAAATCTGCCGTTGAAGTCGCTATTAATTCATTGAGGCGCTCTAAAGCAGCATTCAACCCAGCAGCAAATTCATACCGTGTTAGGGCACGATTTCCTTTAAATGTGTCATCTGTATATCCAGCAATTACACCGTAGCGCTCTACCAAAGACTGTAATGCTTGAAATGCCCAATCTGTCGGCAAAACATCTGACAACTGCGAGACGGATGTTACTTGTCCTGCTGCATTATTTGGAGCTTTTTTATTAGTCGGTGGTGCAACTTCCAACAATTGCGAGACAGGTGTGACTCGTTCTGGGCTGGTAGCCTTTTTACTAGTTAGCGGTGGAATTGAAGTGTCTACTGTTTGATTGATAACTGCTTCTGGAACTTTGCTCTCTTCTACTTCAGTAGTAGATACATCAGATTTCGGTAGTTCAGCCTGGCTTTTGGCTGGATAAAAAACCAGGATAGCTAGAATATCTAGCAACAAAAGCAGGAATACTATGGATCTAAAATTCCAGCGAAAATTTGACATGAATCCCTAACTCCTCAACCTTAAAGATGAATAAACTAGCTCTCGATTAGACAGATAAGCCAAGATAAATCTTTACTCTAATGTTTGTAGAAGATGGTTGAAACATTGATGAGGTAAAGATTTTACTAGAAAAAAAAGTACAAATCTCTGACAAATATCGAAATCACTACTAAACAGTTGGATGTATCATTCAAGATTTGCACTAAACTAGTAATTTTGACGTTTTAAAGAATTATAAAAACGCCTTGGATCAGACAATAGCTGTCTTAGCAAAAACTTCTCTCTTTTTAAAGGAAACTCAACCACACACTATATGAACTGATACTTCTGAGACATCCTAAAGCCTTTTTCTGAGGTTGTGCTGTATAAAATTCTTCAATGGCTACTGGCATTGACGAAAACTTGATTTGGATGCAAGTGATTATTTGCCAAGTAACATTAATTGAAAACACTAATTTGTAATCAGTTATATTTTGACAGCATCAATTGTTATTCAAATACGATAGTTCTATCGACTTACCGTACTTTTGTAGAATTATCTTTGCATAGACCTTGGTACAATGCAAGACCTAGTAAATTTACAAGAGGCGAAAATATGTCAAAATTCTTGGCTAAGTCAACCCTAGCAACTGCGATCGCCTCATCGCGGCAAATAGTCAGTCGGTAAAAACGAATAAAAACAGCAAATTGCCCAAGCTGTAGATAATTTGGGCTACACAGGCGAATTATGGCTACCTATCCAATACTTCTCGGTTGAGCATTTTTAACTCGCAATCGGGTTTGGGATAAAGGGTAAAGGTTAAAGGTTTTTTCTTTCCCTTCTCGTTTTTCCCTGAACCGAGAAGTATTGACTACCTATCTAGATTTTGAATAGTAGGATCTTCTAAATTATCTAGTTTGTCAGAATTGCTTGTTGAGTTGGATGACTTGTGATGAAAACCAGCTACCTCTGCCAAAGTGTAGAGGGGTCTAGCTTTAACTTCTTCATAGATGCGCCCTATATATTCGCCTAAAATGCCAACACTAACTAACTGCACAGATCCGAGAAAGAAAATTGCCATCAAAATAATCGTGAACCCAGTTAAAGGCGAATGGGGAAGAAAAAGCCGCCAATACAAGATTAAGAAAGCCATGAAGATGGCCGCCGCCGCCGCTAATAAGCCTAAGTAGGTTGATAACCGCAGTGGCACTATTGAAAAGGATACTAAACCATTAATAGCAAGGGCCAAAGATTTGCTGAAAGTGTATTTAACTTCCCCAGCAAAGCGGGGATCGCGCTCGAACCGAATTGCTGTTTGCTGAAAGCCAACCCAAGAACGCAAACCACGAATGTAGCGGTTACGTTCTGGCATAGAATTGAGAATATCTACGATTTGCCGATCCATTAAACAAAAATCACCAGTATCAGTAGGAATATCTACATCTGCAAGCTTCTTGAGGATGCGATAAAAGGAGTAGGCAGTAAAACGCTTAAACCATCCTTCCTTGAGGCGTTGAGTGCGTTGAGCGTAAACGACTTGATAGCCCTGTCGCCATTTTTCAACCATGTCGGGGATTAGTTCTGGCGGATCTTGTAAGTCAGCATCAAGGATGATAATAACTTGACCGCGAACAAAATTAAGACCGGCAGTAACAGCAATTTGATGACCAAAGTTACGAGCAAAGCTGAGATAACAAATGCGCGGGTCTTTTTGATGGAGTTCTCGTATTAATTGTAAGGAGCGATCGCGGCTGCCATCATTGATTAAAATTAATTCGACAAGACCATCCATCCGATTCATTACTGCACTTAGTCTGCGGTAAAGTTCAGGAATAATTTCTTCTTCGTTATAAATTGGAACAATAAATGAATATTTTGGTAGCATCTAAAAATATTGTTTAATTTTTACACAGCCAAGCTGAAAGATTGCTTGTAATCATCAAGATTTTATCCTCAGTATACTTAGCAATACTCAAGTCAGATTGTTAGAGTTTATTTATTCTCCGGGTTAGTATCATTTGAAGAATTTGATTCTTTAAGACTTTCTACAGCTTTTTTGGGAAAACTCCGGCGATGGCGATACCAAGTAGACCCTGCTACCAGCATTCCAGTTAAGCCTAAAGCGAGTACTAGCGGCAAAAAATCACCTGTTTTGACTGCTTTCAAGCCAGAACTACCTAGTAATACAAAGGGTAAAACACTAGGAACAGTACCAAGTGTTGTGCCTATAACATAATCTTTAAAGCTGATCGAAGTCAGTCCAGCAACAAAGTTTACTAGACCATAAGGCATGATTGGTACTAGTCGGATGGCAAACATATAAAAAAGCCCTCCACGCCGTACCTCCGCATCCATAGCTTGCCAGCGTCCTGCTAGTCGTTTTGCAACTGTTTGCCGTCCAATGGTTCTAGTAAAAACGAAAGCAATTATTGCCGCAATTATTGCTCCAATACTAGTCCAGAAAGTACCCAGCCAAGGACCAAAAATTGCACCTCCAGTCAAATTCAACACTGTTGAGGGCAGAACTAACATAGTTGCCACAACATACAAAGTAATATAAATAATAGGTGCCCAGACACCAGAAGATTTCAGCAAAGCCCGAATTTGTGCTGGTTCTATACCGCCAATCAGATATACTCCTATACCAGTTGCAATTATGCAACTCAGTGTGAGTAGCAAAATACCAGTTTTCAAGTTCCACACTATAACTTAGCTCCTATTATTTTTAACCTCAATTTTCTCCATTTGTCCTTTCATTTTTCATTAGTTTTAAAAATTCTGTTTTTGGAAAGCAGAGTAAATTAATTACAGTTTTAAAACCTCAAACTTATTACACAAGGGAGATGCTTCCACATCAATCTTATTAGTATATCTATCTATTATATTTAAGACAATATAAACTTGATTATATTCGTCTGATTCTCCTAAGAATCTCTTAATTTTGTATATCAAACAGAGTAAAGGATTCAAACCGAAAATAAAAATTAGGTTCCCATAAAGAAATTTATCAACGTATCTAGCAGGATTATTCCATAATAAAAGTTGAGCAATTATTCCATCACTTTCGATACCAGGAATTTTTGGAAGTTGAGATTGCATCGCTTTAAAAATAATTATTGTAAAAAAGCTATATAACATTGAAGAAGAAACAGTCTTTTTAAAAGCATAATTTTCTAAAAGAAGACAGGCAGGAATCAAAGGAAACATTAGTATTGCATCGAGCCTGAACATTAAACACAAAGCAAAAGCAACAATAATTAGTACATCCAATAAAATTAATCTATTCAATTCTAATCTCAATGAGCTCCAAATTATTTCTAGATTTTTAGGGGCGCAAGTCCTTGCGCCCCTACGTACCTTGCGGGATGCTCCGCGTTCGCGTAAGCGTCTCGCAGGGATGGAATCTTTTTTTAACTGGAAGTCCCTAATCAAATGTTTGATTGTTTTCGATAAACTAAAACACCTATTTTTAAGCTGATGACTTTTTGCACTTGTATCTATTAATACATGATATTGATGCCAGATTTTTCCCTTAAACATTCGCGTTTGGATATGATCTGTGTATTTAGGCTCTACTGCTAGGTCACAAACTTCCCGGTAACATTGTGGAGAAGACTTTGAGAATGAAGGTCGTTCTACAATAAATATCAAGCTTCTAGATAAAACTTGTATTCTCGACGACAGCCATCGTTGCAACAAAAGTGTCATGATTATCAAGATTATCCACGAAAGAGCAAATTTTGTGGGCAATTATTTTTTATAAATCGTTAATCTATACTGGCTTTTTAAATAATTTCCTGTAAAATGCTGACTATAAACTACGGTAATTCGATCGATCTGCCGTATAAGTTGCCCTTCTACTCTGACAAACATGCAAATTCTCTGGTTTATTCCTACTGGATCTCATGACGGACGCTATTTAGGTACAGATATTGGCTCTCGTGTTGCCACACCTGATTATTTGCAGCAAATTGCTCAAGCTGTGGATAATTTAGGCTACACGGGTGCATTGTTACCTACTGGGAGTTCTTGTGAAGATGCTTGGATAACTGCCGCCGCTTTTATATCTGTCACCAAGCAGATGAAATTTCTCGTGGCAATTCGTCCAGGAATCACTTCTCCAGGTGCTGCTGCACGAATGGCAGCAACATTTGATCGGATTTCTAAAGGAAGATTGTTAATTAATGTGGTGACAGGTGGAGATCCGGTGCAACTCGCTGGGGATGGCTTGCATCTTAGTCATGACGATCGCTATGATTTAACCGATGAATTTCTTACCGTTTGGCGGGGTATTGTCAGTGGGGAAACAGTCGATTTTAAAGGAAACTACCTGGATATCAAAGGTGGTAAACTTCTATTCCCACCAGTCCAAAAACCCTATCCACCATTGTGGTTTGGTGGCTCATCTGCGGCTGCAAAGCGCGTTGCTGCTAAACATATAGATGTTTATCTAACTTGGGGCGAACCTCCACAGCAAGTTGCTCAAAAGATTGCTGATGTTAAACGACTGGCGGCTGAACAAGGTAGAACAGTCAGTTTTGGGATTCGCTTGCATGTAATTGTGCGAGAAACCGAGTCTGCGGCTTGGGATGCTGCCAATGAGCTAATTAAGTATGTTGATGAGGATGCGATCGCAAAAGCTCAACAACACCTAGCTAGTTCTGATTCTGAAGGACAGCGACGGATGAGTCAACTACATAGTGGTAGTCGAGAAACCCTAGAGATTAGCCCCAACCTGTGGACAGGAATTGGATTAGTGCGGGGTGGTGCTGGTACAGCCCTAGTTGGAGATCCCGATACTGTGGCGGCTAGGATGCTGGAATATCAAGATTTGGGCATAGAAACCTTTGTGTTCTCTGGATATCCACATTTAGAAGAGGCATATCGTACAGCTGAATTATTATTTCCACGTTTACCTTTGCAGAAAGAAACTGCACCGCTAACGCCACCAGTCTTGAGTACTGTTAGCGAAATAGTTAGCAGTGAAAAATTTGCTAAACAACTAACGAGTGCTTCATGAATAATTCGTAATTAAAGAGCAAATTACAAATTATGTTGACGATGCTTCTAGATTCATCTTTGCGGAAATCTAAAATCTAAAATCCCATGACTATTACCCTTAAACACACCAAAAGAAACAATAATATATCCCTAAGCGAGGTGTTAGAAAACCCGCAAATCGATAAAATAGTTCCCTGGATTGTACCCGTTCTAGTCCTAGTACTTTGGGAATTTGCTTCTAGAACTGGTTTACTTTCAACCAGAATTTTACCTGCCCCTAGCGGCGTAATCGCTACAGCCATTAGACTAGCCTCCACCGGAGAGCTTTTTCAGCATATAGGAATAAGCGCTGGACGAGCAATATCTGGTTTTATAGTTGGTGGTAGTATTGGGTTCGCTTTGGGATTGCTCAATGGCTTTTCCCGTATAGCAGAAAAGTTATTGGATAGTTCTTTGCAAATGCTCCGTACTATCCCTAATTTGGCATTAATTCCCCTGGTAATTCTCTGGTTTGGTATCGGCGATCAAGCTAGATTGTTTTTAGTATCTATGGGGGTATTTTTCCCGTTATATCTTAATACATTTCATGGTATCCGTAGCGTAGATCCTGGATTGATTGAAATGGGAAAAGTTTATGGATTAAAAACACCACAACTTCTGTGGCAAATTATTTTTCCAGGAGCCTTATCTTCAATTCTCGTCGGTGTTCGTTTTTCTTTGGGGATTATGTGGCTGACATTAATTGTGGCAGAAACGATCGCAGCAGATTCTGGACTTGGTTATATGGCAATGAATGCCCGTGAATTTATGCAAACTGATGTTGTGGTTTTGAGTATTGTTATCTATGCACTGCTGGGTAAATTAGCAGATGCTGTTGCCAGAGGATTAGAAACCAAATTCTTGGCTTGGAATCCTAACTATCAAAGGTCATAAATGGCAGACTTACCAATATCAAAGCTTAAAAGTCCTTGATTTTGAGTGTAATTTTCAAATTCAATATCTCAGCCAACAATTCAATTTCAATTATTCTGAAAAAATGAGGTTTTGCAAGTGAGTTCTAATGTACAAGGTACGCAACTAAGTATTTTGGATTTGACGAAAGCTTTCGGTCAGAAAACTGTTTTAAACTCGCTAAATTTAGAAGTTGAAGCAGGTGAATTTGTCGCTATCGTTGGACGTAGTGGTTGTGGTAAAAGTACCTTATTGCGTCTGGTCTCAGGATTAGATAAAGCAACTTCAGGCGGAATACTACTGGATGGAGAACCACTGCGTAGACTCAGCCGCTCTGTAACAGTGATGTTTCAAGACCCCCGTTTACTTCCTTGGAAGCGCGTTGTTCAGAATGTGGGGTTAGGCTTGGAAGGTAATTGGCGTGAAAAAGCTTTGTGGGTACTCGATAAAGTCGGACTCAAAGATCGGGCTGATGAGTGGCCTTATGTCTTATCTGGTGGACAACGGCAACGGGTGTCATTGGCAAGGGCATTAGTTAGCCAGCCGCGTTTGTTATTGTTAGATGAACCCTTAGGAGCATTGGATGCTCTAACCCGTCAAGAGATGCAGGGTTTGATTGAGAACTTATGGCAAGAGCGGAGATTTACTGCATTTTTGGTGACTCACGATGTAGAAGAAGCAGTGGCGTTGGCAGACCGAGTGATAGTAATTGATGAAGGACGTATTTCTCTCGATCTACCTGTAAAACTTTCACGCCCACGAGATAGAAGTAGCGAAGTGTTTATCAATATTAGAGAAGCAGTTCTCCAGCGAGTAATGAGCAATGAAAGTACTAAGTCAAATAACCAATTATTGCAGTTAAGTAGTTGAGATTTAGCTTTCGTTAGTTGATTAATGTAATGCTTGAGGTAGCTGTGGTAAAAATAGGCTACTTCGAGAATCAAGATTATTAATATAGCAATTTTATCGGGGTTGTGAAAAAGAATTTTTTAACGAACCGCAGAGACGCAGAGAACACAGAGAAAATAAAGAGGGATTTTTTGGGGCTATTTAGAATTGCTATAGCTGAGTATAGTCTAGTGTTTAAAGAGGTTATTAAATATAATAATATTAAAGCTTACACATTGATAGAAAAGACTAAATATGAATGATTTTAAAAACTAAACGCTGTAGGGGAAATTAATGAATTGCCCCTACAGCGTTTAGTTTTACGTAAATCCTAAAAAATAATTAATTGTGCATCAATACTATAGAAATTATATTTGATTTTTGAACAAAATTAGGTATTGTAGGGTGTGTTAGAACGCAGTTCGTAACGCACCAAACCCTTGATGATTGTGCGTTATGCTGTCGCTAACACACCCTACGTATCTTTTCAAAAATCAAATACTAGTCCTATATTAATTGTTAGTCTTCTGCCTCTGTGCCCTAATATCCAGTCCTTTTGAAAATTTCAAATCAAATTGGAGAGTAGCAAATGGTGAAACTGATTTTACCCGATCATCTCATTGCTGATATTGAGCCACACCTACCATCTGATATAGATGTTGTGGAGGTGGATAGTGAAGGTAATCTTGATGGTGATGCCAGTGATGCAGAAGTTTATGTGAACGGATTTTACCTGAAAAGTTCTACTCTTGACAAAGTGCTGACAGCAGCGCCCAAGCTGCGTTGGCAACAGTCACCGAGTGCTGGCGTAAATCACATCCTTACGCCAAATTTTTTGCAAAAGGATATTATCCTGACTAATGGGGCAGGGGTTCACCCAATTCCAATTTCGGAATTTGTACTGGCATTCATGCTTTATCACGCCAAGAATCTGCGAAAATTGCAAACTTTGCAAGATGAACACACCTGGGTAAGAGGAGTGTTTCTCGAAGAGTTAGCAGACGCGACTTTATTAATTCTCGGCACTGGGAATATAGGTCAAGCGATCGCATCTCGTGCTAAAGCCTTTGGTGTTAAAGTTTGGGGGAGCCGCCGCCATCCCGAACCTCTACCGAATTTTGACAAGATTGTTGGTACTGATGAATGGCGATCGCTCCTACCCGCAGCCGACTATGTAGTAATTGCCACGCCACTAACGCCAGAAACGAAAGGCTTGATCGATGAAGCCGCCTTGCGCTCTATGCGTCAGTCTGCTTACTTAATTAATATTGCTCGTGGTGCGATCGTTGATGAAACAGCATTATTCACCGCACTAAGTGAGGGATGGATTGCAGGCGCTGGATTAGATACAGTGGCTACAGAACCTCTGCCACCGGAAAGTCCTTTGTGGTCGTTGCCGAACGCCTTTATCACCCCCCATTGTTCAGCCCTGTCACCACGACTGAGAGAGCGCATAGCACAACTGTTTATCGACAATCTTAAACGCTATCAAACTGGTCAACCCTTGCGGAATGTCGTAGATAAGAAAGCCGGATATTGATTGGGGATTGGGAATTGGGAATTGGGAAGAGGACAAGGGGACAAGGGGAAAGACTTGTTTCAAGTTCTCACCTCTTGTCCCTTTGTCCCTTTGTCCCTTTGTCCCCTTGTCCCCTGCTCTCTGCTCCTCTGCCCCCCTGCTCCCTGTTCCCTGCTCCCTGCTCCCTGTTCCCTGCTCCCTGCTCCCTGCTCCCCTTCCCCCCAACCTCTTCGGTCACTCTCTGAACACAAGAATCAAAAACAATGTTTAAACCTTAGACTAGGGTTGGGTTTGTGGCTTTATTTTCTAGTATGATAAATATCATCGTCGCTTAATCATGAAACTCTTGTGTAGCAAGAACTTCATCTTTTTATCTGGAAAAGTGACACAAGAGGAATATCTAGAGAGGCAATCCAATAAAAGTAGTGAATACTAACTTTGGATACTTTTAGTATTTTTTCAATTGTTCTAAATAAACAGCAACCACTATCATAATGCTGTTACATCTTTGTTAAGAATAGTTACAAGTTCTTAACACAAGGAAATATCTCGTATGGAAGTCTCACTTGAAAAGAATGCACCACATCGGGTTGTCATTGTTGGTGGTGGCTTTGGTGGACTGTATGCAGCAAAGGGTCTGAATGCAGCGAATGTAAATGTTACTCTCATTGATAAACGAAACTTTCACCTATTTCAGCCGCTTTTATATCAAGTTGCCACAGGTACGCTATCACCTTCTGATATTTCCGCACCATTGCGATCTGTATTCAGCAAAAGCAAGAATACAAAGGTGTTGTTGGGAGAAGTAAATGATATTGATCCAAAAGCGCAACAAGTTTTTTTGGGTGATGAAGTAGTACCTTATGACACATTAATTATCGCCACAGGTGCTAACCATTCCTATTTTGGTAAGGATCATTGGGAAGAAGTTGCTCCTGGCTTGAAAACTGTGGAAGATGCGATAGAAATGCGTCGCCGGATATTTGGCGCATTTGAAGCCGCAGAAAAAGAAACTGATCCCGAAAAACGTCGTGCTTGGTTGAGTTTTGTGATTGTGGGGGGTGGCCCAACTGGTGTAGAGTTAGCAGGTGCGATCGCAGAATTGGCATACAAAACTCTCAAAGAAGATTTCCGCAGCATCGACACTTCAGAAACGAAAATTTTATTATTACAAGGGGGCCCTCGCATCCTCCCACACATGGTGCCAGAGTTATCGGCATCAGCAGCAGTATCTTTGCAAAAGTTGGGTGTAGAACTCCACACTCACACCAGGGTGACAAATATTGAAGGTGATATTGTTACTTTCAAGCAAGACAATGAATTTACAGAAATTGCCTCAAAAACTATCTTGTGGGCAGCAGGTGTTCAAGGTTCCCCAATGGGGAAAGTCTTAGCAGAAACTACAGGTGTAGAGCGCGATTACTCTGGGCGTGTAATTGTAGAACCTGACTTGTCTATTGAGGGTTATGACAACATTTTCGTAATTGGAGATTTAGCCAACTTCTCCCATCAAGATGCTAAACCTTTACCTGGTGTTGCACCCGTAGCTAAACAACAAGGAGAGTATGTAGGTAAACTAATTCGACGACGGCTTCAAGGTAAGACTTTGCCACAATTTCATTACAACGATGTGGGTAGTTTGGCGATGATTGGGCAAAATTTAGCTGTTGTAGATTTAAGCTTAATCAAACTCACAGGTTTCATTGCTTGGGCATTTTGGCTATTAGTTCACATCTACTTCTTAATCGAGTTTGACACTAAATTACTAGTAGTATTTCAGTGGGCGTGGAATTATATCACTCGTAATCGTCGCTCTAGATTGATTACAGGTCGAGAAGCTTTTGTAGAACCAAAAACTGTTAACAATATAGTGCAACAGCCTTCTGGGACACCTCTGTAACTTCATCACAGCATTTGTTGACTGCTAGAATCGTCAAAGATGTAGTGCAGTAAATAATGGAGCGAACGAAAGTATCAAATATCTTTACCAAACTGGTGAAGTATGCCAAATTATAGCTAAGGAAAACCCCCAATTTAGGGGCAAGCGTAGGTGCTGGCATAGCCTCTTCAAAAACTATGCGTTTTGTCAACTACTTCTACTTGATTAGCACCCTAGCAGAGGTTCTGAGGTAGAAATATTTATCAACCAAATCAATGTTGTCGTTGATAGCCTCATATAGCGTTTTTCACATAAGGTAGATCATAGCCCCTTTACCGCTTACGCGGTGAGGGGGTTGAGGTTCTTACCTCATAAGGTTTGAGAACTGCTATAATACCAAGTTGCCAAAGATAGTATTGTTACATTCTGTTATATTGAACAGAGCCAAGAAAATCCGACTTCTCCCTTAA
>NZ_JACKZS010000067.1 GCF_014222285.1 Nostoc sp. UCD121
CAGTTTCTCCATTCGCCGATGTCACGCCTTCGACCGAGCAGCAATAGCCTCATTAGACTATTTGTCAGGGTGTGGCACAGGCAGTGTAAAATCCTATCTTTCCAGGACTTACGCAAATAATAAATAGCCAATAGGGGCAATTCATGAATTGCCCCTACAGCATCTAGCTTTGTGTAAGTCCTAATATATGTTCAATGCGATCGCTTACTATAGCGTTCGTTTTCCTACTTCGCACTCACCACTTTATGACCAATATCTCTCCGGTAATATATGCCCTCAAACTGAATATATTTGATCCCTGCGTAGGCTTGGGCGATCGCTTGCTCAAAATTTTCTCCGATTCCAGTCACATTTAATACTCGACCCCCATCTGTCACAACTTCTTGTTGCTGGTTTAATTTTGTACCTGCATGAAATACAGTTGCTCCTGTTACCTCTGCGTTGCCAATACCAGTAATAACCTTACCTTTCTCATATTCTCCGGGATAACCACCTGAAGCGGCAACAACAGTGGCAGATGTTCCTTTTTTCCAAGCAATGGGAGGTAATTCACTTAACCTCTGTTGTACACAGGCTAGAAGTAACTCTTCTAGGGGTGTTTCTAATAATGGCAAAATCACTTGGGTTTCTGGATCGCCAAAGCGACAGTTAAATTCCAAAACCTTCAAGTCGCCATCGGGTGCAATCATTAAGCCAGCATACAGCACACCCCGGTAATCAATGCCTTTAGCTCGTAAGGTTGCGATCGCTCTTTCTAAGACTTCTGTTTGAATCCGTGCCATCAACTCTGGTGTCGCAATGGGTGCTGGGCTATATGCTCCCATACCACCAGTATTCTCGCCTGTATCGCCCTCACCAATTCGCTTATGGTCTTGAGCGGGCAGCAAGGGACGAATCGTTAACCCATCGGTTAATGCTAAAACTGATACCTCTTGCCCAATTAAACATTCTTCAATGACGACAAATTCACCAGCACTACCAAATTGTCCCTGAAAAATCGCATCAATAGCACTTTCTGCCTGTGCAACTGTTTCAGCTACTATCACACCCTTACCCGCTGCCAAGCCATCAGCTTTAACGACAATTGGCGCTCCCTGAGACTTGACATAAGATTTTGCTACCCCTGCCTCCGTAAATACCGCACTTCGCGCCGTCGGAATCCCTGCTTCTTGCATCAGAGCTTTTGCCCAAGCTTTACTCGCTTCAATTTGCGCTCCCGCTCTGATTGGGCCAAATACCATCAACCCTTTATCTTGAAGGTAATCTGTGATTCCCTGAGATAGAGGTACTTCTGGCCCAACTACTACTAAATTTATGTCATGTTCTAGAGCATATCGGCTGATGCCTTCAAAATCATCTATTCCTAGGGGCAAGTTCTGGCAACGTTCCATACTTGCTGTTCCCCCATTCCCTGGTACACAGACAACTTGCTCAATTTGCTTAGATTGCAACAGTTTCCATGCCAGAGCGTGTTCGCGCCCTCCATTACCTACAACTAAAACTTTCACTGCTTTCCTCGTGCGTCCCTTGCAAACGAGAATACCTGATTAGGCTCTCGCGGATCAATTTTTTCACCAATTATCACACTTGTGCAAGCCTCATTATGACCATAAGAGGCAGGGAAAGGGGAGAAATAATTATCTACGTTTCAGGATTTGTAATTATACATTCATTGCCGTGAAGAGATAGGGCATTCTAGTGATCGCTTTATTTTTGAGGTTTTTTGTAAAAAGATATATTTATGTAGGTTGGGTGGAGTGAAACGCAACCCAACATTACCACCAAATTTTATGTTGGGTTACGCGATCACTACACCCAACCTACAAAACCACGGTTCTCAAGATAGACGAGGTTTAAGTAGCTGAGTCTGAGCGTTCTATTTGCTGCCGGATGGTATCAATAGAAGCATTAATGCCAGCCAGTTTGGACTCTAAATCATCTCGTATCCAAATCAAGAATTTTAATTTCCGCTCTAAGCTAGCTTTGTGCGAAATAGGTTCGCTTCCATAGCAAGGATTGCCCCAAAAAGGAAACATATTTTACCTCTGTATTTAGCTTTTGTAAGAGTGCAATATACTGCACCACTACATTCTGACTAATAACAATCAGACTAATGTGGGTAATAACCGACCTAAATTGTACGTGCTTAACGAATACAGAGATATTAATGCTATTAAAACTCCAGATTGTGCATATACCATAATATATTTTCTCGTGGCTAGGTAGTGCTTGCTGTTCAAAACTCTCATAAACTCTTTGCACCCACAAGAAGTAAAATATAAACTTTCAAAAAACTGAGAATAAGGGTTACGTCGATTATATTATGTATAAAAATTGTAATTATTGCTTAACTACTTTATGTCCATTCAAGTTTACGGAATTCCCAACTGCGGCACTTGCAAAAAAGCTCTGATGTGGCTCCAAAGCAATAGCATTAAATATGAATTCATAAATACTAAAGAAACTCCACCCAACAGTGAAATGATCCAAAACTGGATGAAGTGTTTGGGTTCTGCTCCCATGCGGAATACCTCCGGCCAGTCTTATCGAGCTTTAGGAGATGAAAAGAAGACTTGGACTGATCAACAGTGGATTGACGCATTTGCTAACGATGCAATGCTGCTAAAACGCCCACTTTTCGTTAAAGATGGAACAGCAGTGTTAGTAGGCTTTAGAGATGAGGCAGTAGTTAAAACAAAATTAAAGCTTTAATTTAGATGGCTAGTGGCTGTAAATCTTGATTTACAGCACCTTATAAACCTCGTCTACCTTGAGAACCGTAGTTTTGTAGGTTGGGTGCAGCGATCGCGTAACCCAACATAAAATTTGGTGGTAATGTTGGGTTGCGTTTCACTCCACCCAACCTACATAAATATATCTTTTAAAAAACTCTAGGTTTCAACATAGATGAGGTTTATCTCTTTCTTCTTTGCGTCCTACCCTAGGGGAAGCCGCTCCGCGTCTATGCGGTTCGTTTACTAATTTACATTTTTCACAACTAAAATAGGATTGCTATATTAACTTGCATCAAAACTACCACAAAGATAAGCATCTCTGCGGTAGTTCTAAGTCAAAGACTATTAAAGTAAAGCAAAAGGAGCAAAGTCTAGCTTAATTTGCTATGTTAAATTATCCCAATTTTAGAAAGTAGAGTTCTTAGACTTAGCTAACCCATCGCTTCCACGGCACTTAGCATGAAATTAATCCGCTGCTCAAACTCTAGATTTTTGATCAATGCGACAAATTCATCAGTTTCACCAGGAAGTTGATAGTCGGAGGGCACTTGAATTATGCTTCCATCCTCCATTCCTTGTGCCAGCAGGAACCAAACATCTAATTTAGCATTGGGACTTAGAGTATTATAGGTTTGGCTAATATCGTTAGCTGCACCATTAATAATGTCGCGTTGTGCTTGCAGTTGCTGCTCTTTAGACAAGTCCAAGAATTTGTCAAACACGGCTCTGGCAGGTGTTTCAACACTTAGAGGAGGTGCTGGGTTTAGCTGCTCTTTAAGATCGAGATAACCAAACCAAAGTAAGGCTAGCTGAGTATCTACATCAAAGCGTTGAAAAGTTTCTAAAGCTGGTCTTGTTGCTTCATCAACTGTGTAAGTCATAAAAAACTCCAACTAAGTTAAGTTATTCCGATTTCCTCAGTTACTTACTGAGAAAATTGCTTTCAGTGCTTCATACAACTTAACTAACAAATCCAGATAGATAACCCTACTTAGGATAGGTATAAGACTCACCACATAAGACAGATATACATAACTCAAGTTGCTAGTTACAAAAATGCCTGCTTCGATGTATAGAAAGCAAAGATATTTCGATGTCTACAAACCTTACAGCAGTTTTCATGTATTTGAACCACATCCGTCGTAGTAGGGGTGCAAGACCTTATCCCGGATTTCTCACGATACTGTAGGCAGAGGAGTGTGGGGAGTGTGCGGGGTCAGATTTATTCCCTATCCTCCCACACCTCCCACATTCCTTGATTTCTCACAAGTGAGAAATCCAGGCTTATGCCCCTACCCTATGGTCTATTTACCTGAAAATCGCTGTAATTAGCCTTTGGTGTTTCCGAAGCATTCTGTTACGCAGATAAAGCGCTAATGTTATAGTAGTATAGGAAATGAGCTAACGTTTCCCTCAATTCACGGCATTTGCATATATGATAGATACTCTAATGTGTGAATAAATATCTGGAGAGGTGTCCGAGCGGTTCATGGTGACGCACTCGAAATGCGTTTTGGGGAAACCCAACGGGGGTTCGAATCCCCCCCTCTCCGTTTAAAAATATTTCTCAAGAACTGGACAAACAGATTCTGTTTGGCTTGAAAAGTTGCACGTATAATTATTTGCAAGTGAAACGATCTCATACTTACGTGGCTGCTGAGTCAAATATTGTCCAAAAACACTAAAATATACAGCGCCAACACAAATTTTTGGGATAAACTAATGCCATCGTGTGAGGAGTGAAAGATGGCAAATCTCAGCCTGGAGAAAGGGTTTTCATTTAGTTTTATCAGTATCTGTTTATATCTGGGTATTAGTGTAGGAGTCGTTATTCGGCTTGGGCAATCACAGCAATTAAACGCTGCGACGACACCTACTGAACCTGTATCATTACCCTTTGCTATTCCTGAACCTAAATCATTAACACCAAAACAGCAAATTTCTTCAGGTATTATTACTATCAAAGCGGTTGGAGATATTATTCCAGGCACTAATTTTCCTAACTATAGATTACCCCGATTTCGAGATCAATTATTACCAAAATCAGTGAGATCCCACTTGCAAGGATCAGATATTTTATTTGGTAACTTTGAAAGTAGCTTAACTAATTATCCTTACACTACTAAAGATACTAGTAGAGGACAAGTCTTTGCTTTTCGCTCTCCACCTGGATATGCTCGGCTATTTGCTGAGGCTGGTTTTAATGTGTTTAATATGGCAAATAACCATGCAATGGATTTCGGCCCGGTAGGGTTCAAAGATACAAAGAGAAATCTTGAGGCTGTGGGCATTGCAACATTAGGCCATAAAAATCAAATTCTCTATTTGAAAGCTAACAATATCCCTATGGCAATGGTGGGTTTTTCTCCTTATGAAATGTATAATTCCATCCATAATTTAGGAGCAGCCCAAGCACTTATAGCAGAAGCAAAAAATAAAGCAAAGATTGTAGTAGTATCGATGCACGCTGGAGCCGAAGGGACTGGGGCACTACATGTTAAGAATCAGACAGAGTTTTTTTATGGAGAAAACCGAGGTAATTCAATCCAGTTTGCTCGAAATATGATTGATGCGGGAGCAGATTTAGTACTAGGACATGGGCCTCATGTTCCGAGAGCAATGGAAATTTATAAAGGAAAAATCATTGCCTATTCTTTAGGGAATTTTTTAGGATATCGAACTTTATCTACAAATGCCCAGACAGGTGACTCGATGATTTTAGAAGTCAAACTCAACTCTATGGGAAATCTGATATCAAGTAAAATTATCCCTGTGCGGATGAATCGCCAAGGAATCCCTCAAATCGATCAACATTTTCGGACTGTGAAACTTATACGTTCTTTGAATAATCAAGCTTTTCCAAAAAATCCTGTAAAAATTAATAAGAAAGGGGAAGTTGTTGTACAGAAAAGTAAATCAGAAATTTAGCTAACAACAAAACAAAATCTATTCGTGATTTTTATAATAGAAATTACATATTGAAGAAGAGTTCAGAAGTCACAATGGGCTAATGTTTAGCCTATTGTGCCTCCTGACTCCTGAATTTTGTTTCGATAAAATATTAATTTGACTAGTTTTTATAAGATAAATCTGTAATCCCGAAAAGCCCCATCAGGAAAATCCTTAAGCGTTTAAGGATTTTCCTGTAAGGGCGATAGCACACTTCAGCATTGCCAGTTTATAGGAGTCAGCAGTTATGTCTTCCTGTTCAAAAAAAAATCATAGCTCGTAACTTGATTCACCGTTTGCCATTGCGATCGCTCTTGATTGTTCCATTTGTCCTGCAAATCTTTGCAGCCGTTGGGCTAACGGGGTATATTTCCTTGCGTAATGGGCAGAAGGCAGTCAATGATGTTTCTGGTCAGTTATGTCAAGAGATGAGCGATCGCCTCAACCTGCAAGTCTGGACTATTTGGAAAGACCTTATGTGACTGGACAAGTGATCGTCGCAGCTGCTCAAGAGGGACAGCTTGATTTAACCGATGTCACCAAACTGGAACGGCCTTTTTGGCGGTTAGTCAGCCAAGATATAGTAGAATTTATGCAAATTGCGATGGCTGACGGCACGAGTATACAAGTAGAAGATTTACCGAATACAGGCATCGTGGCTTTGATTAGGAACAAAAAGGATCTACCTCAGCGCAAAATCTACCAACTTGATGATAAATAAAGGTCAACGGACTGCATTGATAGAAACTATAGCCAATTTTGACCCTCGACCTCGGCCTTGGTATAAAACTGCACAGAAAGCTGGAAAACCAACCTGGACAAAGCCTTTTTTGGGCAACTCGATTAAAATCCCTTCAATTTCTCTAACCCAACCCATATACAACAGCAATGGGGTGTTCTTAGGAGTTCAAAATAATCTTTTTCGGATTAACAAAATTCATAATTTTCTCAAGAAGCTAAAGGTGGGTCAGACGGGACAAACCTTTATCATTGATCGCTCATGTCATCTTGTAGCTTTTCTGGCAATTTGCGATTGCTCTGGGGTTGATTATCAGTTGGTGAATTTTGCTTTTCTAATGTTGGTACTACTACAGCAGAAGGATCTGACTGTTTGGATTGTGTCGGTGGTGCTGCTGGTATAACCACAGAATTTGGTGGAATTATCGGTTCAGGGGAAGCAGAATTCTGATTAGAAGCGGGTGAGTTATTTTGTGGCAATGGTGCGGGAGAAGCACTACGAGATGACCGGATCGCCCGTAGTTTTTCCACTAGCGAGGGTGTGGGGGAAACGCTAGGTGAAGATGGAGATTTCTGCAAATCACCCCGTTGTGATTCTCCTGTAGGGCTGCTAGGAGTTTCTTCGGGGGAAGAACGGCGATTACGTCGGCGCTGCTTGGAATTAGAAAGAGGTGCTGATTCTGTTCTTGAGGTGGTGTTAGTCTCTTCACCATTTTCGAAACTGGGTGCTTTCGCGGCTGGTTGTTGAGTAGGCTGTTCAAAAAGCGGCTTTGTGGTTGGCTGCGGCTGAGATTTGGGTAAAATACTAGTGATGCCAAAACCTGCTGTAGCAGCAACCAAGGCTACACCTACACCTATGAGTATTTGAGATGATCCCGGTTTTTTTGCCAGTGGATTTCCTTTAGCGATGCCTGGGTTGGGCTGTGCCAGCACAGATGGCTTATGAAGGCGATTTTGGCCAGTTTTTCCAAGTAAAGTTGCAGCTTGTTGAGCAGATAAATTGACAGTTGGGACTGCATAAGTTGCTAAGGCTTCCGGTGTCATCAGCCCCTCATTTCCAGGTAGGAGTTGTAACCACTCGGCAACTGTCGCTGGTCGAAAACGAGACTCCACCGCCATACCGCGCATTATTGCCTGGTTGACAGCAGCACTCAAGTGTGGTTGCAATTCGCGGGGGGAAGGCATTTGTTCGCGATCGCGCAATAATGCTGGCATAGGTACTTGTGCTGTCAACAGTGAATACAAAGTTGCCGCTAAACCATAAACATCGGTGGCAGGTGTGCGCGGCGCTTGCGTCAAATACTGCTCAATTGGAGAATAACCTTCAGAAACCAGACCAGTGTGAGTCTGTCTGACATTGCCATTAAATTCCCTGGCAATGCCAAAATCAATTAGTACTACTTCTTGTGTTCCTTGACGAAGAATAATATTATCTGGTTTGACATCTCGGTGCAGCAAACCATTGTTATGTACTACCTGTAAAGCTGCTCCAATTTGCCGAATGTAATGAATTGCTGTGGCTTCAGGCAAAGTTATTCCTGGTAATACAAATGCGTCTCCCAAGGTTTCGCCACGAATGTATTCCATTACCATGTAAGGCAGTCCAGCTTCCACAAAAAAGTCACTGACTCGGACTATATTTGGATGAATACACGTAGCTAATCGTCTGGCTTCATCTTGGAATTGGCGCTCAAATTTCGCAAAATCAGGATGTTGTCGCAGCCGTTCATTGATGGTTTTCATCACCACCTCCTGGCCCAAGTAGTGATGGGTAGCTTTAAATGTAATACCAAAGCCACCCCGCCCTATTTCTTGAATTAGGGTATATTTTCCATCTTGCAAAATTGTGCCTGCTAACATAAAGAGTCCTGAATCCTGAGTGAGCAGATAAATAGCGAGTCCTGAGTCTTGAGGAATTTCTATTTCTAAAATTTTTCCGTATTTTTTATGAGGCAGGGTTTATTACCTGTCTATTCTACGGGATGATTTAGTTGTCGGAACTCCCTAAGCGAGAAAACCTCCCCACCTCACAAAAGTTTTATCTTTTTCAGATGATAACGCGGGAGTAAAGAAATTCTGAAGTAGGAAAAAGACTTAAGCTATCTGCTACATCCGTAATGTCAAGGAGAAAATACGACTCGACGCGCTAGTTGCTACAACATAGTTTCTTAATTAACGCTTTAATTTCGTCCTAATTTAACGCGATGTGCGACTTATTCTTAAAACCCCTCTCCAAACCTCTCCCCGAAAGGTCGATAGGCTTTGATTCTTGCTCCCCTTCCCTTGTAGGGGAGGGGTTGGGGGTTAGGTCTGAGATAAAGTCGCACACGGCGTTAATTTAGGACATTGAGCGTCACAATCCGCTTCCAAGTTCTAGACAAGAGATTCTACGTTTAGATATAAACAAAAGTGATTTCAATAAATATTATTTAACAATATGGGCAGTATAAAAAAATATGTAATTTCCAGTGATGAACTCGATATTTTTACTGTAACTCTTTTGGAACTTGATTGGCTAGGCTTACCAATTACAAAAAAGTAAACTTTGTAGAGTAATGTGCTTACTTTTATTGTTCAGTCTCTTCATCATTAATCACAAACTAAATTCTGCTGCGCCATCCTCATCTACACTCGCATTCTTACCCATAGCAGTAGGTTTAAATTTAGAGCCATGAATTAATTCACCGAATGCAATTCCTGGATTTTGGTGAAGAATATTTAGCACACTCATAAAATCTCGCACAATTTCTCCTGGTGTCAGTAATGCTTCTGCACCCAAGCGATTAATAATTTCTTGCACAAACTCCTTTAACTCAATATTTTTCAAAGTTTGTTCATACCCAAAATTAAGTGCATGAATCTCAGCTAAACGTTGCAGAAGGGTTAAAATTTCTGCTTCACTCAACGGATTTAGCCGAATCACTGGCCCTGAATTTTCTTGAACATTAGCTTGGGCAACAAAACGACTTTCTTTTGTGCGTCTTTGCCAAGCTTGGTCTGCAAAAAGTCCGCGTTTGGGGTCTTCTAAAAATTTAGTTGTTCCACCAACGACAATGCCAAGATGTTCAGCTTTGCACTGCATGGTATCGTTAAACATTGCCAGGAGTCGATTATAATTTTTTTCCCGCGTGACTGTAGTAGATATTTGATATAAATGTACAGCTTCATCAACTAAAATTAACAGTCCTTTATAACCAATCTCAGCGACAAATTTCGCAAACAGTTTTATATAGTCATACCAACTATCATCATCAATAATAACTCGCACTCCTAAAGCTGCTTTCGCTTCAACTTTAGTAGTAAATTCTCCCCGCAACCAGCGCATCGCCGCATTTTTTAAATTATCATCATCCATTCGGTAGCCACGCCAATAAGCGATAATCACGCTACCAAAATCGAAACCGTGAACTAAGTCTTCAATATATTGAACTACTTCCCTAATTTTTGATTCAACTCGGTCATCAAAACCATCGTCATTGGGACGCATTTCAGTTTCTTTAACCACTTCTTGTTGAATTTTATTAATCCATCCTTCTAAAATCGAAACTAAAGCACCACCATCAGGACGAGTTTTTGTAGCTAGGTGGCTCATTAATTCTCGATAGGTGGCTACACCTTCATTGTTGCTTCCAGCTAATCGGCGTTCAGGGGATAAATCAGCATCCGCTACTACAAAACCTTGCTCCATCGCACGGTTACGAAGTAGTTGCAATAAAAAACTTTTCCCGGAACCGTAGTTACCAATTATGAAACGAAATGCGGCGACACCTTCTGCAATATCATCAAGATTTTGTAATAGGCTTTTTAGTTCCTTTTCTCGACCTACTGCGATATATTCAACTCCTACTCTTGGTACTACCCCCGCACCAAGGGAATTGATTAAACCAGTGGAGATTTTTTTCGAGATTTTGAGCTTTGCCATGTATTACACTTCACTTTATTCTAAACGCATAAGCACGCACTAAATAGGTAAGGTACATATTCACCTTACTACTAATCTTACGACGGCAATAATATTTTAATTTGTCGACGCATGTCTAGCCATGAGACTTTCATGCGTTGCGATCATTTTTTTGACATGGGTAATATGCTCATGGTAAACTTCTGGAATTTCCGAATTTGAGTTAATTATTAATTCCCCAATAGTATCATTTGCCCGTTCATTTATAGAATCGATTAAAAGATTCGGCATAGTGATATTTGCTTCGGCAATTTTTTTAATAGCAGCCTTGGGATTATCTTGCTCGACTATCGCTTTTAATACTTGTAGTTCGTATTCTGGGAGATTTTCTAAAAAATTAGTCCATTCTTCAGGTATATTCTCTGATGTATCAATTTCCGATTTATTTATGAATGCTGTAGTTTCCATTATTTCAGAAAAGGGAAACAATTCAGTATCATCTTCTGAGAAATTATCAGTTGAGGGTTCTTGATGAAATGTTTCTAGTTGTTGGAGTAATTCCCAGACTTGATTTTGCAATGAATCTCGTTCTTCTTGCAATAATGAAATTTGCCCTTGCAACTGCTGTAATTCGGCTTTGTCTTCTGCTAGTTGGGTTTGTGAAGAATGTAGGATAGCTTGAATATTTTCTCTTTCGGTTTTTGCCGCTACCAGCAACTGATTTTTTTGGGTTGTCTCAACTTCTAACTCTTGAATTGCAATTCGCAGTTCGTATAGTTTTTCTTCTAATTGGGGTTTTAGTCTGCCTAAAAGAGTTAAATTACTTTCAACTTCTTGTTTCTCTTGCTGGAGTTCTGAAATTTGGCTTTGCAATTGCGTGATTTCAGCACGAGATACATTACAATTCGACTCTAGACGACGCTTTTCTGCTGTAAGTATAGAAAAAGCATTGTTCAATTCTGTTTGACTTTTCTGCAAGTTATTAATTTCACTTTGCAGAGTATTGATTTCAGTTTCTAGCTGTTTTTTTTGCCCGGTAAATGTTCTTAGTTCCCGATGTAAATTATCTCTTTGGTTACGGCTTTCTGTAACTTGATTTTGGAGTTGCTGTGACTCTGCATATAATAAATTATGATGTTCTTCGATTTGATTTATTTCTCTGACAACACGAGCTTTCAACCCCTCCATTTCTTTAATTCGTTTGCGGAGAGAACCTAAAACAAACATCTCATAATTTCTCCGCCGCTTATCTACAAATAATGCTGTTGCATAGATAGTAGCGGCAGTAATTAAACCTGTGAGAAAAGCTTTATTAAAATCCCAGCTTGGGACGAGACTAAGACCAAAACTCACACTAAAGGCAACTATTCCTAGTATAAATCGATTGCTGATCGTTACTGATTGCATATTGCTCGTTTTTAGCGTAGTGAAATTATCAGAATAAGTAAGTTTCATACTAATTCGTAATACTCGCCATTGGCGTAGTGTCTCGTACAGAAGGCGAGAAGCAAGCTACGTAATTGATAATTACATTGGCAGATAAGCGAATGTAATTACAAATGAGAAGACACAGGTTATTCTGTTTGGTTAAATAAGGCATTTTTCCAAAATTTTGTATCATAGTATTTCTGAAATATATAGTTTTAGTTACTGGCGCATCATATTGTTATGTAATTAACAAAAAATTTTAATCAGAAGTATTGGACGTATTGTTATTTGCATAAGAAAGTCTTAAATCTGCTTTTAAAAAATCAATAAATTGCCGTGCTGTACGTCCAGAACGACCGTTGTGGCGAGTTGCCCACTGTAATGCTTGAAACTCCAAATCTTCTTGGGTAATATTAATTTCAGCTTGTGCTGCTAGATGTTGTACTATCTTCAAATAAGTTTTTTGATCGGCTGGTTCAAAGGTCAAGGTTAAACCGAAGCGATCGCTAAACGAAAGTTTCTCCTGCATCGTATCCCAAGCATGGACTTCTTCATTATCCTTGGGGGTAGGTCTATCCACAAAGAACTCCCGAATCAGATGGCGGCGATTGGAAGTAGCATACACAACTACATTTTGCGGTCGCGCGGTTAAATTACCTTCTAAAACTACCTTGAGTGCTTTAAAGGCATCATCATCTTCTTCAAAGGAAAGATCATCGACAAAGATGATAAATTTTTGTGACACTCCTCGTAAATGTTCCACAATTTCTGGTAAGTCTTTTAAATCAGATTTTCTCACTTCCAATAAGCGGAGACTACGCTCGCTATATTCATTCAACAAAGATTTCACTAAAGAAGATTTGCCAGAACCACGACTACCGTAAAGTAATACATGGAGTGCCATCTCTCCTGATAATAAAAACTCTGTATTTTTCAACAAAGCATCTCTTTGAGACTCGTAACCTACAAGCGCACTCAACTTGACCGGATCAGAATATCGGATACCGATAAATTGCCCAGCTTGCCAACGTAAAGCGCGATATTCTGCAAATAAACCAGAGCCACATTGCCGATAATAAGCCGCCAACTCTTCTACAGCATCACCCCAATTATCTAAGTCTTGTAAATATGTAGCGAACTTTGTCTCTACTCCTACGAATTCTTGCTCTTTATACCACACTACTGGCGAAATCGGCATGTGAGCTACGCTTTGTATCCACTCACTCAAAGAGGCGCTGCTACATTCATAGAGACTTTGCAATATTTGTAAATCATGTTGTACTGCTGCTACTAAAGCTGGGGGCAGTTCTTCAAATTCTTTCACTTGGGCCAATTTTGTAAAAGGATTCTTAGAGAAGAGAAGTTGAGTAATTAAATAGTCTTCCCAGTTTTGATTTTTAGCAGCTAAAGCGTGGAAGTAACGACCGTAGGCTTCGAGACAACCCCGTGCATCAGAGTCAGTGTAACGTATAGCTTGCAACAGTTCTAGAAATGCTATCCCCACTTCGCCTTGAAGAACAGACTGGTACAGTAAAAGTGAGGCCGCTTGACGCTGGAGATATTGGACTTTTGTATATGAGGTAGTACTTGTTATTGGCATCGCTTGATTATCCATCAATCAACTGTGTGGTATAGCTATTTAGCTATGGTAAATTGTCGGCTGACCTTGGCAGTAAAGTCAAAATCTACAGATGTATTAACAATGAATTTAAGTATAATTGCTGCTTTTGCCTACGGCATATTAGCGATCGCTGGTGGAATTATTGGCTATACTCAGGCTAGAAGTAAGGTTTCACTCTTAAGTGGTAGCATTAGCGGTTTATTACTAATACTTGCAGCTTACTTTCAACTCCAAGGACAAACCTGGGGTTTGATTTTAGCGCTGTTAGTGACTAGTGTTTTAGTGGTAGTCTTTGCTTTTCGACTAGCTAAAACACGTAAGTTTATGCCGGCGGGATTAATGACGATTTTGGGGATGTTGGCCTTGGCGGTGATGGTGAGTCAAATGGTGGGGAATTGAGGGGTGAAATTTAAACGCAGAGGAACGCAAAGGGAAGCGCAAAGGTACGCAAAGTTGTATGTAGTTAGCGCAAAATCTGGTCAATCATCCGGTTCGCTTGGGAAGCATAACCTCCCCCGAATAAATTGAAGTGATTCAAAATGTGATAAAGGTTATAGAGTGTTTTTCTCTGCTCATAGCCTGCATCTAAAGGAAAAACTTCGTTGTAACCTTTGTAAAAAGCTGCGGGGAACCCACCAAATAATTCTGTCATGGCAATATCAACTTCGCGATCGCCAAAATAAGTTGCTGGATCAAAAATCACGGGTTCTCCTGACGCAGTACACCCGGCATTTCCACCCCATAAATCGCCATGTACTAAAGAAGGTTGTACTTGGTGCGCCAATAGTTCAGGGATAGCTGCTAGTAGTTTTTCTTGCTGGGGGAAACTTTCTCCCCGTCGCCTTGCCAACTGAAATTGATAACCAAGGCGATGTTTAATATAAAATTCTGTCCAATCTGCTGTCCAAGTATTGATTTGGGGCGTTGAACCAATGGTATTGTTAATTTTCCAACCAAAACCTTGGCTACTGCTAGCTTGATGCATCGCCGCCAACTTGCGCCCCATCACTTGCCACGAATTGCTGTTGCCATTACCAAGTTCTAACCATTCCAGCACAATGTAGCTAGAGTTCTCAGCTACACCCGAGCAAATAGGTTTTGGGATGCGAATACTAGCTGTTGCTAGCATTTCTTTTAAACCCAATGCCTCAGCCTCAAACATCGCAACTTGGGATGCAAGGTTGAGCTTGACGAAGTAGGTAATCTCACCATTGGAAACAGCATAACCTTGGTTGATACATCCACCACCAACCGATCGCCGTTGCTGACTCTGAAATTTCTCGCCAGTCACCTGGCTAATATGGGTGTCGATTTGAGTCCACATGATTGAACTGGGGATATGGGAGTGGGGACGAGGGAGCAAAGGACAGAGAGCAAGAGCAGGGGAAAAATTCTTCTTCCAACCTCCTGCCTTCTCCCAAGGGGAGACGCTAAAAGCGATCTGCCTCCTGCCTCCTGCCTTCTTCACTTTACGGCTTAACGACAACTACACCATAAGCATCTGGGGAAAGATACTCTTTGGCTGCTTGCATTAAGTCAGTTGCATCTTGACTCTGAATATAATCTGGGTAGTTAAAGGCGGGTTCTAAATCTCCCACCAAGGAATGATAGTAACCATACAACCCAGTGCGATCGCTTGGTGTCTCATTGCCAAAAATAAATCTGTTCGCTACTCGCCGCCGTACACGGGCAATTTCTGACTCTGTGACTAACTCGGTTTGGACTTTGCGAATGTGTTGAGCGATCGCATCTTCTACTTCTGCTAAATTTTCCACTGCACATTTAGCTGAAATATAAAATGTCCCTTGCAGCTGATTGCTCATGTTGCTCACAGAAATTGAAGTAACTAACCCTCGTTCTTCTCGTAAATCCCTCACCAGTCTTGATGTTCGTCCGTGTCCCAAAACTCCTGCTAAAACATCCAATCCATAGGTGCGATCTAACTGCGTCATTCCTGGAACCCGCCAAACCATCACTAGTCTCCCTTGCTGGAGACTTTCATCTGTAAATTCTCGGCGGACAATTTCTGTAAATGGTGACTCAGGATTTAGTGAGGAGTGGGTAACGCGATTAATCGCGTCTGTATTGAGTGGGCTTGCCGTGAGCGTAGCCGAACGGGAGTGCTGAGTTTTATTAGCTTTTGTAAATCCTTCAGCAACGATCGCAATTAATTCTTCCACAGGTAAATTGCCCACAGCTACAGCAGTAATTGACTGGGGTTGATACCAACTATGATGAAAATCCCGCATCTGCTGGGGTTTAAGTTCGGCAATTACCGATTCTGGCCCCAATACTGCACGACGATAAGGTAGCTCATTATATGCTGTCTCCATTACCCGGCGAAATGTCCGCCGTTGGGGATTATCCTCTGAACGCCTAATTTCTTCTAAAACTACTAATCGCTCACGTTCAAAAGCATCATCGGGAATACTAGCATTTGATACTACATCTATTTGTAATGGAGCAAGGTGGGCAAAATCTTTGGGGGCAGTAGTTATATAGTAATGAGTATAGTCTTGGCTGGTAGCGGCATTGGTGACAGCACCCCGTTCTTCAATTCGACGTTCAAACTCGCCGCTAGCCAGACGTTCTGTTCCTTTAAAAATCATGTGTTCTAAAAAGTGAGCCATACCGTTAATGGCATCAGATTCGACGGCTGAACCAACTTTAATCCATAAGTTGAGGTTTACAGCTTCAACTGGCATCTGCTCCGCTATGATTGTCAAACCATTGGGTAACTGATGCAGGGTTGGGCTATGAAGACGAGTAAATTTCCGCAGGGTTGAAGTCATTGCTACTTGTGTGAGGAGCTACGTTACCTCTTTATCTTATCCGCGACGCAAAATCTATATAAAAAGACCTTTCTCTAGCTTTAGAACTTTCAAATAAAAAAATATCCCCAAGTCGATTGCAAAATCTCTCCATTCCTCCTCACTCTGTGTTCTCTGCGCGGCAGTCGCTCATGGGGGAAACCCCCTACAGCCCTTCGGGCTACGGCAGTAGCCTATCCCTTTGGGAGAAGACCGCGCTGCCTTGCCTCTGTGGTTCGATAATTTATTTCTTGGAAATCCCTTACTACACAAAACTTGTCCCTCACCGACTCGGAGAAGGACAAGTTTTGAACTTTAGCTTAAGACAGAGAGAGGTTACACGAACTAACGAGAGTAAGGATTATTAAAGGTTTTCCAAGCTGCGATAGCCGCCTTTTGCAGGCGAAAATTGAAGTCCACTAAGTCTTTCATCAATAAATACCAGTTTCTCTCAACTTCATCCTGAATTACCGCCCAAGAGTCCTCTAAGCGATCGCGTTGCATCAGTTTTCTCCCTTCAACCAATTCTCGTGCTTGTCGCACAGCTTTCAAATAGGTTTCACGTGTGAGAGTTCCTGCTGAATCAGCCTCAGCTTGAGCGCGTCTTTTTAGTGCCTCAATCAGCGCTTTGGTTTCGCGCTTCACTTCATCACTTTCGTTAGCCATTTCGGTTTCTACTAGTTCGTCGGTTTGAGAACTAATTTCTACAATTACTATGGATTCTGTAGATTCAATGACTGTGCTTTCAAAGGATTCGATGTTGTTAGCATTCATAGTTAAAACATCCTTAATTGCAAAATTTACTCTTGGATGAAAACTACATCAAATGACAAATCAATAAGCTTTTGTTGGCAGTTGTTGCTCTAATTTCAATAATGCTGCAACTCGTGCTTCTGTAGCAGGGTGACTGGAAAATAAGTTACCTAAAAACTGTCCAGAGATAGAATTGATAATTAATAACGGTTCAAAAGCTGGATTGGCATTTAAAGGGATCTGTTTTGCTGAGGCTTCTAAGCGTTGTAATGCCCTAGCTAATGCACGGGGATTACCAGTTAATCTAGCAGAACCTGCATCAGCAGAGAATTCTCGTGTGCGCGAAATTGCTAGCTGAATAATCGTTGCAGCCAATGGCGCAAGCATTACTGTTAACAAAACGCCCAAAGGATTACCGCCTCTGTTGTTATCTCGTGAACCACCGCCAATCCATAAGCCGTAACTCACCATTTGCGCTAGGAATGAGATCGCACCAGCAACGGTAGCAGCAACAGCTTGTGTCAGGGTGTCACGATTAATAATGTGGGTAAGTTCGTGGGCGATAACACCTTCGAGTTCGTCGTCTGGCAATATATTCAAAATGCCTTCGGTGACAGCTACAGCAGCGTGTTCTGGATCGCGCCCAGTAGCAAAGGCGTTAGCACCTTGGCTTGGGACAATGTAAACTCTAGGCATGGGAATGTTAGCGCGATCGCTTAATCTCTGCACCATCCGATAAAGTCCTGGTGCTTCTCCTTCATTCACAGGCTGGGCCTGATATACTGCCAGAGCAATCTTATCTGATTGATACCAGGAAAATAGATTTGTTGCTGCTGCCAAGCCAATTCCAATTATTAAGCCACTACTACCGCCAATTACCCAGTAACTAATTGCGATCAAAAGACCACTTAATGCAGCTAGTAAAGCAGCCGTTTTCACTTGATTTCCCATATTTTCGCTCTCCTACTAATGCTGTATAAATTTTCTAGAAAACAGCATTACTTAAGCCATACTTTGATTGTATCCAGCTAAACTTAGATATATAGTACAGAAAACCTATCAGATAAGTACGGTTTTCCTACTTAACTTTTATAAAAAATAATTTAGTTTTTTTTGATACTTCTTCTTTTGGTAATAAAATTTATTTCTATAGATACTAAGGAGACATCTATCTGTAGAAGTAAATTGTTTATTCAGGCAGAAATTAAGGAGTTATAGTATGAAACAATTATGTCAATTTGACCTGTTTACTAAATCATCGCTTCCAATTCTTCCAAAGCCTGAAAACTTCCTACTTGCCAACTGCATTCCACGGCAGCAGGAATAATTTGAGTAATAGCTATATCTTCAAAATTAGGACTGGTATTAGATTTTATGTATGTCCCATCTCTGAGCAAATAAATAGAAAGGTTTCCACTGTCGTAAACCCATAATTCTGGGACTCCAATGGCTTCATAAGCATCAAGAGTAGTTTTTGATGTGACATCAGTTTCAATGGCTAAATCTGGCGGTGGATCATCAGGTTGTAAGCGGTCATGACCAATCATTTGTTGATAATTCTGAAGATAAAAGCAAGCATCAGGTTCAACTCCTGCCAGACCTTGCCGTTTAAAGGTGGTGGAGCCAAAAGGTTGATATTTGATATCTTTAGCCTTTAGCAACATTTTGACAATATCAGAAATTAAATCTTTGGGAATTTCATGTTCTGGTAAAGGAGCTATACTTTCTAAAGTACCCTGGCTGTAGGCAATTCGCGTAGTTCTTTTTTGTCCCAATTCTTCTAAAATAGATTCAAATTCTTGCCAGCTAACATCAGGAATAGTCACTGCGCTACCAGGTGCTAACTGCATCCGGATAGCAGCAGTCATGTCGCTTCGCTCCAATTCAAAATTGAAAATTCAAAATTGAAAATTCAATATCTATCAGGTTGCGGTGGATAATACAGCCCACCGTAACCTTTAGACTAATAGATTGAGTTTAACAAAAGCGATCGCTTACACCTTAAACTTCTCGGTAATCCGCTTCATCGCTTCTTCGACATTCTCCCGGCTGTTAAACGCCGAAATGCGGAAGTAACCTTCACCCGCAGCACCAAAGCCAGAACCGGGTGTCCCCACAACGTTGACAGTTTGCAGCAACTTATCAAAGAATTCCCAACTGGATAAACCATTAGGAGTTTTTACCCAAACGTAAGGTGCATTCACGCCACCATAAACTGACAATCCGGCGGCTGTGAGTTTCTCGCGGATAATTTTGGCGTTTTCTAGATAGAAACTAACCAATCCTTTGATTTGTGCTTGCCCTTCTTCAGAGTAAACCGCTTCGGCTCCCCGTTGAACAATGTAAGAAACACCATTAAATTTGGTAGACTGGCGACGATTCCAGAGTTTCCACAGTTCTACATCGGAACCATCGGCGGCTTTTCCTGTGAGTGTCTTCGGTACAACGGTTAAGGCGCAACGAGTTCCTGTAAAGCCTGCATTCTTGGAAAAAGACCGGAATTCGATCGCAACATCTCTTGCACCTTCTATTTCATAAATTGAGTGAGGAATCGATGGATCGGTAATATAAGCTTCGTAGGCTGCATCAAAGAAAATAATCGAGCCATTAGCTTTGGCATAGTCTACCCATGCCTTTAAATATTCCTTGGTAGCAGTTGCGCCAGTGGGGTTATTGGGAAAGCAGAGATAAATTAAATCGACTTTCTTTGAGGGAATCTCTGCGATAAAGTTGTTATCAGCCGTAATTGGCAGATAAACTAAGCCTTCAAACTCGCCTTTATCGTTAGCATCTCCCGTATTACCCACCATAACGTTAGTGTCTACATACACAGGGTAAACTGGGTCAGTAACAGCGATGATGTTATCATGACCAAAGATTTCTAGAATATTGCCGGTATCGCACTTGGAACCGTCGGAGATAAAGATTTCGGAAGCATCTATATTGGCTCCCCGTGCTTGGAAATCGTGAGTAGCAATTTTCTCCCGTAACCAAGCATAGCCTTGCTCTGGCCCGTAGCCTTTGAAGGTATTGCGATCGCTCATTTCTTCCACAGCTTTAATCATAGCTGTGCGGCAAGCCTCCGGCAGAGGTTCGGTAACATCACCAATGCCCAGCCGGATGATTTTAGCATCAGGATTCGCTTCTGCAAAGGCATTCACCCGCCGAGCAATTTCTGGAAACAGATAACCCGCTTTCAGCTTCAGGTAGTTGTCGTTAATAGTTGCCATTATGTAGATTATGAAAAACGCCCTCAAATAGCTTACTGCTAATTTATGAGGGCGCGGAGTGGGGAGTGGCACTTCGGCTACGCTCAGTGACCGAGGAGCAGAGGAGAATAACTAATGACAAATGACAAATGACTAATGACTAATGATAAATTCCCAATTAGACATTTACAGGCTGTTTATTATCGGCAATTACAAACTCCGTGATTGATTCTTTACCTGTAATTAATCTTGCTCCACGATTACGGGTGAAATAATTCCATGCCCACTGAATCATTACTACTAATTTGTTGTCAAATTCAATTAAGAAGTAGATGTGAATCACCAGCCAAAACAGCCATGCAAAGAAACCTTTCAGCTTGATAAAGCCCAAATCGACTACAGCAGAATTGTGCCCAATCATTGCTAAACTACCATGATCGGTATAAGCAAAGGGTGGCAAACTTTTACCTGCAAGTCGCTGTTGCACTAATGTTGCTACATATTCACCTTCTTGCTTGGCTACAGGTGCAACACCGGGTAACGGTTTACCATTTTGATGAGAAAAATTTGCTAAGTCACCAACTACAAAAATATTGGGATGTCCCTTAATACTCAAGTCAGGTTCAACGATAATCCGTCCAGCGCGATCGCACTCAGCACCTGTGCGTTCTGCTAGCACTTTTCCCATTGCTGAAGCTTTTACACCTGCTGCCCATAATACCGTTTTTGAGGCAATTTCTTTAACTTCATCGCCTTGTTTGAGGGTGACAGTATCATTTTCAATATTCGTTACCAGCGTTTTTGTCTGGACAATCACCCCCAAGCGCGTTAAGGATGCTTCTGCTTCTTGTGATAACTCTGGTGCAAAGGGTGGCAAAATGCGATCCAACCCTTCTAATAGCAAAATTTTCGCTTCCGATGTGTCGATGTTGCGGAAATCTTCTTTGAGGGTTTGATTTGCTAATTCTGCGATCGCACCAGCTAACTCTACACCAGTTGGGCCACCACCAACAATTACAAAAGTTAACCAAGCACGGCGTTTTTCTGGATCGGTTTCTTTTTCTGCGGCTTCAAAGGCTGAAAAAATCCGGCTACGCATTTCTATGGCATCTTCTACAGTTTTCAAGCCTGGGGCGAATTCTTCCCAGTTATCTTTACCAAAGTAGGAATGCTTTGCACCTGTGGCAACAATCAACGTATCGTAAGCTATTGCTTCGTCGCCCACAGTCACTTGTTTTGCTTCTGGATCAATATTATTCACTTCTCCCAGCAGCACTTTTGTATTCTTGCTCTTGCTGAGGACAGAACGCAACGGTGAGGAAATATCAGCAGGAGATAGCGCACCTGTGGCTACTTGATATAAAAGGGGTTGAAATAGATGAAAGTTACGTTTATCGATGAGAGTAACGTTTACTGCTGCCTTGGCGAGTGTTTTTGCCGCATACAGTCCCCCAAAACCACCACCAACAATAACTACTTTATGAGGTGGATTATTGTCAAGAGAATTTACCATAAGAAATATTATCCGGTATTCTGACTATTGTAACTATTCTTAACAAATTTGTATCAAAATTGTCATCATATATTTTGTATTCCTGTTTACATTTGAAGAATGATTAAAGCAATCAAAACTACAGGATAAATAGAACTTTTAAAGATAGAGGGTTAGACAATAAGATTTGGCAATATTTAACATACTCTTTGCTTATGTAAATTTATCAACGGTAGATGGAGGATTTATGCAAATTCATTCAGAACCAGTTGATTCTGGTGCTTGTGTCAAACTTGGTGAATGATTTCGTCGCCAACGGTTAAAGCCATAGATAAGAGCAGCAAAAATTAACAAATAGGGACTGTAAACAATTAACCAAATACCCAGCTTGAGTAAGCCAACGGAAAATGCACTCAAAGAATGGGTAGAGTTATTCCAAGTTTCCTGAACTTGCAAACCAAAAGCAGGTTGGGGACTGGTGCTAGAAACTGCTGCTTCAAGGTTGAGCGTAATGGTGGAATAAGCAACTTGATTTTGTAAGCTTTTGAGTTGGGCATCAATTTGCTCTATTGTTTGTCTGACATTACTTAATTCTTGGGCAACACTCAGCACATCCCTAACAGAACCCGCCCGATCCATAATTTTTTGCAAATTGGCTTCAGTTTTTTGTAAATTGGTTAATCTGGCTTGGAAATCCACCAAGCGATCGCCTACATCTTCCGCAGTAATATTACGACTCTCTACAGTGCCCAATTTAGCTAGTTCTTCCAGGGTAGGTTCTAGCCGATTCTCTGGTATCCGCAATTGGATTGTTGCTGTGTAACGTGGGTTGTCACTTTTGGGTTGTTGTTGTTTCAACCCGATTAAATCCCCTTGCTGTTTATTGATAATTTGCGAAACAGCATCTACAGTCTTATCTACAGAATTGACAGTCAAAGAAATTGCTGCCTTTTTAATGAGTTGGGGACGAGAACGCGCTATTGGTGCAGCTTCTGCATTTTGAGAAATACTGTTTTCACGAGCCGATGCAGATGCTGGATTTCCCGCACCATCGGCTGCAATTCGAGGTAACTCCTTATTTGCTAACTGAGGGGAAGAGGCGCAACTAGTGAAAATCACCCCTCCTAATAGCGCACTCACAAATAAAGCAGATGTGCGGGGCAATTTAGTCGAAGCGTACATAATCTATCCTCGGATGGATGAAGTTAAACCCAGTATTGCTGAAAGAAAACTCAAAACCTGTATTGTTGCGATTTATGTAACAGGATTAGTGATTGGGTATTGGGAATTGAGCATTGCTTCTCTGCTCCCTTTGAGTTCAAAGGGATAAAATTCGATGGTTGACAGTTCATCTGTGGTTACTCAATTTGGGGTACAATCGTAAGCCTGCCAATAAATGACGATGCTTGCTGACAGGAGATGCTTCTATGGCCCGGATGTACTATGACGAAGATGCCAATTTAGACCTTTTGGCTGGAAAAACTATTGCTATTATCGGCTATGGTTCTCAAGGTCATGCCCACGCTCTCAATCTCAAAGATAGTGGTTTGAATGTGATTGTGGGACTATATCCGGGTAGTAAGTCAGTAGCAAAAGCTGAAGCTGCTGGGTTAACTGTGAAGAATGTCGCAGATGCTGCCAACGCTGCCGACTTTATCATGATTTTGTTACCGGATGAAGTCCAAAAAACGATTTACAAAAACGAGATTGAACCAAATCTCGAAGAAGGAAATGTGTTAGCCTTTGCCCACGGTTTCAATATTCACTTTGGGCAAGTTGTACCACCGGCTAACGTAGATGTGGTGATGGTAGCACCAAAAGGGCCGGGGCATTTGGTACGGCGGACTTATGAAGGTGGGGAAGGTGTACCAGCGCTGTTTGCAGTTTATCAAGATGCCAGTGGTCAGGCACGCGATCGCGCCATGTCTTATGCTAAAGGTATCGGTGGGACTCGCGCTGGTGTTCTCGAAACCACTTTCCGCGAAGAAACCGAAACAGACTTATTTGGTGAACAAGCAGTATTGTGCGGTGGTTTGAGTGCTTTAATCAAAGCCGGATTTGAAACTTTGGTAGAAGCTGGTTATCAACCAGAATTGGCTTATTTTGAATGTCTGCATGAAGTCAAGCTGATTGTTGACTTGGTAGTAGAAGGCGGTTTAGCTAAAATGCGCGACAGCATTTCTAACACAGCTGAATATGGCGATTACACTCGTGGGCCAAGGATTGTTACCGAACAAACTAAAGCTGAAATGCAGAAAATTCTCAGCGAAATTCAATCTGGGCAATTTGCACGAGAATTTGTTCTCGAAAACCAAGCTGGTAAACCAGGATTTACCGCCATGCGTCGTAAAGAATCTGAACACAAAATTGAGGAAGTTGGTAAAGATTTACGCGCTATGTTTAGCTGGTTGAAAAAAGCTTAAGCAAAACAAGGATCTGAATGTAGAGACGTTGCAATGAAACGTCTCTACAATGATTTTGAAATTACGCAAAATTATTTTTCATGCCGCTATAGATGTTATTTAAAATGCGTAGAATAAGTGCATTTTAAATAACATCGTTTGCTTTAGATTTTGAGATAATCTGCAATGTACTCTCCATAGCGATCGCGCAACATTTGTTCGCGGAATTTGAATCCTAATGTTTTCCCTCGACAGGATAGAGATTTGCACAAGCACCGCGACACAGTAATTGGTTCATATTTCAGTGGTTTCGTAGTCCTAGATAATTTAGTTACATTTCACTTTCGAGGTAAAAGCCCCTCAACCACTCTGTACCTCAACTTTTGCTTCCGGCTCAATTTTTTGAGAGCTTTGACTTAGAAGCAGAGCAACTAAGACAAGAATCGCGCCAATTAGACCGCGTATTCCCAGATGTTCTCCAAGTAGCCAAAACGAGAAAATTGTGGCGAACAATGGCTCAAGTGTATAAAGTAAAGCTGTTTCGTCGGCTGAAACCCATTGCTGTGCCAATGTTTGCAGCCAGATAACAGCAGCCGTCGCCAACAGCCCTAAGTAGACAATCACTCCCCAATGCTGGTGAATTACCTCAAATTGGTTAAGAATTTGCGTGTTATTCCAGAGTAGACCTAGCACCGCAATGAACAAAAGTTGAACACTAGTGAGTGTTAAAGTGGGGTGACGGGAGGCGACTCGCTCTAGGAAAAGTATGTAGCCTGCATAGACAAAAGCATCAACGAACATCAACAGATCGCCAATTCCTAGTTCTCCCCCTTCCCAAAACATCACGCCAATACCGATCACGGCGACTCCAGCAGCTAAGAAAGTTCTTAACGGTACACGCTGACCACTTAGCCATGCTAGTAGCGGGACAATGAGTGCGTTCAAACTACCAATGAATGCAGCCCGATTCGCTGGTATAGTCTTGAGTGCAATTGTTTCTATAGCCAAGTAAAAGAAAAGCAAAAGCCCTAAGACTGTAGCATCACGCAATAAAAGTACGTTAATATTACGTAAATTTGCAGCCAAAACTGCGGCAGCGATGACAAAGCGTGTAGCGATTAATGCACTGGGTGGAAGGCTGGAAAGGATGTCTTTAGTCAATGGAAAAGTTGTAGCGCTAATTACATTGACAAGGATAAGCAGCATTATTCCTTTTAAACGCAACGTATTTTCAATTTGCATCAAATTAATTGATTGAATAATGTTTCTTTACATCCATAGAGAATGCGATCGCATAGAGAATGTTGATTTTCCTGTATCCAGTCAGCGTCTTCTGAATTTAAGATTTTTACTTGGGAAAGTTCTACGAAGCAAGTTGGCACAATAAAAACAAACTTTGTAAAAAAATTAAGTAGGATAAAATCCTTATACTTATTGCCTTATCTCAACGGCAATTATTTACGCCCATTTACTTAATCTGATTTTGGTAATTTTATGTCTTTTTTCACATTTCAATTAAAAGGTAAAACAAGTTAGCATTAATCCAATCCGAATTGTATCATTTGCTGCGTTATGTTTAAAATTTATAATTACTAAAAATCTCCTAGTCACAAAAATTATGTCACTAAGTAGATAGCGATAAAATAGGCGTTACTGAATTCAGGTATGAAAATGATTTTGCGTGATTTCAAAACCCTTATAGAGACGTTGCAATGCAACGTCTCTACACCAAGATTCATATATCTAATCAGCAACGCCATAAAATAATTAAAAATGTTAGTAGACGCTTCGCGTGATCGCTTGGTGATGGATACCTGCAAATGAGATTGCTACATTGCGCTTCTCGTACACTGCGGTAAGCCGCTACACATCATTTATGGATGCGATGATTTTGGTATCATTTCCATTTCTCTTTCCTAAAAGGAGAGAGGCTTTGAGGCTTAGTCACCAACGCTAGCCGGAAGGGGCTGTTCTTATCCCATACAATTGAGAAACCCTATTTATAATCTGGTGAAATACAAAAATAAATAATTTATACTTGCAAAAAGGCTTTAATTCCGTAACTACTAAAAGGATGCAGGTATGAGAAAGTTTTTTGATTTCTGCTTCGAGGTTGAATTTTATCTAAAAATTGCTATTACTTGCACTATTGTTCAGCAAATATTTTATTGGTTGTTGCACAATATAGAACTCAATTTTATAACTCAAGTGCTGTTATACTGGTTTGTTGGTTCTATTTCATTTTATAGCATTGGTCTTTTCATCGAAAAGGTAATTAAAAATAATGATAATTGGAGAGAGAAACTAACTGCCAGAGTTAAAAAAGTCAAAACACAACCATTCCCTTTATTTACTGCCAAAGGCATCATTACTGGAGAAATCAAAAGTTTCATAGCAGCTTTAATTATCCTCTACATAGCACCAGAGGTAAATAGAGGAAATAGTTTGCTCTCAAACTTTGGATGGTTTTTGATGAGAATAATTGTTGCTGATTTCTGTTTTTACGTTTCCCATTCGCTACTTCACAGAAAATTTTTACAAAAAATACATTTAAAACATCATGAGTTTGCCGACTCATCAAGTTTTGTTGCTGGACATAAGAGTTTGACTGAATATATTATTGTTACTATTACAGACCTTTTGCCTATCTTTATATTTGGGTATGATATCACCCAACTATGTGCTTGGACTATTATAGGTAATGCTTACAACCTTGAAGGTCATAGTTCCTTATCAATATTTTTTGTTCCATCAGATTTTCACGATCTTCACCACAGTTGTTTCAAGAGAAACTATGGAATTCAAGGATTTTGGGACAGGTTATTCAACACCCTAAACCCTCCTACAAAGAAGCCAGGAATTATGTTCCCTGTAGCTTATTTGGAGCATATCACCATGAAGTTTTCTAATACTTCAGATTGATTGAAAATTTTAAATCTAGAGAACCTATTTTTTGATGTTTGGCTTACAGTGTATACACAATTCTTTTAAAGTTGTTACACAAGCCTTTTATTTCCCCAACTCCACTTTTTAAGGGGGAAAATCTCTTAAACTTCTCCAATTTATAGGAGGATTTAGGAGAATCTGAAACATTTTTTTGTAGAAAGATGTGTGTACACCGTAGCTGATTCTTGGAGAGATAAAGCGTAGTTTGGTGGAGTTGGTTGCAATGAATCTAAGAATCCTAAATAATTGTCTAAACTCGATATTCATGAGGCAAAATTTTCAAGAAATTCTGACTCATTAATTTTATGCCAAAAATTACCACCCCATTGTTCCTGGACTACCTTTAAATGGCCCGACAATATCAGAGGTAATCCATCCCCCATAAAAATCACCAGGTTGAGACATAACTAGCTCATCATTTACATAGCAAGCATCCATTAAACTAGGGTAAAAAGCATAGTATTCTTGAATCGTTACAAAATCAGATGTGGGGTCAAAATATCGCCAAGCAGCGTTATTTATATACTTGTCACCGATGCTTATATCATAATACTGACACTTACCTTTCCATTCACACCAAGTTTTTTTAGGTGTTTCTATCAGATATTCTAGTTTAATATCTTCTGAAGGAATGTAATAAGAAGGAGGATGGCTAGTTTCTATAACTCTTTTAGCTTTACTTGTTTCTGCTAAAACAATATTATTAACAATTATCCGAATTGATTTGTTTGTATCTTCTAAACGAGCCGGACGCGGATAATCCCAAACTGACTCTTGACCGGGTTGTGGTGGAATAGGATTTGGTCTCATATTTAATAATTTCCTGTTTTTACGTTGCCATTAAAATACAAAGGTAGTTCGCATGAATCCAATTCCATTCTAGGGTGATTTTTCGTACTATTCCTCCTAGATTTTGAGCTAGTAATATGTTTGCTGTCTCAGTAATATATTGAGCCTGATCGTTACAGGGAAAAATGGAAGATGTAAAACTGCTATTCTGTTACTATTAGTATCCTGCAAAAAATTATTTTTCTAAAACCTCATGTTGGGCTTAATGCTTGATATCTTGAACAATCCTAAAACCGGCGTGTTGATAAAAATTAGGACGGAACCAGTTGCGATAATATTTTAAAGCTTCTGTACCGTTAGTTATCCAGCATCCTCCTAACATCATCTGATGTTTATTATCAAAAAATATTGCAGAATTATCTTCGTAAAGGAAATGAGGCTTATATCCTGATAAAGGATTTAAATTATCACTCAAGTGTTCCCAAAGGTTTCCGCGTAAATCGTACAAACCAGAATAACTTTTGGCGGTTTTTAACATTCCTACTGGACTAGGTGAGCCAAATTTTAAATTTATATTGTAATTGTCTATATCTTCTGCCAAACCACTACCATAGGTTGCTAAATGATATTCAGCTTCACTCATTAAACGGGTATTTTTACCTTGCCAACAACAGTAAGCCATTGCTTCATAGTGATTGACCTCTACAGGCCAATCTAAGGGTAAGTCGATTTCATCAAACATGGCTCGATACTTGTAACTGCCATTTTGAGGTATCCAAAATTTCGGATATTTGATGTTGTTTTCAGTTTTCCAATGCCAAGATTCTTCATCCCAATACGCTTGGTTTTCGTAGCTACCAGCCTTGACAAAATAACTAAAGTCTGCATTGGTAATCAGATATTTACTGGCTAAAAAAGGATCTACTTCAACAGTGCGATCGCCATAATCAATATCCCATCCATAGGTCGGATCGTTAAAGGCTTTGCCAAGTTTTACTACCCCACCCATAACTTGTATCATTTCGTTTTGAGCAGTGTAGCCATTAAAAGGGGCATATTGCCAGTTTTGAGGGCGTTTCACTCTCTCAATTGGTAGTTGGCGAATTAACATCGAAGAGGTTTCAATATGAATACGCTGGTGTTCAATCCCCATCATTAAAGCCCAGAGGGGATCGGTAGGGTGAATTGGTAGAGTAATTGGGGTAGTTTTAATTACTTCGGAAATTACTGTATATGCTTGTTTTCGATACGCCCAAGTTTGTGCAACTTGTGGCCATTCTAAATGAGCGATCGCTTGATTTAATTCCTCTGGTACTTCTGGATCAACTCCAATTTCAAACAGAATTTCATAGTCTGGATTAATCCTTTTTTCTAATAATCCAACGCTAATTAATTTATTGATGTAGAAAATAGCCGAGTGTCCCAGATAGAAAATTAGAGGGTTTCTCAAAGGATCGGGATTTAGATAAAATGTATCTTCCTCCACTAAAGTTTTCATCAGCATATCTTCTAGTTGCCAAGCATTCTCAAAATAATCGAGGATAACTTGGCGATCGCAACTATCTAGTTTAGGTGGATGAGTAGATTGAAGACTGTTCATGATGTAACTCAATTGCTATTATAGAGACGATTTAACTCTGGCTGATTTACTTGACAAACTTAATCAAAAAATTGCTAATGTTAATTGTTAATTGCATTCCGACTCTGTTTATCTTTTTCCAAATATGTTGAATATTGCTAAATGAAACATATCCATGAACAAAGAAATGCCGCTTCATTAGGCATTTATAAATGGCGAAAACTACTGCTATACCGTAGGAAAAACAAAATACCTACTTGCCTTAAGTAAGCGCCATTTATGAACAAACTATAAGCGTTATAAGTTAAGGTTTAAAGCCTAATTCACGGATATGTCTATTGAAATTCAACTTTGGGGAAGCAAAATTTAAGCTTGACAAAGAATTAACCCAAACCACTGATTGGGATCTGTCCAAGTTTTCAGAGTCTTAAGTCCATGTGTCTCCAGTTGTTTTTGCATAGTTACTAAATCAAACTTGCGAGAAATTTCGGTGAGAATGCTCTCTCCATCTGCAAAGCCAACTTGTAAATCTAGCGCTTCTAAAGATACCTCATGACTCTTTTGGCAATGCAGATACATTTCTATTTGAGCATCATTTTGATTATAAATAGCTTGGTGAGTGAATAATTTGAGGTCAAAGTTACCCTGAAAACGCCAATTTAAATGAGAAAGAATATTTAAATTAAAAGCAGATGTTACTCCCTGATTATCATTATAAGCTGGCTCCAAAATCTCCTTGGGTTTTTGTAAATCAATCCCCAAAAGAAAGTAGTCACCTGCCTGCAAAGTCCTAGTAATTTGACTTAAAAAATTATCACATTCTCGTGGGTTAAAATTCCCAAGAGAACTGCCTAAGAAAAAAATCATCCGTGATGCTGCAAATGTTGATTCTAGCTTTGTCAAGGCTTGTTCGTAGGTTCCTATTAATCCCTCAACAAATAAATTTGGATATTTATGTTGTAGTTTTAGTACGCTAGATTTAAGGATGCCATGACTAACATCAATGGGTATATATCTACAGTGGCTGGCAATTTTTTGGTAAGCATCTAGCAAAAAAAGAGTTTTTGTAGAACTCCCACTACCTAACTCTACAAGTTCACAATTACCTGTTATCTGAGCTATTTCATCGGCATATTGTCGTAAAATCCATGCTTCTGTTCGTGTTGGGTAATATTCTGATAATTCACATATTTGTTCAAATAGTTCTGAGCCGTAATCATCATAAAAATATTTAGGGGGTAAAGTTTTGGGATTTTGAATTAATCCTTGGATTACATCTTCACCTTCATTGTTGACAACTCGATTGTTCTCATTAAGAGATTTTAGATATGTAGCTAACATTGTGTCAATATGTTTAGTTCTGAATGAAGTACTTAATATGACATATTTAGTACTTTAATAGCAAGGCTTATTTGTAGGTAATTAACAATGAATCAAAATACGAAAAATCTCTCGATTTAGTGTGGTATTAAAGCAGCTTTTACTAATTTCATATTTGTTAATTAATTGAAATATGGGCTGATAAATAAGTCTATAGGAATAGACATAAATACACTGCTAGAGTTAAACATTATCTACTACTAAAAAATGCCAAAGTACATAAGTTAGCTTTATCGATGATAACTTATAATTTTATTTAAAAATAATTGGAGCTTTGATAGCGATCGCAAAATTCAAAGAACTCTTCTTTTTATTTTAATAGATAACTAAAGTTTATCGAAAATGAGTTTTATCAAATGCCAAGCTATCTATTTTTCTTTCATAAAAGTTAAATGATTTGCGATCGCCTGAATTAAAATATTTTCTCCTGTCAAAGACGCTTGCTATGCTAGGGTGTATACACAAGTATTTTAAAGTTGTCCCACAGCATTTAGATTCCCCCTATGGTAATAGGAGCCAAGGTTTCCCTTTTTAAGGTGGATTTAGGAGGATCTAACGTCGTTTTGTACCTTGTACAGAGTTGTATGTACACCATAGCTTAAAAGGAGAAAGGGTTTGAATTTTACTGCCCTTCCCTACAATTTCAATGCAATTCATAATCGCTATATGGTATTAAGTAGGTAGTTAAAATTAAAGATAATAGTAAAATTAAACATAAAATAAAATCCTACTTTTGAGGGATGAATCGCTCAAAAGCAGGATTGTTAGGGCTAAAGCCCTTACTACAAACTTTAATTTATTTAGGCTTAGTTACTTATCTTTTATAGTCATCAGAGAGATTTACAAGTATGAGTTTTAATAAATTTCGTGCAACTAATTTTGAGAAGCATACGGCGATGCCTTCACAGTAGGCATCGCGGATTTTAGATTTTATCTAAAATCCCAAATCGAGTTACCGATTCACCGCCGCAGCTTCTCTTGCTGCTGCTGCTTGATCTGGGTGGATACCCAAGCGGGTGAGATTAATCCGACCTTTGTTATCAATTTCACGGACTTTGATAATCACTTCATCGCCCACCGCTACTTCATCCTCAACTTTGCCAACGCGGTAGTCAGCTAGTTGTGAGATGTGGATCATCCCTTCTTTCCCAGGCAGAAATTCCACAAATGCACCTATCGGTATAATCCGAGTAATACGTCCTGCATAGACATCCCCTTCGTGCAACTTGCGGGTCATACCTTGGATGATATTTCTGGCTCTCTTCGCCTTGTTCTCATCCACAGCCGAAATTGTCACGGTGCCATCATCTTCGATGTCAATTTTTGCACCAGTTTCCTCTGTGATGCCCTTAATCGTCTTGCCTCCAGGCCCGATGACCAGACCAATCATGTCTGAGTCAATCTTGATTGTTAACAGACGTGGGGCATAAGGTGAGGTTTCAACCCGTGGCACGTCGATGCAGGCGAGCATTTTCTCCAGGATGTGCAACCTAGCTGCTTTGGCTTGGTGGACGGCTTGGGAAATAACCTCCAACGACAAACCGGGGATTTTCATATCCATTTGCAAGGCGGTAATTCCGGTATCCGTCCCGGCAACTTTGAAGTCCATATCGCCCAAAAAGTCTTCAATACCCTGAATGTCGGTGAGGATTCGTACTTCGTCCCCATCCTTAATCAGACCCATTGCTGCGCCACTGACGGGTTTGAGAATTGGTACACCAGCATCCATGAGGGCGAGGGTAGAACCGCAGACTGAACCCATTGAGGTGGAACCGTTGGAAGAAAGTACTTCCGATACGATGCGAATCACGTAGGGAAATTGTTCTTTTGAGGGTAACACAGGAATTAGCGATCGCTCTGCTAATGCCCCGTGACCAATTTCGCGCCTTCCTGGAGAACGCATTGGCTTGGTTTCCCCGACTGAGAACGGCGGGAAGTTGTAATGATGCAGATAACGCTTATGTTGGTCTAACTGCATATCATCGTTGAGGTTTTGAGCATCTCCAGGTGTACCCAAAGTACAAGTGGATAATACCTGAGTTAGTTCCCGGTTAAATAAACCGCTACCGTGGACTCGCTTTGGTAAGACACCAACTGAACAAGAAACACGACGTACTTCATCGAGTTTACGACCATCAACGCGAACATTATCTTCGATGATTTGCCGCCGCATGAAGTACTTGGTAATATCTTTAAAAGTGTTACCAAGTGCCTTGCTATTTGCAGTTGCAGCAATTCGAATTGGGTCTTCTTCTGGCAGTTCTTTAATCGTCGTGGCAATTTCATCCTTGACGACATCTAAAGCTGCATCGCGTTCGGGTTTGGTGAAGGTAAATTGAGAGAGAATTTTCTTAATCTGGCCGTTAGCGCGATCGCGGATATAGTTTTCTAGCGTCTGGTCTACTTCTGGTGGTGCTTCTTGCACTATCACTAAGCCCAGTTCTGCTACTAAATCTTGCTGCGCTTTGATTAAGTCCCGCACTGCTTCATAACCAAAGTCAATCGCCTCGATGATATCTCGTTCTGGCAACTGATTGGCTCCCGCCTCCACCATGATTACGCCATGTGGTGAACCGGCTACTACCAGATCCAAATCTCCGGCTTCAATTTCTGCATAAGTGGGGTTAATAATGAAATCATCTCCCACTAAACCAACGCGAACTGCTGCCATTGGCCCATTAAAAGGAATCTGGGCAATCAGGGTAGCGATGGAAGCGCCTGTAACTGCTAGCACATCGGGTGGAACCAACTCGTCCATCGATAGCGTTAAGGCGATAATTTGCAGGTCATCCCGTAACCATGAAGGGAACAAGGGACGCATGGGACGGTCTATAAGACGGCTGGTGAGAATTGTTTTTTCTGGTGGACGACCTTCCCGCCGCATGATCCCTCCGGGAATCCTACCAGCTGCATACAGTCTTTCTTCGTAATCTACAGTGAGGGGAAGAAAATCAATGCCTTCTCTGGCTTGCGATCGCGTAGCTGTCACTAAAACGGATGTGTCCCCTGATTCTATCAAAACCGACCCACCTGCCTGGGGAGCTAGTAAGCCTACTTTCAGTCGAATATCCCTTCCATCGAAGGATATTGACTTATCAACTTCTGCCATTCAGTTCTTTTTCCTTCTCTTTCGCTATTCTCTTTCTGTGGCAATCCTAACATTTATGCACTAGGGCTGACTTCTAGTACATACAAAGATAAGACTTGTCATCAATCCAAAGCACGATACATCATCAGCGCGTCTACCACTTGTTCATCCCCTAGCTTTGCCGCACGCGGGATTCGTCCAATAATCTCAAATCCTAACGACTGCCAAAGGGTAATTGAAGGTATATTAGTTTCAAAGACCAAATTGAACATTACTGCTTCGTAGCCCAGGTCTGCTGCTATCAAGAGCATAGCCTCCCCCATGAACCGTCCGATTCCATGACCGCGTAACCCAGGTTGTACAATAAAACCAGCGTTGCAAATATGGCAACACCGACCGGGGAAGTTTGGTTTTAAATAAAATGCCCCTAATATTTCATTTGGCTTGTGTATAGCATCCAAAACAGATGTCCTGACAACAAAGGCATCCTTGCTTAACCAGTAAGTTGAAAATTCTGCCTGAGATAGAGGTTGCCTTTGGGGATAAGTTTTGCCTTCAACAATTACAACATTGAGTAATGCTCTTACAACCTCCTGTTCTTGAGGATGCATATAATCTAGTTCTACTGTTATGTTATTTTTTAGAACTTTAAAAAAGGGGAAATCCATTATTAATAATG
>NZ_JACKZS010000068.1 GCF_014222285.1 Nostoc sp. UCD121
TCAATATTCAAATTCATATTTTGCTGATCTTTACTCTATCGAATTTGACTATAACTCAAACTAGAGTAAGATTTTATGACAATAAATACCTATCTAATTTTCCAAGTCAACAAAAATTATTCATTTGATTTATGTCAACACCAACTAAAGGTTTTATTACAATTCTAACTGGGCTTTATTCGTTTCAAGATTGTATTCATTTTTTAGCAGCAGTCAGAAAGTTTCATCAAGAGCCGATCATTATTTTAATTGACCAAGTTCCAATAGTTCTTTATCCCTTGCTAAAGGCATTCAAAAATGTAATTTTAAAACCAGCACCTGCAAACGAAAATACTGTTTTAGCATCGCGGCAAGCAAAATTGGCTCTATATGAGGCTTCTGAGTTTGATAAAACGATTTACCTAGATTCGGATATTTGTTTACTTACAAATATCAATGATGTATTTGACTATTTAGATGAATATGAATTTTTACTAACAGAAGATGTGCAACCTTCTATTCTTAAGGCTACAAACTTATTACGTGGTAAACAAGAAGACCTTTTGCCAAATGTTCTGCCAATTTTGCAATCGGTAGGATTACCATTACAAGCAGATAGTGTGCAGTATAATGGCGGTTTTATGGCTTTTCGGAAAACAGAAGTAACCAAAGTATTTTTTGACGAATTTAAACGTTATTTTGAGATTGTCAAAAACAATCAAGATAAATTACTTTTAAAAGATCAAGGGGCTTTTGCTTCTGCGATCGCATCTGTACGCCCTCATAAAAAAACCTTACCACCAACCTATAATTATCTCAGTAAGTGGCAGGATGCTTATGATATTCAGGATACAATTAAAGTTCTTCACTGTACTTATCCTTATCGTCCTCAATATGCTAAAGATATTAGTCGCTCCTTATATACAAGGGTTTTTGACAGATTCGCTAAAGTATTTTTACCGAATCAAGTTACAAATCCTTGGCGCATTAAATAAAAATTAAGTATAAAAACAGTGAAAAAATTTTCCAAGATATCGCTGTTAGTTTCAGATTTATCAAGTGCAGCTATTTTGCGTGCATACTTGATAGCAACAGCCCTAAGGAACTTAGAATATGAAGTTGAAATTATGGGGTTTTTATTTGGAAATAACTTATATCGAAATTTACCATCAGAATTAAACGTTTATAATTTGCCAGGTAAAAATTTTCCCGATTTCTTTGGAGAAATTAACAAATTTTTACCAAAGATTAATGGAGATATAATTTATGCAATCAAGCCACAAATAGCGAGTTTTGGGGTTGCTCTACTAAAGAAAATATTTAGCCAAAAAGCCTTAATTTTAGACATAGATGATTGGGAACTCAGTTGGTATGGTGGCGATGACTGGCATTATCGTTTCACACCCAAGCAATTAGCGAGAGACTTATTGAAATCAGACGGCGCACTTAGGAATCCTTATCATCCTTTGTACGTGAAATGGATGGAAGGTTTGGTAAGTAGTGCTGATGCGGTGACGGTGCATACTAACTTTTTGCAGCAGCGTTTTGGGGGTACATTTGTTCCCAATGGTAAAGATACTGCTTTATTTGATCCTGCTCGATATGATGCTGAGTCCAGCAGAAATCGTTATGGTTTATCTGAATATCGTATTTTAATGTTTCCTGGTGCGCCAAGACCCTACAAAGGTCTAGAAGATGTTCTCATAGCGCTCGATAAAATCAATCAACCAGACTTAAGACTAGTGATTGTAGGTGGCAGTCCTTATGATGATTACGATCAGCAACTTCAACAAAAGTGGGGACGCTGGATTATCAAATTACCAAAATATCCAGCGGATGTAATGCCTGATTTAGTAGCAGCGGCTCACATTGTAGTTGTTCCCCAACGAGATACCCCAGAAACTCGCGCTCAATTTCCCCTGAAGTTGACAGATGGAATGGCAATGGCTAAACCTGTATTATCAACGCGCGTTGGAGATATTCCCAAAATATTAGGTGATACTGGTTATTTAGTCGATCCTGCTTGTCCTGAACAGATTGCTGAACAGATTCAATGGATTTTTCAGAATTTAGAGTCAGCAAACCAGCAAGGTCTCAACGCAAGGAAAAGATGTGTAGAACACTATAGTATAGAGGCTATGGCTTCGGTGTTAAAATCGGTAATTTCTCGGTTGTAAATATTAATATAGAAGGAAGCGTAAATTGAAGAAAGTGGGAGGTAGAGGAACTTTTCTGTCGGGGGTTCAATCTGGGAGAAATTGAGGCTACACAGAAGTTGTGAGGACTCAAACCAGAAGCTCAATTTGATGGCGGCAGGAAAAAATCGCTTTTGTAATCTTTCCTTGCGATAGGGCAATATTCTTCCAGCAATAACTGCCTCTTTTATTGGAATATTGAAAATTATTTAGTTTGTCTATTTGATATTAGCAAGTTTGGCAACTAATTTGTGAATAATATTAATAATTGAAAATTGCATAGAAATACCCAATGTCTACCAGAAAACTGCTATTACGATTCGCTAGACCCTATCCAGGTTTGATTCTGCTGACAATATTGTTAGGATTTTCTGGAGCTTTATTTAATGGGATTAGCACCGCTTTAATTGTGCCAGTAGTTTTAAAAATCGTGGGGCAAGAAGTAGATTTAAGTACTGCTCCTCCTATTCTAAAAACGATGATATCTCCATTTGATAATACTCCAGAACCTTACCGGATAGGAGTAATGGCTGGGGCGATTATCTTTACAATTATTTTAAAGAATTTAGCTACTTATGCCAGTTCCTTAGCATCGAGTTCTTTAACCCGAAAGCTAACATCAGATATGCGCGAAACTGGGTTAAAGCTATTACTAGAAATTGATATAGATTATTATGCCAAAACTAAGGTTGGTGATTTAATCAACCGTCTTGGTGGAGAAATTGGTCGGTCTGCAAGTTCTATAGGTAGTATCGTCAGGTTAGTTATCCTGGCAATCACAATTCTAGTTTTTGTCAGTTTGTTGCTGTCAATTTCTTGGCAGTTGACAATTGCTGCTACGCTTTTGTTATCGTTGGTGACGTTAGTAAATCAGTATGCTATTTCCCGGTCGAGAAATTTTGGGAAACAGCTGAGTGAGATGTCTAGAGCATATTCAGTCTCTGTACTGGAAACTCTGAACGGAATTCGATTGGTAAAATCGACGGGAAATGAAGAAAAAGAATATCAACGGATTAAAAAACTAATTCGCGATCGCGAATTAGCAGATTTCCAATCTCAAGTTAATTCGGAAGCCATTACACCTCTAAGTGAGGTGATGGGTATTACAGCTTTACTGCTGATTGTACTTTTGAGCAAAACCTTCTTTGCTCAACAGGTTTCTTCTCTTTCTACCGTACTCCTGACATATTTATTAGTGCTGCTGCGAGTGCTGCCATTGATTTCTCAGTTAAATACTATTCGCAGCAACTTCGCTAGTACCGCAGCTAGTGTGGATGTGACGAATGAGTTTTTAAGCTTGCACGATAAGCCGTTCATGGAGAAAGGTAAGATTCCCTACACAAAATTAGAAGAGGGAGTATCTTTTAATTCTCTTTGCTTTGCCTACCCTGGTCATGAAAAGTTGGTACTCAAAGATGTAAATTTATATTTACCGCGTGGTACGACCTTAGCATTGGTAGGCGGTTCTGGGGCTGGTAAATCTACTTTGGCAGACCTTTTACCCAGATTTTATGACCCGATCGCTGGCAGTATTACCATTGACGGCACCGATTTACGGGAGTTCGAGCTAGTATCCCTACGGAAGCGGATGGGGATTGTCAGTCAAGATACCTTTCTTTTTAATGACTCGGTGCAAAATAACATCGCTTATGGGCGAGCAGAGGCTACTGACGATGAGATTTTGACGGCAGCAAAGCGGGCAAATGCTTATGAGTTTATTAGCAAATTGCCTCAAGGATTTGACACCCTAATTGGCGATCGCGGCGTAATGTTGTCTGGTGGACAAAGGCAAAGATTAGCGATCGCCCGCGCCCTGCTCCAAAATCCCGAAATTCTGATTTTAGATGAGGCCACCAGCGCTTTAGATACGGTTTCCGAACGATTAGTACAATCTGCTCTTGACGATCTTAGTCGCGATCGCACCACCCTAGTAATTGCTCACCGCCTTTCCACAGTCCAAAAAGCCGATCAAATAGCTGTGTTAGATCAAGGACAGGTGGTAGAAGTGGGAACCCATGAAGAACTTTTGCAAAAAGGTGCTTACTATTCACGCTTGTACTCCATGCAATTTAGCGACCGCCCTAATAAAAACTTGATTCAGACAAAAATTATTAAGGCAATGCGCCTAAACTCAAAGAAATTTGTTGATCGTCCTGAAGCCGCTACTAAACACAATCAAAGCTTGCTCCGTATCTCTCACGAAATTCGGACACAGTTGAACTCAATGATTGGATTACTGCGCTTATTGCTTGATGATCTGGAAAACGATTCTCAAGAACGGCAAAAATTAATTGAAGAATCTTACAAATCAGCCTGGAGAATTATCAACACCATTGATATTTTTGAGGATGTGATGAACTTACAAATAAAGGGGCAGATTCTCTCAAATTCTGACCAAAATCAAAATATCATAAGCGACTATTATCAAAGCTTTAATCATCTCTCCATTGAGTTTAGAACTTCTCTTAATCTCATACTTAGCTCTCTCCGCTCTCTAGCAGATAATTTGATAGACACTCCCCAAGAGCCAAATGAATTAATTAGTGAAACTTATGAATCTACTATATGTCTTCTGAATAATTTAGAAAAATTTGAGGATAGTATTAATGTCTAAAATTATGAAAAATAATACTTTAAAAAAACACTACATTTTTTTCATTGGTGAAGAATTACCCCAGCCGGAGGCTCACCTAGTACAGTCTACAAATGCAGCTAATGCTGCCGCTAACTTGGGATACTCAACAGTTTTGGTATACCCTGATAAAGGAGCAAAAGCTAATAACCCAATTAATTTCTTGCGTCCTTTTCAACCGAGAAAAACACCAACAGAACTTATTGAATATTACAATCTCCATGACAAATTAAAAGTTGCTCCATTACCGATGCCTTGGCCAATTGACCATTTTGCGAGCAAATTTACTGACTCCAACACCATTGCAAGCAAATACTATTTACCATTTCATATACTTCCAACTACTAAACTTGTCCACAGTCGCAACTGGAATTTTGTTAAAGCTGCCATCAAAAATGGCATTCCGGCAATTTATGAACACCACCACCATGAAGAGAAACCATTTGAGCAAGAAATTGTTACAAATCCATTGTTACAAATAGCTGTCACCGTTGTAGAAACAATCCGTGAAAGCATGATTAAAAATGGAATGCCGCCAGAAAAAGTAATTAAGCTGCACAATGGTTTCAATCGCTTGTTTATGCAGAGACAACCAGAAAAAGCCACAGAATGGCGGCAAAAACTATTGCGAGATGAAAATCAAAAATTGGTAGTTTATGCGGGAGCATTACAGCAATTTAAAGGTATTGATGTACTAATTGATGTGGCTAATGAAATGCCTAATGTGCAATTTGCCTGTGCGGGTGGTAAGCCAGCAGAAGTAGAATATTATCAGCAATTGGTAAAAGAGAAACAGGTTTCAAATATTCAATTTTTGGGCTATGTCTTGCATAATGAGTTAGCATCTTTGCTACAAGCAGCAGATGTTTTAGCTCACCCTCATTGTTCCGGAAAAGCGGCAACTTTCACATCTCCTTTAAAGCTGTTTGACTACTTCGCCTCTGGAACTCCCATTGTCTCGACGGAAATTCCTTCATTAGTTGAGTTTCAAAATACAAAAGCGATCGCTGCTTGGTGTGAACCAGATAACCCCAGCAAATTTGCCGAAAGTCTGAAGCAGGTTTTAGAAACTCATCCTAGAAGAATAGAAGGTTATCCAGATAGTATCGAATTTGTCAAGCAGTTTTCTTGGGAAAATCGAGCCGCAAAAATCCTTAGTTATGTTGATGAATCTTTACTTCCTCAACTTATCGTATAAGGAAAATAACTAATAACAAATGACAAATGACAAATGACTAATAACTAAAATGACTATAAAAACTGTAGGGATGATTAGCAGCTATCGAGGTTTAGAAACTAGAGCCGATTGGCTGTGGCAACAAACCCCGCATCAATTTGGAGTTTGGGGCAATATGCAAATGCAGGCACTAGCAAGCAAACCAGATTTTCTACTGATGTATCAATTTGATTTTCCCCAAGCAGCGCCACAAAAATCTTGGTTAGATAGCTTTCGCAAACGGCAGCAAAAATCAGTAGTAAATGTTGATTCTCTACTGCGTGGTGTCAACAAAGAGCGGATTATTTATTTGCTAAGAGAACCACCTTTAGATGAAATTGTCGAAATAACTAATCATAATTATCAACAAGCCCAGAAGTATTGCGGCTACATTTCTGGCCCCGATGATTTTGCCCCAACTCCTGACTATATGCCTGCTATTTGGTATCACTCAAATTCATTTCAAGATTTAAATGAAATGCCACCACCTCAAAAGGTTGCCCCATGTAGTTGGATTACTTCGGGAATTAGTCGTACAGCCAAACATCGCCAGCGTTTAGACTTTTTACAATCGCTACAATCTAGTGGCGTGAAATTTGATTTATATGGGCGTAACTTACCAGAATCGGCTAAAAAATCGGGAGAATTAGGTAATAAATGGTATGGGATGGCACCATACTATTACAATTTGGCAATTGAAAATTATGCTGATAATAATTGGTATGTCAGTGAGAAACTTTGGGATAGTTTACTTGCCTGGTGTCTACCAATTTACTATGGTGGCCCGGCTGCTGATAAATTATTGCCACCCGGTAGTTTTTTGCGGTTGCCCAGTTTAGATGAAAAAGGTATTGCCTACATCAAAGAAGTGACAGCAACACCTGATGCTTGGTATGCTGCCAAAGATGCGATCGCAGAAGCACGTCAAATCATTTTACATAAATTAAACTTACTTAACTGGTTATCAAACTTTGTTGACCAACACTCATAAATTATGAATGGTATTTGTACCCTTGGCAATGATTATGTTTTCGATCAACTGGTGGCTTTGCTCAACAGTATTGATGTTATTTTAGGTTCAGAAACTCCTGTTTGTATCTATCCTTTCGACGATCAGACACAGCGAATTGCTGATGAAATAGCTAAACGCCCTAATGTATTTCTTTACGATAATCAAGAATCAATCGACCGTTGGGATCAATTTATGCTCTCAGCAGCACCAGAGCGATTGAATCGGAGTAAATCACGTTTGTATGGCGCTCACCGCCGTTTTTGCGCCTTTGATGGGCCATTCGATAAATTTATCTATTTAGATGCAGACACCTTGGTGATGAATTCTCTGGCATCGGTGTTTGAAAAGCTAGATACTTATGATTTTGTTGTCTACGATTTCCAATTTAAAGACGTTAGTAAGATATATAATGTAAAGTCGCCAAAATTACTAGAAGTTTTCGAGCAAAAACGAATTGATTCTGAAATCTTTTGCTCAGGTTTCTATGGCGCAAAACGAGGAATATTTAACTCAGAACAAAGAGCTTTGCTGATATCGCATTTACAAAATGGTGAGGCGGAAATTTTGTATGGTGGTGCTGGAGAACAACCACTGATAAATTACATGGTAATGAGGTCTAATCTTTCTATTTATAACTTTGCTCGTCAACTACCAGATAATGCAAAGACAGGATGTTCTGCCACATCTAAGCACTTCGAGGAACGAGAACACCTTCTTTATGACAAAGGTAATCGGCTAACCTACCTTCATTATATTGGTATCCCTCCTAATATTAATCAAGCAGTCTGCGCTGGAGAAAATATTGATTTTCCCTATCGAGATTTATTTCTCTACTATCGTTACTTAAACGAACCACATAAGCGTCCCATCTTTCAAAACCCTCCTAAGAATTATAATGACGCTCCAGTACCAAATTTACTTACAAGAGCTTTGCGAAAACTTAAGTTAATTAACCAAGGATAATTTATGAGTAGGGGAATTTATATTGTTGCCAATGACCGGGTTATTGATAATGCGATCGCTTTACTAAATAGTATTCGGTACTATGATCCAGAAGTAACCATCTATCTCATACCATTTAACGAAAATTATCACAAGGTAGCAGAACAGCTTTCTACCTTACACAAAGTGCAAATTTTCCCCGATTTGGAACTTATTGATAAATTTACCAAACGCATCGGAGAAATTTTTGATCGAGATTTCCTCGCCTTACCAAACAAAATGCGTAAACTGGTGGCGTGGTTTGGCCCTTTAGATGAATTTATTTATATTGATACAGATATTGTCGTTTTTGAAAAAATCGCCGACAATTTAGACAAACTTTCAGAAGTCGATTTCTTCTGTTGTGATTACCATCATGCCAATGACAAACTGCGAAATATCTTTTCCCCATTTGTGAAAGAGCAGCAAATTTTTTCTGATGCTCAACTTCAAGATGTTTTTAACAGCGGCTTTTGGGCTTCGAGAAAAGGAGTTATTACTCAAGAACAAATGGATGAAGCTTTGCGCGAGTGTGCAGCGCATCGTGAATATTTCGATTTTTCTGAAGGAGTTACAGACCAACCAATTTTAAATTATCTTGTTCTCAAACTGATTGCCAAACGAGGAAATCTTGTCAAAATTCCTGGTGGTGGGCCTGGTAGTTGGGCAGGTTCACAAAGTTTCCAACAGCAAGATTATGCCCTCTATGACCGAGGACAACGACTAAAATATCTCCACTGGGCTGGTACACGGATGAAAACTGGTAGTCCCTATTGGCAATTGTGGGAACACTATCGCTATCTCCATGAGGGTAAATTTGCTTTCATCTCTAAACTGACTCGCCGTTTATTTCCTTTTGTTGCTGCCCGCACTTAATATTAGGAGTATCCCAATGATTGATGGTATCTACATCCTAGCCAATGATGTTGTCTTTGACCAACTAGTAGCATTGCTCAATAGTATAGAAGCTAATGCTGGTAGGAAAATTCCTATTTGTATACTTCCATATAATCAGCGCTTAGACAAAGTAAAAGCAGAGATTGCATCTAGAGATAATGTCAGCTTATTTGAAGATTCTGATTCCATAGCTTATTGGGATAACTTTGCGACTCAGATATGGAAAAATTATCCTAGAGCGCAAAGAACTTGGCGAGAGTGGGGTTTTTCAGAACTCTATGAGTTACCAATGCACCGCAAATTTTGTGCTGTGGATGGCCCCTTTGATAGATTTATTTATTTTGATGCAGATACCTTGTTAATGGGGCCAGTAGATTATGTATTTGAAAAATTAGATACATCTGATTGGGTAGTCAATGATTTTCAATATAAGTCTGACTTAAAATTTATTTTTGATGGTTCACCAGAGCTTATGCAGCAAATTTTCAATTTAGAAAACTTGCAGGATAAAGTATTTTGTGCTGGTTGGTTTGCGACCAAGAAAAATATTTTTTCTTCAGCGATAAGAGCCGATTTAATGGGCAAATTAATATCGGGTGAGGCAGATGTCATGGCTTTTTTAGCACCTGACCAATCTTTATTTAACTACATGGTGTTGAGAAGTGGAATTTCCTATTATAACTTTGCTTTTTATGACTGCGAGCAGGCAACTGGTAATCACTGGAGTTCTAAATTTGATGTGGTAGATAATATCCTCTATGACCAAGGGCGGAGATTGACCTACTTACACTATATGAGTGTGTCTTCTTCAGGTTTTGTGCGGCTTTGTGGAGGTGAAGATGTAGATATTCCTTACCGTGATGTTTTCTTATATTATCGCTATTTAAAATCACCTGAAAAACGGCCTCAAAGTTTTACCCGCCCAAGCCAGATAACGCTTTTACAAAAGTCTACTAGTAGTTTTATTCAGCAAAGAGTAAACAATATTAAATTAAAGTATCGGAACTTCAAGGATAGAATTAGTGGTTATTAATAACTCAGCAAAGATATGCCGATTAAATCAGCTTCTTGATTTTTTCAAATTTTCATCGGTGATAAAAATTAAAATTACTCAATGCCGCAAGTCTTAAACGTAAGTACCGATAGTAATAACCAATAAATTTATTTAGCTTATGCAATAGCTTTTGGAAAAGTGAATTTTTGTGGTATTCAATCGCTTCGTGCTGTTGAAAATATATCAGGGTCTCATCTGGATTTGCTTGGCCCTTTTTTATTTTTTGCCGTTCTACCCAATCCTTGAAATAAACAATACCGTCCATAGCATCCCATCGAACTAGTACTCCAGCCTTAGCAGCAGCTAATCCTATTGCATAACCCTCAGCACTATAAAAACCATTTAGCTCACAGTAAAGTGCAATAGTTTCCCAGTGCTTAATAAATTCGATTTCCCGCCCATCTTGCCTTGTAACTACAAATAACATTTCCATGACAAACTGAATATTAGTATCTTCTAAATCCAGATCTAGTTTTTGTGCTAATTTGTTCAGAATAGTCAAATCTTTAACTCTATTTGCCTTGAAATCATCATTTGCTGAATTAATATATTCTTGATTGTGTTTGACAATACTGGTACAACTTCTTGCTGTTATACCAGGAAGCCATTTTATATCTGGTTGTAACTTATCTAATATTCTGATATCTGCATCGACAAATATACAAGTATTAAACAGTGATATTGCTTTGGTAATTACAAACCTTTTATCGTGGTAACAACCAATGCTCTGTTGTTCATGTTGAAATGCTAAAACGTTAGTATATATTTTAAATTCTTCTGGCTTATCTGTTAGGACAATTAAATATACTCCTGGCGAATGTTTTGCAATATCTTGAGCTAATAGGAAAGCATGAGAGCGATATCTTTTCCCTAAAGCTAAAGTACAAAAACAAATATCTGATTTCTCTTGGTTCATAAGATTTTATTAGTAAAATAGAATTTAGCTAAGACTTATATTAAAAATATGTTTAGATACATAAAAATCATGTAAATTGTTTTGATTTAAATCAAACACTATGTTCACATATATAATGTGGGGACTGACTACTGTAATATTACCTATTTTCCTCTAATTGCCAAAATTTTATGGAATTCCTAAAAGATGTTAAGACATAAATTAATTGCATCTCTACAAAGCCTTGAAAAAATCTTATTAGAAAAGTATAAATGCTCACCGTAGTTGGTGAGCATTTAAGTTTATTCCTATATTATTGAGGTATTCTAAATCTCAAGACAGTTCAAACAATAACTTAAAGATATTGTAATCAATCTAAGAAAAAGAATCTAAATCTAAAGATTGCATACCTTCACGTTCTATAAAGGTCATCATACTTCCCAACTGCAACCAAACTAATAAACAAGTAAACAAACTAATTGGTAGGCCGACTCCTAAAGCCAACATGGAGGGAAAGCCAAATATCTCTAAGCCTGAAGACAGAAATATACAAGTCCCGCCAGTGATACCGATAAATGGTACAAGTAATTGTTTTAGAGAGGAACGTGGTTCAGTATTTTCTGCTTTTTCGCTTGGCCAATTCTGCACAATTACTTTCAAAGTGCCAGATAATGCCAAACCAGATGTTAATGCTGTCAAAAAGCCAACGAGTAAGAGGAAATAGGGTGGTTGTAGAGGAAAATAGTACATTATTAAAACTCCTGATTTATAGGTTTTTAGTTTTTAATTGCTGACTCATTTCCAGTAAAAGGCACTAGAAATGTAGCTTTTGGCAGAATAGCCGCCGCGCCTTCTCTAGATAAATTTGTTAAAATGCCGATCGCTGCATTTAATAAACGATCCGGTTTTAAGTCATCTTTAACCAGATTCCACAGGCGTTGGACATCTTCGGTGTGGAGGCGGTCATCTTCAGTGAGAGCCAGCACCAACTGTCGCCGCAAAAACTTGCCTTCTTCCGACATTAAAAATTGGAAACCCATCTGGGCTGTGGGCAATACATCAAAGTTGTTATCGCTACGAGCGATCGCAATTAGATTCTCTAAACGCTGCCACTGAAATTTACCATCTTTGAATAACACATTCAATAATCGCCGCCGTAACTCAGGCGATTCCCCTGTCAGTAACCGCCGTGCTATGTAGGGATAACCCACTTCCACAATTTTGAAATCTGGGTTGAGGCTCAGGGCAATACCTTCTTGAGTCACCAAGGAACGAATAATCAAAGCAAACTTCGCCGGAACTCGGAAAGGATATTCGTACATCAGTTCCGAAAATTCATCGGTAATCGTTTTGAAGTTAAAATGCTTGACATTTTTGCCAATGGCGTTTCCTAGCACCGCTTCTAATGCTGGCACTATCGGGCAAATATTCGTGTCTGGAGTCAGAAATCCTAATTTTACAAAGTCTTCAGCTAAGTCGGTATAGTCTTTATTCACCAAATGCACTAGCGCATCTACTAGTGTTTCTTTGCTGTTTTCTTCCAACTGATCCATCATGCCGAAGTCGATATAAGCCATCCGGCCATCGGGTACAGCAAATAGATTACCGGGATGGGGGTCAGCATGAAAGAAGCCGTGTTCCAACAGCTGTTGCAATCCTGAAGTCACGCCAATTTGGATAATCGCTTCTGGGTCTAAACCTGCTTCGCGGATGCTTTTAGTATCCGTCAGCTTGAAGCCGTTAATCCATTCCAGGGTTAAAACGTGGGTATTGGTATAACGCCAGTAAATTCCTGGGACTTTAACTTGTGGATCGTTGCGGAAATTGCTAGCAAATTTTTCGGCGTTGCGGCCTTCATTTATATAGTCGATTTCTTCAAATAGCTTCGTGCCAAACTCGTCCACGATTAAAGTGAGGTCGTGACCGAGATTCAGGGGCAACCAAGGAGCTACCCAACTCGCACCCCAGCGCAATAAATAGAGGTCGCGGGTAAGAGTTGGGCGTAAGTTTGGGCGTTGCACCTTCACTGCAACTTCTTCGCCACTGATTAGACGACCACGGTATACTTGACCTAAGCTAGCTGCTGCGACTGGGTGAGGTGAGAGTTCGCTAAAACATTCATCAATTGGACGATCTAGCTCGGTTTCAATAATTTTGTAAGCGATCGCATTATCGAAAGGTGGTAACTGATCTTGTAACTTGATCAGTTCTTCTAGAAAATCCTTACGTATTAAGTCAGGTCTGGTGGAGAGGGCTTGACCAACTTTAATAAAAGTCGGGCCGAGGCGGGTGAGCAGTTCTCGTAACTGGATAGCTCGTTTGCCTTTGTTCTGCTCAACTTTGTCTTGCCATTCGTCCCACTTGAGACTGATTATAAATACTGCAAAAGAAGAGATAATTCTCAGCAGTCGCCCCCAGGCTAGCCAAGGACGGTAACTATAATAGCGAGCGATCGCATCTGGATTATAGAGCTTTAGCTGAGTAGCTTGATACTGACCCACGCCTTTATTTGCCTCTTCAACTGAAAAATTTACAATGATTGTTTTTCTAATAAACCCACAAGTTAGTTGTAGGCAAAAGATAGCGGTAGTTTTTTATCTGAAACAACTCGAACTCTGCCTTTCTGGGGTACTGTTCGAGGCAGTTTTAGCCTAAATTACTTCCTAGATTTGTTTATCTTTTTCTTAATTATACTTTATAAAACTACAACTACTTATCCATCTTTTCGGTGATTTTATCTTTTCTTAACCTTATTTTATATAAATATAAATATCTACCTGTATCTGTAAATTTGGGTAGGATATGAAAAATCCGTAACCATGTTTGCTTTCAGCTACATATCACATTAATAAGTAGATAAACTTAAATTAGACAGAAAACGCTCAGGATAAGGATTCACGACTTCTGTGGGAAATCATGAATATTGATATTATGTTTATTTATACCTACCCAATTAAGTGAAACTTATAATGTTCTATGTGTAAAAAATAACTGTTTAAGTAAAATCGACTTTTGTAAGAGAAGTATATTAAGAAGCTTTTTGAATAATAGAAATTAGAGCGTTAAATACAACTTTGGTAATTGGTAGTGGTTTTACCACAATTACCAATTACCAACTTTCAATTATCATCTGCTGTTATTTAGATTTGGCCTCCAAGTTTTCTAAACGGCTTCTCAATTCCTGGTTTTGTTGTTTGAGTTGGTCGAAATCTTCACGCAATTGACGGAGGGTTTTTTCTGAACCGATGTTCTTTTGCACCCTAGAAATTTCTTCTTCAGCATTGCGACGGACACGCCCGTCGGCTGTTTGTTCAGCTAGCGATCGCAAAATTCCGACTGCTTTGGGTGTTTCCATTTGTCCCAATGCTGCTGCTACCGCCACTTGCGTTAAAAAGAAGGTTTCTTTGGCTAGTTCTGCTAGTTTTTCTAAAATCCGTTCCAAATTAACCGGACTTTGGCCTACAGAAATCTTTCCTAAGGCGCGAATTGTAGCTAAACGTAGAGGTTGTGGTATACCGATTTTGGTGTATTCGAGTAGTAGATTTAAAGCTGCTTCCGAGGTTTTGAATTCAGCTAAACCAGCGATCGCACCACTCCGCAATATTTCATTCCAACCCGCCTTTTCTTCTAAAATGCCTTTGAGTTGCTTTAAAACCTTGTCTTCCTTGGGTTTTTCTTCCAAGTTTGCAGATGCGATCGCGCCAATCACACGAGAGGCTGTTGCTTCCACGTAGTAGCTAGGATCGCCCTTTTGCAACAAGCCTCTCACGACTTTATAGCTTTCAGCAGTTTTGATTTGAGCAAGTGCTTCGACTACAGATCGTCGGACGTAAGCATTTTTATCTTTTAATCCCACAACTAAGCCATCAAAGGCTTGATCTAAATTAATTTTAGCTAGTTGTTTGGCCGCTTCCACGCGCACACCCCATAATGGGTCATTTTTGAGGGATGCAGATAGTGCTTTTGTCGCTTCTAACCCGCCTTTTTTCGCTAAAGCTTCTGCTGCATAGATGCGCGAAATTGGGTCGGGGTCAGATTCTAACTGTGCTTTTAACTCTGCTATTGGATACTCTAAAGCTACTGTTTTCAGGTAATTATTTTCAACATCAAAGCTGATAAATTGTGGCTTATTTTCTAAGGGAAAATAAAAGCTTTGTTCTCGTTCATGTACTCTTACTGTGAAAGCTTTCAGTTTCCGAGATTCTTCTTGTTGGGTATAGCCAAAACCAATAGGTATTTTTAAATCAAACAAATCCTTACTGCCATTTTTATCTTCAGCAGCTTGGGTTTGAGTTACCGTAATTTTTGCCAACTTAGCATCCCCATCCCAAGAGTAAGCTACCTTAAAATCGGGATGACCACCACGATAAACGTATTGGTCAAAAAGGAACAAAAGATTATGTCCGGTAGCTTTTTCAATCGCCCTGAGTAAATCTATTGTTTCTACAGTTTTGTGAGCATTATCTTGGACAAATGTTTGGATTGCCTGCCAAAATAACTCATCTCCCAATTGGGATCGAATCATGTGATAAACACAAGATCCTTTTTCGTAGATGTGGCGATCATAAAGTTCAATAGCTTCGCGGTAAACATGCGTTACCATCGGGCGACGGTAGCGGCTGCTATCTTCGCTAATGTAACGACGAGCTTCTAAAAAACGATAGTAAGCTGCTTCTTCTAGACTATATTCCTGTTCTGTCCACATCACCTCAGAATAGGAAGCCATTCCTTCCTTAATCCAAGCATGAGACCAATGCTTAATCACCACCAAATCACCAAACCACTGGTGCGCGAGTTCGTGGACGACTAAACTTTCAGTGTTGCGGTTATCTAAAGCGGCGCGTTCATCCAGCAAACATCTATCTGTTAACAAGGTTGTGGAGGTGTTTTCCATCCCGCCAAAGATGAAGTCATCTACACAAACCTGGGCATATTTCGGGAAAGGATATGGATAACCATACTTTTGGCTCAAAAATTCGATCATCCGGGGAGTTTTGCCCATGCTGCGTTTAGCATCTTCCTCTCGCCCCTTTTCTACGTAGTAGGTGACTGGTTTACCCTTCCACTCATCCCGAATTTCGGCAAAGTCACCTACTGCCAAAGTCATCAAATAGGTAGGATGAACTTGTTGCTGTAACCAATGGTAGATTTTGTCATCACCATCTTCTGTGGTATCAATCAGTTCACCGTTAGAAATCGCTACCAGAGGGTTGGGAACACGAACGCGAATTTCGGAAGTAGACAATTGTCCTGGATAGTCAAAGCAGGGGAACCAAAAGCGAGAGTCTTCGTCTTCTCCTTGAGTCCAAACTTGAGTCGGCTTGTTTGGATAGTGCTTGTCTGGTTGGATAAAATAAATGCCGCGTTGCGGTTTTGTCACCGAATAGGCGATCGCAATCAGCAAGCGTTTACCAATCTGAGTCGTCTCAGAAAGTTGGATAGAAAGCTGTTCCCCGTCGTAGTCAAAATTTTGTGGCACATCGTCCACCTGCACAGACTCGATATTCAGGTTGACAGCATCCAAAGTCAAACGGTCAATGCCATTACGGATTGGCAAGAGGCGAATGCTACAACTGCCCTGATAGCTCTGCTTAGGGATATCTAAGCTGAGATCGAGAAAAATATGCTCCACCTGTCCGGGGCGATCGGGATTGTAGTGTGGTCTTGCTCCCGGTAACTCAAAAGGTTTGTGTCCGTTATTATCTGTATCAAAATAAGACTTCGACATTGATCCTTACTGACCTTGTAATCCTGAAAAGTCTGGCTTGGCTAGATGTAATTAAGCAAAATAGCGGTATCTGTATTTCCCAAATCAATAGGGCAGTATGGGGGTTAAGATTCCCATTGGGGATTGGAGGATTGAAATTGATCTCAACCAAGTTTCCGAAGATCGATTGTCGATCCTGGGACTTTTTTCCATATCCCTCCCGCATTTCCTTTTACTGATGTTTTGCACTTTTTTGTCATCGAGTCAAGTGTCTCTTGCACCTCGATAGATTCTCATTAAGTACAAATACTCCTAATTGTTCTTATAACTTAGGATAACTTGCTGCTGTTAAGCAGGCTATTTTATTTGAGATGAACAGCATATCATTTGCGGATTCGCTCCTCATTCCCTGGGAGTCTTTTTTAGGGTAATTATTTGAGACTGCTAGCTTATAGGACTACTAATTTTATCAGTAAATACCGATCGATGAGCGGAAATTATTAATAAATCCGAAAACTCTACAGTGACACTTGTATAAATCTCGGTGACAATCTGAGCAAAAGAGGATAATAAAATGCCCGAAAGTAAATCAAAGTTTTTCATTCCTGCCGTTGGTGCTGCTCTCGTTGTAGCAGGAAGTATCGCAGCTTATATGTATTTGAAAGGCCCATCAGGAGGTAGCTCAGACGCTCTCGGCAGTGCTAAATTAGTACCTTCAACAGCATTGATGGCAACTTATATTACTACTGATCCTCAAGCTTGGGCAAAGTTACAGCAATTTGGCACTCCAGAGGCACAAAAGTTAGTGGCAAAAGGTCTGGAAGATTTCAATAAGCAAATGTTCAGTGACGGTAACGTTTCTTATGAAAAAGACATAAAGCCTTGGATTGGTGGTGTAATGATTGCGGTACTACCACCAAATTCTGTGAAACCTGCACAGTTAAAAGTGCCATCCGGGGCACCTAATGTACCAACAAATTTACAGCAGGAATCAAATATCCTGATAGTAGTGGGAATCAAGGATAAAATTAGTGCCTTGAATTTTGCTAACAAATTGAAGTCACAAAAAGGGGTGAAATCTCAGGAATCTGACTACCAAGGTCAAAAAATTCTTGAAACTACAGAAAAGGGCAAGCCAACATATAGCGTAGTTTTAAATAATAGTCACTTGATATTAGCCCCCGAAAAGCAAGCTGTAGAAAAAGCAATTGACACCTTTAAGGGAAAGTCTTCTTTTGCCAGTAAAGAAGGTGCAAGCAACATTCTCAGTAAAGGAGTGGATGTTAAAAATAGCCTCGCCCAAATTTATGTACCAGACTACGCAGGTATGGTACAGCAATTAACTGCCGGAAGTCAGCAGGCAAAGCAGTTACCTCCACAAGCCTTGGCGCAACTGAAGCAGATAAAATCTGTGGTAGCGGGCGTTGGTGTTGATGATGCGGGAGTGCGGGTAAAAGCGATCGCTAATTTAGATCCACAGCTGAATAAATTCCAGTATCAATCAAGTCCGGGAAATATAGTCGGGCAATTTCCTACTGATACCTTTGCTCTGATTAGCGGAAATGGCATCAGCCGTGGCTGGGAAACCTTAGTAGAACAGTCAAAAGATTATCCAGAAATGAAGCAGGTTCTGGAGCAAGCACGAGGACAAGTCAAAATTGCCAATATTGACCTGGATAAGGATATTTTTGGTTGGATGAATGGGGAATTTGCCTTTGGTGCTATTCCATCCAATCAAGGAGTGTTAGCCAGTGTTGGTTTTGGCGGTGCTTTAGTATTTGACACTAGCGATCGCAAAACAGCCGAAGCCACCTTGACAAAATTGGATACTTTGGCCAAAGTACAACAAATCAACATCGCCAATAGAAATATCGGTGGTAAAGATGTAACTGAATGGCAAATCCCCAAACAGGGGGCTTTATTGGCGCATGGTTGGCTGGATCAAGATACTGTATTTGTGGCTCTTGGTGGCCCAATTGCTGATGCGATTAGCGATCGCAAAAATCAATCTCTTGATAATAGCGACGCTTTCAAAGCCGTTACTGGTTCATTGCAAAAGCCCAACGGCGGCTATTTCTACCTAGATATGGATAAAACTAAAACTGTACCCCTGGTCAATAGTTTAATCTCATCTGATGCCAATACCGTCACAATCCTCAATTCCATTCGTGGTCTTGGTTTTACTGCTAATAGCCCCGATAAATCCACCAGTGAATTAGAGATGTTGTTAGCTCTCAAACCTTCTGCAAAATAGGGGATTGGGCAGAAGAGGCAGAGGGGAAGGGGAGCAGGGGGACAAGAGGGACAAGGCGGAATTATTGAACAAGTCTCTCCTGTCTCCCTCCTCTTTCTTGCCTCTTCTTCATGCGCCTGATCCCCACTCCCACTTACAACACTTCATGATTCCGAGATTCCAATGTCTGGCTGAGTCTATCCAACGCCACAGTCAGCCTTTCCTGAGCTATAACATTAGCGTCTGATGGTGGGGATTCTACAGGAACATCCTCTTGCCTCTTGAATGTTTGTAAGGTGCGAATTGCTACAAATAAGATCAAGGCAATGATTAAAAAGTCAATGATTGCGCCAAGAAATTGACCGATCGCAATTCCTGGGCCGATAGTGACAGTTCTCCATTCTTTGCCAGTCACGCCAATCAAGGGGTTAATCAATGGCATAATCACATTCTCAACAAAGGAGGTGATAACCCGGCTGAAGGCAGTACCGATGATGACTGCGATCGCTAAATCAATTACATTACCTTTGAAAGCAAATTCTTGAAAATCCCTTAAAAAGCCACTTGCTCTTCTTCTTGCTCTTGCCATACTTGAGACTAAATAAGTTAGTTGTAGTCTTTTTTTATATGGCGCTCAACTTTTTGCCCTCTCTGTTGAGATAGATTTTGGCAATCTTCAATAAAATATATAAATTGGAGAACGGTGTGATTCTCTGGAAAAACATATCACACCAAATTTTCCATATCAAAATTCCATGACATTGTTATATAATTCAATTCATTTCTAGACTGCCGTCCAGCAATTATGTCATAAGTAAAAAAGCTGTGAACGCAAATTAATTTATGACTGCTGCTGTAAAAACTACTCCTGGCTTCGCTTCTCGCTTGGTAAATGGCGTACTGGCAATCAAGCCTTTAGCCAACCTAGCCAAACATCAAGCCCGTCAAATGATGATTAAACGTGCGGAGAGAATTGGCGTACCTTGGACGCAAGAAGTCAAAACACTACAGGCACGTGACTGGAAAGCTGATCTAACTCAAATAGAAAATCCTCAGCTTTCCTACCCTGATTACTACGTCACCTCATTCCATGCCTACGAAACCGGAAATCTCAGTTGGCAAGCCGCTTTTGAAGTAGAACCTGCTGCTTACGCTGTCCACGCTAAGGTTGTGGAAGGCGCTGAAGAAGCGCAAGGCGATCCCATGCTGCGCCAAAGTTACCACAATATTCTAAAAAGCCAAATCCCTAACGAGCCGCAAGATATCTTAGATGTAGGGTGTAGCGTTGGCTTGAGTACTTTTGCTCTACAAGAAATTTATCCCCATGCCAAAATTACAGGCTTGGACTTATCTCCCTACTTCTTAGCTGTTGCCAATTACCGCGCTGGGCAACGCCAAGCTAAAATAAACTGGCTTCATGCCCAAGCTGAATCTACTGGGCTACCAGATGCCTCATTTGATTTAGTCTCAATTTTTCTGATGTGTCACGAGTTACCCCAATCAGCAACCCGACAGATTTTAGCTGAAATGCGGCGCGTGCTGCGTCCAGGCGGCTACTTGGCAATCATGGATATGAATCCCAAGTCTGAAGTTTACAAGAAAATGCCAGCCTATATTTTGACGTTGCTCAAAAGTACTGAACCGTATTTAGATGAATATTTTGCTTTGGATATTGAGCAAGCTTTTGTTGAAGCAGGTTTCCAAACTCCCACTATTACCAACAATACCTACCGTCACCGCACAGTAATTGCTCAGGTGAGTGGTTGATTTTTCTCTACTGCTGTGGGCAGTTCTACCACCGTTGCTGCTGCTAGGCTATTACTACTATCGAGTCCCATTTGCCCCACCTCTGTTAAAGTTACTGATGTTCTTTAGCATCGGGGCAATATCTGGTCTTTTAGCCCTTAGACTTGAATTAAATTTTGAAACTGTAGCCAATTGGATTGTAGATTGGGAACGGATCAAGCGATCGCTTCCTGGTGCAGTTTTGCGGCAGCTTGTGGAAGTAGGTGTAATTGAAGAAGGCTGCAAGTTAGCAGGGGTTGTTGTGCCAACCTACTATCTGCAACGCACGTATCGATTACTTCCCTCAACTGTTTTCCTCTTCACCATAGCCGTTGCCCTTGGATTTACCGCCGAAGAGAACTGGATTTATCTTTTTCACAATACAGGATCAATTCTTGGGCGTACTATTAGCACGCCAGTCCATGCCATGTTCTCTGCGCCTTGGGGATATGCCTTGGGAATGTATATTTCGTCTAAAAATCGGTTACATCAAGACAGGAAGTTCATTTTTCGGGCTTGGCTGAATTCTGTAATCTGTCATTCCCTAGTTAACATTCTATCTAGTGCTTGCAGTTACTCACTAGCGCTATGTTTCCTTAATTATGGTTTATTTCCGTTTTTATTGTGGATGTTTTGGCGACTAGAACAATTACTGCGAAAGGTGCAAGGTAAACCTGTGATTACCCTGATTTCAGAACGTACACCCCAACGCCGTTACTGGCAGAGGGGTTTAGTGCTTTTTGCCCTCGTGCTTGGTGGAAATGCTATTTTTGGGCTGTTTCTCTTAGCCAATAAAATTAGTTTTTTGAATCCATCAAAGCTTTTTGACAGTTATATTTTGTGGTTTATATTTAGTCGCTTTTTGCTAAATCTCTTTTTTGGAGTTTTAGCTTGGGGCATTTATCGCTATTTGCGACATTCCGCCCGTCGCCGATATTTTTAAAATGGGCATTGGGCATGGGGATGAGATAAATTCCCGATGTCCTATGCCTAAATTTACAATTACCTAAACCTGTGCCAATACTGGCTGATTCATGGCTGCACTGACTGAATCTGATTCTGACCCCGTGCAGTAAATTTCGCAGGAGTTATTAGGACTTTCAATCAGTTTTACTTTGTGAAGTTTAGCTCCCAATTCTTGAATAGGCGATCGCAATAAATTACTAATGTAAAGTGCGATATTCTCAGCAGTGGGAACAATTTCGGCAAAGTAGGGAATGTCTTTATTTAAAAAAGTGTGATCGAATGGTTCAACCACATAATCTTCTATCACTTGATTCAAACCCCCTAAATCGACAATCATGCCGGTGCGTGGGTCAATTTCCCCTTTGACGGTGACTTCTAGATGATAATTGTGTCCGTGACCGTGGGGACGGGCGCACTTACCATAAATCTCAGTGTTTTCTTCGTTACTGAGATGAGGATGAGCTAGCCGATGGGCGGCGCTAAAGTGAGTACTGATAGTAAGGTATGCTTCCATTGCGTTTCCTAGATAATCTGCCCAAAGTTCAGGATGTTCAAATAACTGCACACGGACTAAAGGCAAATGCGGTGCTAACCTCTGCCAGATAATCCGGGCAATATTCTCAGTGGTGGGCAGAGTTTGTTGAAATTCTGTCCACGCATCGTTGATATAAGAGAAATCCAATTGACTTGTAACTTCCCGTTTGATTACGTGTTTGACATCAGACAAGTTCAGCACCATACCATACTTATCCAATTCCCCGGCAAGAGAGATAAATAAGACATAGTTATGTCCGTGTCCAGGAAATTTAGAGCAAGCACCAAATTTTTCAATATTCTCGGCTTCACTCAGTTCTGGCAACCAATAGCGATGACTTGCCGAAAACTGGGCGCGGCGATTCACAATACATTGCATGAGTACACTATGAGCAGAATTTAAAATTTCTTAATCTTTTTCTGTTTCCAGCATAAACTAATTTCTTTGTCAGTAGTCATTAGTCATTTGTTATTTGACCATGCCCAATGCCCAATGACTATATAACAGATGCTTGTGCCTCGCAATGTAATCTCGTAGCTATGCGGAATAATTCTTGGCCTGTGTGTAAATAACGCTCATCGTAGCTCAAAGGAAAATAAGCCAACTCGTCAAGTCCATCTGCTACTTGATTGAGGCTGTAATAAAGGTTAGCCGCAGTTCCTGCTAAACTAGAGGGATTTGGCAGAGAGCGAAAAATAATTTGTGCCTGTTTAAGGTCATTTCGACAGGTTTGTAAGTATTCCTGAAATTCATCTAACAACTCATCATCAAAAGGATCGGCAGCTAATTGCTCTATTTGCTCTTCTAGAGAATAGAGAATACCATCAAGTAGATGATTGACTGGTTGATAAACTCGACGCAGCCATTCTTCAACTTGCTCGTCAGCTTCCCGCCCTGTTTTTCGTTTTGTCTGGTAATGCTTTTGCGCCGATGCTGTACGCTGTTGGCGATCGCTATTTAATTTTCGAGAGTCATTTTGCAGTTGTTGGTCGTAATCGCGGCGATTTTGGTTGTCGCCTAAGACCTCATAAGCTGCATTGATGCTAATTATCTGCTCGCGATCAGCTGTGTCCTGATTACTGTCAGGATGAAATAACTTAACCAAGCGGCGATAAGCTTGCTTAATCTCCGCAAGGCTTGCACTTGGACTAACTTTGAGAGTTTCGTAATGGTTAGAAACGTGCTTAGAATTGACCATTAATTCAATGTATCGTTAGCTGATGCTAGCGGCTAACCTTGCCTCCAGGTCTTGGAACAACGGTGTACTCAAATACCTCTCGCCAAAGCTGGGCTGAATCATCACAATTAAACGCCCTTTGTTTTCTTCACGTTGAGCGACGCGAATTGCTGCACATAAAGCGGCTCCACTGGAAATACCAGATAGTAGCCCTTCTTCTTTTGCCAAACGCCGACTATAAGCGATCGCTTCTTCATCGGTGATGGTAATCACTTCATCTATCAATTTTATCTTGAGAACTTGGGGAATAAACCCAGCGCCAATTCCTTGGATTTTGTGTGGCCCTGGCTGTCCCCCAGATAAAACTGGACTATTGGCTGGTTCAACTGCGATCGCTTTAGAACTAGGTTTGCGTGCTTTAATCACTTCTGCTACCCCAGTGATCGTACCACCAGTGCCCACACCCGCCACAACTATATCTACTTGTCCATCAGTATCTTCCCAGATTTCAATAGCTGTAGTTTCTCGATGCACTTTAGCATTAGCTGGATTGCGGAACTGCTGCAACATATAGGTATTTGGCGTACTATTAACTATTTGCTGCGCTCGTCTAATTGCCCCACTCATGCCTTCCATACCTGGCGTTAGTTCCAGTTCTGCTCCATAAGCCCGCAACATTGCCCGACGCTCCCCACTCATGGTCTCTGGCATTGTCAAAATTAATCGATAACCCTTAGCTGCTGCTGCCATTGCTAGGGCAATTCCTGTGTTTCCAGAGGTGGGTTCTACTAATATTGTCTTCTCAGGAGTAATCAGCCCCTCCTCTTCGGCGGCGTTAATCATACTCACCCCAATCCGGTCTTTGACTGATGCCGATGGGTTGAGACTTTCCAGTTTCACCAAAATTTCCGCAACACATCCTTCTGTTTGAGGAATGCGGTTCAACCGAACTAGGGGGGTACGACCAACAAGTTCTGTAATGTTACGAGCAATTCGCATAATTATAGTCCTTAGTCCTTAGTCATTTGTCATTTGTTATTTGTTATTCGTCATTTTTTATTGCGTCGGAACTAGCTTCAGAAGCAGAGCATCACCTTACCTTTGATTTAGGCACTCATCAGCTTTTGATTAAATAATTTTGATTTTACTTGCAGCTTTAGTAGCTTTTTCCCTAGCCTCTTCGATATTCAGACCCTTGGCTAAAGCTACTCCCATTCGTCGATATGGATGAGCATTAGGTTTACCAAATAATCTAATATCGACATCTTTTTCTGACAAAGCATCGGCTACGCCTGTAAAACCAATAGAATCAGATTTTTCCGAAGCTAAAATTACCGCACTAGCTGAGGCTCCTAGCTGTTCTATATGAGGAATTGGCAAACCTAAAATTGCTCTTAGATGTAGTTCAAATTCATTGAGATTTTGTGAGATTAATGTCACCATTCCCGTATCGTGCGGTCTGGGAGAAAGTTCGGAAAAAATCACTTCATCTTTGGTAATGAAAAATTCAACGCCAAAAATTCCGGCTCCTCCTAAAGCATCAGTAACTTTTCTTGCTATTTCTTGAGATTTTAATATCTTATCTTCAGAAATTAGTGCGGGTTGCCACGATTCTTGATAATCTCCTCGTTCTTGGCGATGACCAATAGGAGGACAGAAAATAGTCGGTGCATTCCACTGTTTAATTGTTAATAATGTTATCTCGATTTCAAAATTAATAAATTCTTCTACGATGACCTTTTGACTGTCTCCTCTAGAATTTGCGATCGCATAATTCCAAGCTTTCTCAACTTCACTCTTATCCCGCACTACAGACTGACCTTTACCAGAGGATGACATCACAGGTTTAACAACATTACTAAACCCAATTTCATCAGAAATTGTAATTAATTCTTCTAGGGTTGTTGCATAACCATATTTAGCCGTTCTGATGCCCAATTGTTGATGCGCCAGTTCCCTAATTCTATCGCGGTTCATTGTATAGTTAGTGGCAGCCGCAGTTGGTATAACTGTAATCCCTCGCTGCTCAAATTCGATCAGTTTTTCTGTTCTAATAGCTTCAATTTCTGGTATGATAATATCTGGCTGATGTTTTGTCACTACAGCTTCTAAATCATCAGCACTGAGCATAGAAATTACTTCAGATACATCAGCAACTTGCATAGCGGGAGCATTGGGATAGCGGTCAACGGCAATCACATAATTACCAAGACGTTGAGCCGCGATCGCCAATTCTTTCCCTAATTCTCCTGAACCTAGCAGCATCAATTTTTGGGGCAACTTAATATTCATCAACTTATCCAGACCAATCGCGATCCAATAATCTTATAATTTTTTGTGTTTCAATTAACGTCTTTTCAAGAGTTAAATCTAGCCCCGCGCAGTTGTAAGTCTTGACGTTGTAGCAGAGTTAAACCAGTACCTAGACCCAGGTGACACTTATCTACTAAAGTCTCTAACCAAATCGTCTCATCCAAAGTTGCACCTCGCAAATCTGCATTTCTCAAATCGGCTTTCATTAAATTTGCAAATAAGAGGTCTGCATTGACTAAACTACTACCTTGTAGATTAGCTCCAGACAAATTGCCTCGGATGAAGTTTACATCATCTAAAATTAAGCCAGATAAATCTGCTCCTATTAGATTTGGAAATTTTAGCTGACTTGGATATTTAAAAAACCGCATCATACAGATGATATTTGCTTCATTTAGGCGGATTTTAGTTAAAAACTCATAACGGCCAATTCCCAGTTGCTTAAGAATTTGTAGACGCAGTAGGGGACTTTGTTCTAAAAACTGGATGGCTGTATGGCGTAGGTCTTGAGCCGGCAGATTTAGCATGATTGTCAGGTTATTACTATACTTGTGCTAATTAAAAGTTTAACCTTAATACAAGAACCCCGACTTCTCACAGAAATCGGGGTTCTCATGTATAAAGGCTTACCTAGCGTCCTGCTAACAATGCTTTCGTAGCAGATTCACCTGCTAATCTTACCTGCTTTGTCAACTGGAAATTTAACAATGCTAAAACACTCAACTGAGCCACGAATGCCATAAAAATTGTTGTCACCCCAGAATATTGGATCGCTGACCATGGAAAGGGTGAAAACAGCCATACAGTAGGATGTTTCCACGAGGAGATGCCAAGAAATTCTAGAATCATCGGTGGTAAGAACGTTACCGTACCTATAGTACCTATTGCCCAGAAAGAACGTTTGGGAGTTTTCAGCAAAAGTATTAATTGGGCAATGGTCGCGTAAATCATGATTATGCTGATAGACAAAGCTACAGCTAAAAGTACTTTTAAGCTGTTAAAATTGTCACTCGCCCCATTTTGGGTATAGTCTGTATCGAAAACAGATGTAATTGAAATCCAGACTAGCAAAGGGATAGTAACAATTGCCAGATTAATAGCGATCGCCACAAGTGCAGGGCTTTTTTCTGACCAAATTAGATCCCGCCAAACACTCTTGCGGCTAGAAACTTCTTGATGTCGGTATCTTGCCCAATCTTGTACATCTTGACGATGAGGGGAAAGAATGGCAATCAAACTCAAAAGTAACCCCAAGTTGTATATTGCCAGAAAAACTAAATTCGACTCACCCTGTTCATAAAAGTTGGAACTATTGCTCCAAGATTGTAAGGTAAAGCCCCACATCATTATTTGGCAAAAAGCTACTAATACATAACTTTGTCCCTTGTTAATAATTGAGGCTTGAGGATTACGGAAGGAACGTTTCAGAGCTTGTAAGATTCCGTAACTGCACAATCCCAAATTTAATAGATGAAAACCAACAATAACAACAACATTTGTCCCTAATGGTAAATAGAAAAACTCTAGGTTTTTCATTTGAGAACCATTGTATACACGTAACAAGTTAGGAAACAGATAATTTATTGTATCCCAAGGAGCGAAAAGCCTTATCCAAGCAGTTGAATTATTTAAAATGTTGCTAGAAGACGATGATGCAAACCCCATTACTGTGAACAAGAAAAGCAATACTGCACCGCTACCTAACCAAGGCTGAAAACCGCTAAACAAACGACTAATTAAACCAAATAGCAATGCGGCGCTGTAGAAGAAAATACAGCTAGCAACAAGAATTGCGTAGTAACTCAAAATGTAACTAAAGGCAATTTCGGCAGAACGTCCAGCCAACAGATGTAAAGGAACTGCAACTAAGATGACGAGATAAACTAAACTCGGAACTCCTAGCAATTTACCAGTTAATATACTAGTTTCTGATTGGGGGCTAAGACGGATGAAATTCAATGTACCGCGACTTTCTTCTTTGGCTAAATCGTTGATTAATAAATAAGTTCCTGCGACTAATAGTGTAAATACAAAAATTACACTCAAAGTCAAGAATATATATTCCCAATGATCTCGCCACCACAACTGCCAATCAATTTGATTTTGGGGACAAATATTCTTTGCGAGTAAATCATTTAAGTCAGGAATTGGATATTGATCTGATTGCTGGTAAGTCTGGTTTTGTTGCCGTTTATATACTTGACTTAAACGACAATATGTGTTTGTTAGCGAGTATTGATCGTCAGGAAACTCGCGTAACTGATATAAAAAAACTACCAGTTGCAGTAGTAAGGATGTTGCAACTGCGATCGCAACATTAAAAAATTTCAGCCTTCCTTTGAGTTCCCGCAATAGTTGCGGATTCCAATCGCCGATTTTGTCTATAAAATTGGGCATCATAAGAAAAAATTCTCCAAAAATGGGGAGTTATATTTGTTGGCAAATTAAGATGCTTGTTTGTGACCTAATTTTAAGAAAATAGTTTCTAAGTCTTCTTGGGTGCAGTGAAAATCAGTCAGAGGAATATTTGCTTTGATTAGCGAGCGCAACAACTCGGCACTATCTTCTTCTTTACCCGAAAAATTCACCCGCACGCTGTTTTTTCCTGATATCACCTCCCACTCTTCTACTAAATGATGATGTTTCAATTCATTTAAAAGTGTCTCCAGATTCCCCAGAGTGGATATCACAATTTGCTGATGGGAAAGACGTTGGTAAAGTTGTTGTAATGAGGTACTTTCTACCAAGAAGCCAAGTTCCATAATTCCCACAGATGTACACAGTTCCGCTAAATCACTGAGAACGTGGGAAGAAATGATTACAGTCATTCCAGCTTCTTGCAAAGCCTTGATGATTTCGCGGAAGTGCATCCTGGCGATGGGGTCAAGCCCAGAAACAGGCTCATCTAGTAGTAGTAAAATCGGTTCGTGGATAATGGTTCGCGCTAAACTTAAGCGCTGTTTCATCCCCCGTGACAGAGTAGAAATCTGGCTGTGGCGTTTATTTCCAAGTTGAATAAGTTCTAAAACTTCATGTAGACGTTGAGTGCGACGTGGTTCTCGTAAACGATAGAGACGCGCAAAATAATCTAGGTAATCCCAGACTGTCAAATCTTCATATAGTGGGTAGTCATCGGGTAAGTAGCCTAGACGACGCTTCAGTTTGGGATTACTCTTGTCACGGAGTAGGCGATCGCCATTAATATAAATCTCACCCGTAGTTGGTTCTTCAGCAGTTGCCAACATTCGGATGAGAGTTGTTTTACCCGCGCCATTGGGCCCAATCAGTCCATATACTTCCCCCGCCTGGATTTCTAAATCCACATCATTAACAGCAACGTGCCTGTCAAATTGCTTAGTTAGTCCACGGGTACAAATTGCTAATTCTTTTACCATCGCTGCTGGGGTGCGGCTTGTGATTAACACTTAACGTAACCTCTTTCTACAACTTCTGTCAGCCTTGTTTCGGAAATTGAAACTGACTCTCAGAAAATTGGCGACATAAAAAAGTAGGTAAAGCTTATGCCCTACCTACTTATTAATTCTTATTCTGCTATTTAAGAAACTTTGCAAATGAAAGCTTGACTTTTTGCTCTACTATCAAGTTATTTCGGATAGTGGTGGGATGACGTTATTAATTGCATGAGCAGATGAACCGTTAACTGTATAACGGTATTCGGGAACTGGATATCCAGCTTCGTTAAAGGTTTCACGAATAGCTTTATTCGTGTCGAAGTAAACCTGCCAGTAGTGGTCATTATTGCAATAAGGACGTACTGCTAATACAGGCCCTGCAAAGTTAAAATCCTGAATTTCTACATCCGGCGCTGGATTTTCGAGGACATTAGGAATTTGGCTAATTTTCGCTTTTAAAAGTGCGATCGCTTCATTATGTTTCACATCATGATGGATTTGAGCTACTAGATCAACCCGACGGTAAGGATTGGCAGAATAATTCTGGATATTGTCAGAAAAGATTTTATTATTGGCAACAATTGTCAATACATTATCAGGTGTATTAATACTAGTTGTGAACAGCCCAAGTTCTGTAACAGTGCCTGTGACACCTCCAGCTGTGATAAAATCACCAACTTTGAAGGGTCGAAAAACAATTAAAAATGCGCCTGCTGCAAAGTTTGCTAGTAGTCCTCCCCATGCTGCACCAATTGCAATGCCAGCTGCTGCTAACAATGCAGCAAAGGAAGTTGTTTCAACCCCAAAGAAGCCGAGAATTGCCACAATTAGAACAATTTTCAGCGTCACACCAATGATATTCAGAATATAGTTAATTAGTGTCGGGTCAATTTGTTGGCTTCGGAAAGCACGTCGTACTAGCTTCAATGCAAAATCAATCAAGCGTTGAGCAATCAGCCATATAAGAATTGCGCCTAAAACTTTAAGTCCAAACAAAGTTAACAGTTGAAGGGCAACTTGACCTATTTGATTAAAATTCATAAACCTTTTTTGTGTTTGCGTTTATTAACATAAAAACATACAACTAATTTCAACAAAAAATTCCTATAGATAGTTTTTTTTAATTTTTAGATTCTATAGCTGAGTTTTTGAGAGAAGTTCTCATACTTGCTGAGTATCGAAATATTTGCCAGATTACTTCCCCGGCTTACAAATAAATTAAAAGCTCCATTGGTACACTTGCTCGGTATGATATTTAATCTGTAAGCATTTACCTAGTAATCATCAGCTATGACCCAGAACTACCGCATTACTCTACTCCCCGGCGATGGCATTGGCCCTGAAATTATGGCAGTGGCGGTAGATGTGCTGAAAGTCGTAGGGAAACAATTTGATCTGAAGTTTGAATTCCAAGAAGCACTTATCGGTGGTGCAGCAATTGATGCCACAGGCGAACCTCTACCATCTGCCACTCTAGAAACTTGTCGTAACAGTGATGCTGTATTACTTGCAGCAATTGGTGGTTACAAGTGGGATTCTCTGCCATCCAATTTACGCCCAGAAGCAGGTTTGTTAGGGCTACGCGCAGGTTTAGGATTGTTTGCCAATTTGCGCCCAGCGAAAATTTTGCCCCAGCTAATTGATGCCTCGACTTTGAAACGTGAAGTTGTGGAAGGCGTGGATATTATGGTGGTGCGCGAACTCACTGGTGGGATTTACTTCGGTAAACCTAAAGGGATTTTTGCCACAGAAACTGGTGAGAAACGCGGTGTCAATACAATGGTTTACACCGAATCAGAAATTGAGCGCATTGGGCGAGTGGCCTTTGATGCGGCTAGAAAACGCGGTGGGAAACTTTGTTCGGTGGATAAGGCGAACGTATTAGAAGTATCTCAGCTGTGGCGCGATCGCATCACCCAACTTAGTACAGAATATCCAGATATCGAACTCTCTCATTTATATGTAGATAATGCTGCTATGCAGTTAGTACGCGCTCCCAAGCAGTTCGACACCATAGTTACAGGCAATTTGTTTGGCGATATTCTCTCTGATGCTGCTGCCATGCTTACCGGTAGTATTGGGATGTTACCCTCAGCGAGTTTGGGTGCTTCTGGGCCTGGTGTGTTTGAACCAGTTCATGGTTCCGCCCCAGATATTGCTGGACAGGATAAGGCCAATCCTCTAGCACAGGTTTTGAGTGCGGCGATGATGCTACGCTACGCTTTAGATCAACCAAAAGCGGCAGATCATATCGAACAAGCTGTATTGCAAGTTTTAGAACAAGGCGATCGCACTGGGGATATAATTTCTCCAGGAAAAAACCTCCTGGGTTGCCGTGCTATGGGAGACTCACTCATTAAGGCTCTTGAACAAAAATAATTTTAAAGTGAAACTTGGGCAATTTGGCAACCTTTGCTATAAGTTTCGGGTAGACTAAAGGGAAATCTAGCAATCAAATAACAGTCGATAGTGTACGCATTACGACAGAATCCAGTAAATTTCACCGCCCCAAAGAACCAATCGCCTTTGATTGATCCTGCTGTAATCAGAGCCGCTGGGCAGATATACTATACTCACTGTGAAGTCCATCCCGAAATCGCTGGGCAACCTTCCGGTGTAGCAATTAATCGTGTTAATCATCGAGGTAAGGTTATTTTTACTAACCAACCAGTTCTTTTACCTCAAGAGTGTTTTGTACCCTTAAGTCAAATTGAATCACACATTTATTAGTCATTAGTCATTGGTTATTGGTCATTAGTTATTAGTTATTGGTCAGTGGTCATTAGTCATTAGTTCTCGACGAAGGACAAATGACACAGAAATAATGACAAAAGACAAAAGATAAACGACAAATGACACAGAACTAATGACAAAGGACTAATGACTGTATGGACATTTTGTTCGCTATTTCAGCGAGTGTAATGGTCTTTGCTTTGGGTGCATCTATTGGGAGTTTTCTCAACGTTATTGTTTATCGGCTACCTGCTGGGTTGTCAATTCTTTGGCCGCCTTCTCGTTGTCCTAAATGCTTAAATCAGCTAAAAGCTTACGACAATGTGCCAGTATTTGGCTGGATTTCATTAAGAGGGCGATGTCGATATTGCAAAAGCAAAATTTCTGTCCGTTATCCTGTGGTAGAAGGGGTGACGGGCATAATTTTTTTGCTGGTTTTTTTAGTCTTTCAAGTTTCGACTTTCACAATAGGCTATTGGGCTTTTTGTAGTTGGTTATTGGCACTATCGCTGATTGACCTAGATACAATGACCTTACCGAATCCACTTACTCAGTCGGGTTTAGTGGTAGGAATTTTATTCCAAATGGTGGTTGGTTATCTACCAGAAGGAAGTTCTGTGGCATTGGTAAATCATCTTATGATGGCCATAGTAGGTGCAGTCTTGGGCTTATGGCTATTTGATGCGATCGCCCTATTGGGTTCAATTGCCTTTGGGAAAACTGCAATGGGCGCAGGTGATGCTAAGTTAGCAGCCATGATGGGAGCCTGGTTAGGCTGGAAATATTTGCTCTTAGCTAGTTTTATTGCCTGTGCGCTGGGGGCCTTAATTGGCAGTGGTGTTATTATGCATAAACGGATACTCCTAGGTCGAAGCAAGCTACGCACAGCGTCTGGTAGAGAAGCCGCTAATGAAGACACATCGACACACAGGTTAGGACAAAAGATGCCTTTTGGCCCTTTTCTCGCTTTAGGATCTCTGATTACCCTGTTTAGCGGCGAAGCAATTTTGTCTACCTATCTGCGGTTATTTTTTCCAGCGTCTTGAATTGCAGTCGCGAGTATGGAGAGAAGGGGGATAAGGGGAGTAACCCATATCGAATGCCCTTTCATAAGAAAAATTTATAATTCGTGACTGTAACCAACATTACCCCATCGCCCCTTCATATTTTGATAATATTCTGCTTGTGACTTGTATTACCCTCTTGATGACGATTAACCGTTAGCAAGCACAACTATTGCAACAGATGCCGATCGTTCATAACCTAGCAATACGAATCATTGATTTGGGTGGGAGAGGGAGAGCATCTTATTTGGAGGTTGGTATTCTCATGGCTTTGTTCCGTACGTCAATATAATTAAGTCTGCTGAAAATAAAGAGCAGGAGACTTGTATTGGTATAAGTATTTTCGTTAAGCTGGCAACCAAAGATGATAATTAAGGTCTGAATTGCTTAAAAGCGTAGTTTGACGATGTAGTAATTAGTGAGACGGTACGGCCTTCTCCCAAAGGGAGAGGCTACGCCAAGGGGGTTTCCCCCATGAGTAACTGGCGAACCCGAAGGGTCCTTAAGTAAAGACAAATCACTCATGACTAAGAACAACCCAATACGATTTGACATGTTTTCGACCTCATACCCACTTAAAATAAAAAATGGCTAACAACGAAGAATCACGTGGTTTAAAGTCTCTATTTGATTGGTTTGCAAATCGACGGAAATCAGGATCTACCAGCCTTGAACGCCAAGAGCGTGAAATTGCTGATGGATTGTGGCACAAATGCTCTAAGTGTGGCGTATTGGCATACACAAAAGACCTGAAAGCCAATCAAATGGTTTGTATCGAATGTGGTCATCATAATCGTGTAGATAGCGATGAGCGCATTCGTCAATTGATAGATAACAATACCTGGAAACCTCTAGATGAACATTTGCGTCCAACCGATCCGCTAGAATTTCGCGATCGCAAACTCTACAGCGATCGCCTGCGGGAAACACAAGATAAAATTGGCTTAGTAGACGCAGTTCACACTGGTTTAGGTCAAATCAATGGTTTGCCCATTGCCCTTGGGGTTATGGACTTCCGCTTTATGGGTGGTAGTATGGGTTCGGTTGTAGGAGAAAAACTCACCCGGATGATTGAACAAGCCACTCAACGGCGGTATCCTGTAGTGATCGTTTGCACCTCCGGCGGCGCGAGAATGCAAGAAGGAATGCTCTCCTTGATGCAGATGGCGAAAATCTCCGCAGCTCTACAGCGTCATAAAGACGCGCGACTATTATATATTCCCGTTTTGACCAATCCCACAACAGGCGGCGTTACCGCAAGTTTTGCAATGTTGGGCGATATTATTTTGGCAGAACCCAAGGCAACCATTGGTTTTGCCGGTCGGCGAGTGATTGAGCAAACCCTACGAGAAAAACTCCCCGAAAATTTTCAGACTGCTGAAGATTTGCTCCTGCATGGTTTTGTTGATGATATCGTACCCCGTACCCAATTAAAGAATACCCTAGCCCAGCTGATTGCTCTACACCAGCCTGTACTAACACCACCTCACATGGTGTTGTGGGAAACAATGTCTTTAACTTCTACCGCCGCAGAATAGAATATGGGGAATGGGGAACTTGTACTGAGCGCAGTCGAAGTATGGGGAATTGGGCATTGGGCATTGGGCAAAACAGTTCTGAGTGCTGAGTGCTGTTAGCG
>NZ_JACKZS010000530.1 GCF_014222285.1 Nostoc sp. UCD121
AAGTAAATCAGGGAAACAATTTGAAGGGTTTTTACTAAAGCGACCTCTTGCAGATATCTTGAAGCGATCGCCCATATTCAAGTTAGTAGTTATTGGTTGCTGCTTTGTTACATATTGGGACAGGTTGGCATATCATCTCCAACGAGTAGCCTTGCGAGACTGGGCAATGCCTCACCGTAAGTTGGGTGAATGTGAACCGATTGTTCGAGTACCTGCCACGTTGCTTTAGCTTCCATAAGTGACAAAAAGACATGCACCAGTTCAGCCGTTTCGTAACCAACCAGCGTTGCTCCTAAAATCAAATTCGTCTGGGTGTCGATGACCATGCGGTAGAAACCCAGATCGTGCCCCCACTCAATACTACGGGCAATGTGAGCCATTGGCAGGGTGACTTCGCTCGCAGTAATGCCCTGTTTGTGAGCCTGCTCTAACGTCATACCCACTCGACCCACTTGTGGCTC
>NZ_JACKZS010000069.1 GCF_014222285.1 Nostoc sp. UCD121
CCTAAAAACCTGTGGTTGAACAACAAAAACAAGAGCCAGAAATTCCATATCTGACACGCATCCAAGTACTTGGGGCGATGGGAGCGACTGCAATCATTTTGTTGATAGTCGCCAAACTGTCGTTGCACTTTGGTAACTTTTCCCTCTTTTCCTGGAAGTGGGACGAGAAAGATTTGCTGTTGGGTGTAGGATTAGGATTCGTCATTACCGCGTTAAGTGGCATAGCTTATCGCGTTTGGACTCCCTATCGAAAAAGTGCAGATTATTATCTAGACGTGGTACTGAAGCCCTTAGCCTTACCAGACTTAATTTGGCTCGGTTTACTACCAGGGTTGAGTGAAGAATTGTTATTTAGGGGTGTAATGCTGTCAGCTTTAGGATTAGATCATGTGGCTGTCATTGTATCTAGTTTTTGCTTTGGCATCTTGCATTTTAGTGGTTCTCAACAATGGCCTTATGTGATTTGGGCAACAATTGTTGGGATGATATTAGCATATAGTGCCCTGCTTACGGGCAACCTATTAGTGCCGATTGTCGCTCACATGATTACCAATTGGATTTCTAGCTATTTCTGGAAAATGTGGCAATTGCGGCAATTAAAAAATAAATTTTGAGCTTGTAGGAATTGGTGCGTAGGCGTAGCCCCAATACTTTTTGGTTAAGGGGGAAAGGAGAAAAGGTACAAATCCAGGACTCACACATTACCTGGATTTCTCACAAGTGACAAATCCAGGAGTGTGGGAGGCGTGGGAGGATGGGGAAGAAATCTGACCCCCCACACTCCCCACACTCCTCTGCCTACAGTATCGTGAGAAATCCGGGATTAGATAGAGTTTCTACATTCTGCCCCCTACCCCCTGCCTCCTTCAATCTGCGTTCACAAATTCCAAATATCCATTGCTGAGTTCTTTCACCGCCAAATCATAAAATTGCTTTCCGTGTTCTGGTGTTGCTAAACCAGGATTTGATCCCATACGTCCATCTGGATAACGCACTCGAAAGTCAGCCGCACTATAAATCCTGTGTCCGCTTGCAACTTCTGGTGAAAGGGGTGCTTGCTTAATCGCCTCTGGATAAACGTATTGGGTGAGGGCTACTTCACTTGGCGTTGCATGAGAACCTTCTTGATCCCCATATAATTCTTTAGCTAGCTTATATACAGAACCGCACATAAACCAGTTTGCCACTTGACACTGCACTTGTTGGGCATTGGCAATTTGCAAATCTTCTAAATGGGCATAAGTTTCGGAGAACGCCGCTTTGAGGGTGGCAATATTACCACCGTGTCCGTTGATAAAGTAGAACTTGCTAAAACCAGCTTTGGCTAAACAAGTCACATAATCTCGAACTACTTGAATTAATGTGCTAGGACGCAGACTGATTGTGCCAGGAAAAGCAGTATGATGCAGTGCCATCCCCACATTGATTGTAGGGCCAACGATCGCACTAGTTGCATCACCCACACCAGCTGCGATCGCTTCTGCACAAATGGCATCAGTACCAATTAACCCCGTTGGCCCATGTTGTTCTGTAGAACCAATAGGGAAAATAATCCCCTTCGACTGCTGTAAATAAGCTTCGACTTCTTGCCAAGTACTCAAATGCAGTAACATTTTTAATGATTTTCCTCAATAAAATTGCGGTAAGACGAAACCCTTCTCTGCTGAATAGCATCTTCTGTAACTAAACTCCCACTAACTTGATTATGAACTCCCAAGATTCCCAGTAGTGGCGATCGCAATGAGAAATTTCAATAGCAAGATCCCCGAATTCACAAAAATTGTCGGGGATCAATGAATTTCATATTTTTAGATATCTGCCATCAACTTTCTGCCAAATATGGAGAAAATGAGGCTATCTATTTTTATAAATATTGTTTAGAGGATGGAGTCGCAACGAGTTTTGACAGATATGGATATAAGCAATTTACCAAATATGCTACTTTATCCTACGAGCCTTGTTGCGAACCCCACCTATAATAAAAATCTAAATTTATGAGATGTTGTGAGGTGTTGGTTTTGTGGATCATCAAGAAAAGAACAGGGATCAATCTTAACTCTTGATTAATCAAAGTAATCATGTTTTCTTACGTCGTTTGTAATTTCCCAGGTGCAGGACATTCCAGCCGGAAAAATCACCAAATCGCCTTTACCCATTTGCACTGCTTGTCTACCATCAGGAGTAACAACCACATCGCCTTCCAAAAAGTAGCAAGTTTCTTGAGAATTATAAGTCCAACGGAATTTTGAGACTTCCTTTCTCCAAATATCCCATTTATAGACACCCAATTCATTGAGGCGTTCAAGTTTTAAGCTGATGCTCAATTTGAATTTTCATGTTGCGTTTTTCTAGTTATGTTTAGCAGTATGATTGAATATCCTCTCCACACTGATCTACTAAATAACACAAAGCGCGAAAACGCAAGTAGACAAGTTCGTTATAAAGTGGATTGAGTTTGCACATTGGCGGAATGTGTCCTATTTTGCGACCAAAAAGCGTGATATCACGCTCGAATGGACACTGAGCAGGAATCAGTTTAGCAATAAATTTCGCTAATTTCCGATTCTGAATCTCAATTTCATCCAGCCGTTGACGTAATGGTTGCAATAAATCTAATTTAGGTTTAGCTAATTCCTTTTTGCTATCTGCTTGATTATTTTGTCCTAAAGGTTGAATAAACGCAGGCAGAAAAATACGCTGATTCTTGATTTTAAGCATAGTAGTAGGCAAGGTTTTCCTTGTGTAGATGAACTATTTGCCGAATTGAAATATCACACATCTAATCTGTCGAGCCAATTTGCATTATGCTTGGAGATTATGCAGAAAAATAAGCACAATGCAAATAATTTGCATACATCTTTGGAGGGAAATTGTCTAACTAATTGTTATTTAAGCCCACCAAATCGGGAAGAACTGTCCCGTTAAATACAAAATAACAAAGAAATTATAAAAATGGCATTTCTTTAACTTATGGATTGCTAATCTTCGAGATAGCTATTTTATATATTAAATATAAATGCCTGGTTCTGAAACGGCCTAGTATCTAGAGATGGAATTTGGCGTAGAAAAAAACAGTTTAGCTCTCACTCTATATAGGCTTTGGTAGGACTAGTCTTTAATATCTAGCGATTTTAGGCTATTAAATATCTAGTCATAAGTCTGGTATATTACACTAGACAACCTAGATATTATCTAATAAGTAGCAATAAATCCTTTGATAAGTTCAAGCTAATATACTTAGAAGTTATAGCATTTACAAGAATATTTGCAATAAATGTATCGAGTGTAACCGCTTACACTAGTACTACCCTAGCAACATATAAGGCTCATATTTGATTGATTTTTGAGAAAACTCATTACAATTCAAAAAGTCTTCTTTTCAGTTGCCTGTTACCTAAACTTATTTCTTAAAATATCTCAAGCCGTAACGTTCTTGATATTTGTTGATATACTCGATATTCTGTTGCTCTAATTTTGACAGTAATTTAGATGGAAACGCTTTTGGTGAATATATAGGTTTATACCAAGGTTGGTTGTCAAAATAATCTTGTAATCCAGGAGTATCAAAACGGCGGCCGTGACTAGCAAAAATCGAATTTCGCATAATATCTAGTTCAAAACCGTCTTTACCATCTAAATCTGCATCATTTACAAGCCTTTGGGAAAGCCATAAATAAGTGTTGACGGCTATGGTATCAACTGGCGGTATTGATGTCGTTGGGGCAGGTGTAATTTGAGTAGGAACAGATGGGGTTTGAGTAGGAATAGATGGAGTAATTGGTATAAATTTAGGAGTTTCTGTCACTGGGGTGGTTACATTTGACGGAGTTTCTGAAGGTAACACCGTTTTATCTGCTGTAGATTCAGTAGATTTTGTTAATACCTGGCTAATAATCACAGATGCACCGATTAGCCCACCTGCAATCAAACTGCCCAGAAGGATATTATTCTGACTACTACCTTGAGGATTCGGCTGTGGTTTGACAGCCACTGTCTGAGGTGGTGGTGCAGAAACTATAGTTGGTTGAGTCAAGATAGGTTGCGTTGGTGGAATGGGATTTGCGATGTTCTGCAAAGTATCCAGCATTGCTCTAGCGGTGGGGTAGCGATCGCGCGGATGATATGCGATCGCTTTATCAATCACTCCTGCTAAGATTGGACTAACATGACTCGCATACTGTCGCCACACAATTTCACCCGTCTGAGAATCCGTCTCTAGTTGTTGCGCCTGTTTACCAGTGAGTAAATAAATTATCGTCATTCCTAAACTGTATAAATCACTCGAATAAACTGGCCTACCTGCGGCTTGTTCGCTGGGCATATAGCCGGGTGTACCAATCACAATCGAACTGGTAGGATTGCCTTGAGAATTTACTACGGTTCCCATTGACTCGCGGATAGCGCCAAAATCAATCAGCACTGGTTTACCATCACGATGACGCACAATGATGTTATCGGGTTTAATATCGCGGTGAACGATGTGTTTAGAGTGAACATAATCCAGGACGGGTAATAAATTCATGAATAATTCCTGGACAGCGCCTTCACTAAATAGCCCCTGCTTTTGAACTTTTCCAGTTAGGGTATCGCCTTCAACCCACTCCTGAACTAAGTAAAATTGTCCGCCAGAGGAAAAATAGGCGTACAATGCTGGAATTTGGTCATTTGCGCCACCGAGTTCTTCGAGAATAGCTGCTTCCCGTTGAAACCTCTCTTGCACTAACTGGTAAATTTGGGGATTATTGTGAATTGGTCTTAGCTGTTTAACCACACAACGGCGCTTTGAGGGCATATAGGTATCTTCTGCTAGATAGGTTTCACCAAACCCACCAGCGCCGAGTGTGCGGATAACTTGATAGCGATCGTTCAGCAGCTGTATTGTCATGGGAGATTATAAGCGATATTCATAAAATAGTTTTCCCAAAACAACCTTCATTTCAAATCTAGTAAACCTTCTTCTTTCAATTTAGGATTGAAGCGAACTTGCATTTGCAAACCACGCACTTCTAATAATTGCGTTGAAATTTCTGCTTCTACTCTTCGCGCCACATTTTTAATAATTTTCATTTGTGCTAATTCATCATTAGCTGGATTTTGATATTTTGCCTGTTCTTCAGGTGTCATTATCAATTTGACATCAATGGGATGAGTCCATTTTTCCTTGTTATCCCCATTTCCCCAAGGTACACTGCCATTTTCAGCAATCCAAGCATTTTCAGTATTTTCTAAAATTGTGCGACTAGGGCGTTCAATAGTTTGAACTTTGACCCAATAGCATTGCTGTGGCTGACGAACTAAATGCTGCTTGAGGCTGAGATAAACATCACGAGAGTATCCTACAAATTGCAGAACTTTTTCTTGGTCAAAAATAGCATATACCCCGATTTTACCTTGAAATTGTTCAGGTAATTGACCGCTATCATCAATGTAAGGAATGTATTCCAGGGCTGCCAAAGAAGAAAGATTTGTTTCAAGAGCCATACATCAAATATTAAACTTACTATTTGCCTTCAGGATGGAAAATTGCTAATTAGAGAAAAAGTACCTTTAAAATTACCCATTACCGAATTTTTGGTAAATTGCACAAAGGCGACTGGGTTTAAAAATCTTAGCACTAAACATGAAGTTTGGTGGTACATTGATGATGGCATATTCATCAGATTCATGATATTTTTCAAACTCTGCTGGCATTCCTTTAGTTGTAGTTAAGCTATAAGGAACTGGTTGGAAAATTAATTCTGTAAATTTAATTTGCTCACACTGTAATTGTTGACGAATTTGATTTAAGAAAGCATCGCTTGTCAATAAGTTGAACAAAGTTTCTTGGGCTTGTGCTTCCAGAGTGAAACTGCCATCAAAGTTCTGGACTATTTTAAGAGACATTTTCTGTATAGGTAGTTCTTAACGACTGAGTGAAAAATCACCACTTTAAGATCAGCCTATTGGATTGTGGTACTTCTGTCAGCCACTAGAGGAAGCTGGCATGATTAAGAATCATGAAGTTGAGCAGATTTTCGGGGATAGGTGATTTTTTCTTAAGGTTGTGCTGACAAACTTCAGATATTGTACTAAAGCGATAGCCTATGGTGGGCTGCATCTACGCACTTATCACACCAGCCCCCAGCTTCCCTAAAAAAGATTATCACACAACAAAAATGAGTGGATAATCGTGATATAAACCACAACTATCCACTCAAAGTTTAATAAATTGGGTTTATTAGAAAAACCCAAGTAGATTATTAAAACTTGGCAAACTTCAAACCAATTAACGTGACTCAGTTCCCTGATTGGGGCTACCTGCTACAGAATCATTTTCTGGTGCTTCTGGTGTAGCAGTGGGTTTAGCATCGCTCTTTTCATCATCGCCAGTTTTGCGCTTACTTTCGTCAAGAGTGGTTTCGTAATTACCAGAACTGGGTGTATTTTCTTGGCTACCAGCTTTTTGTGGTTCAGACATTATTACATTCCTAATAATTTTATTGTTGGTATTATCTTAAGAAGATTAACAGTGTGAGTGCATCTATCCAGGTATAGTTATGGCTGAGTCCTACCTCTATCGAAAGTATTGTTTAGTACTACTCATGTATACTGATAAAAATCCATAAATGTAGAGTTTTTTAACCAAAGCCAGTGGCTCTCCACGGCGCGAGGACTTTGGTGATGATTGTGATACGAACAAACTAATCATTGTGTAATTAATGAACCAGAGTAATCTATCGTTACCATCTGGGTGTATACTTCGCAAGGCAACCTCTGGGGATCAGTGGCCGATTCGATTGCTGGTATTCTCAGCAAAACTCGACCCAACTCAATTAAACTGGCAGCAATTTTGGGTAATTGAATGTGGTGATAATCTCGTAGCTTGCGGACAGCTACGTAATTTTTCAGGGGCACAAGAACTTGGTAGTTTGGTCGTTGCATCAGCTTGGAGAGGTCGTGGTTTGGGTACTTTGCTAACGCAGCATTTGATTAATACAGCAACGCAACCACTTTATCTTGAATGTTTGGGTGAACGATTGGCACAGTTTTACAGTCGGTTTAATTTTGTACCAATATCTTTTGAAGACTTGCCACAATTTCCCAAAACAACAGGCTTGTCTACACTCAACGATAAATTTAAATTGTCGCAATTAGCTAAAAGGCTGCTCAAAGTTCCTGTGGTATTTATGGAATATAGAGGTCATACTAATTCGTAATTCGTAATGACGCTCGCGGACTCGCTACCGCTACGCTAACGTAATTCGTAATTAAGATATAGAGAAAAATGACTGATACAACCTGTTTCCAATCTTTTACTCTTTGCAATTCTCTATTTTCAAATCGGAGGTTTAGCAAAAATTGTTAGTAAGACTGGCCCTAATAAATAGTGGTGGCTCAAACACAATAGCCCAGCAGAAGAGCCAAGAAGTTGACGTTGATTAGGGCTGTAGAGTCTAATTCCACGGGGAGTAAGTGGCAATAATTGAGGTTCTGCCTCTTTTTTAGAAGTAATGTTAATGTCAACTAAGTAGAAGCGTCCACCGGGAGAAAGTACTCGTGCTATCTCAGTAACTACCTGTTTCGGTTCCAAATAGTGCAAGAAGCTGATAGTGCTGAAAACAGCATCAAATTGACCATCAGCAAAGGGAAGCGACTCAGCTTTGCCCTCGATATAAATTAAGCGTGGACGGTGGTGGTTGCTCTGTCTTGCTAACCGCAACATATTAGCAGAGAAATCCAATCCAGTACCCCGCAGGTCAGGGAACTGAGTAGCAAGGCGCTCAAGTAAGCGTCCAGTGCCACAACCGATATCAAGTACATTTGCTGGCTTTGGTAAATCGACGTACTCCAGCAAGCGTTTGTGAATGGCTCGATAAAACACTGAAGGAAAGAGCCAGTCATAACTTGGTGCCCATCGGTCAAAAAGTAGCTTTTTGTTACTGAAGAAGTTATCAGTCATAAGTTTTCGCAGCTTTTTTAAAGCTTGATGCTTTTTTAGGGTAAGTTTAGCTGCGCCTCCCAGAATTTGGTTATAGTTTTGCAGTCCGGCAATATCTAGCTTAGCGTTTGGCACAATATGGCGGTTCTCGACCCAGTGAGTTACAGCTTTAGCTGATTCATTTGTTGCAAAAGTTTTTGGAAATGGGATAAATCATCAGGAATTTTGATCCTTGAATGTGTAGTTTACAGTGTACCTAGAGATTCATTCTATCTTTGTAGAGAACGAACTAGGAATCAGTGCATAAAACTATAGAACCTAAGTGTATGTATTTATAGAGGTTCAAATAGAACAAACTCAATCAAGTTTGAAATTATTAAGGTGAAAAATTATGACAAGCTTTATTCAAATACGGTCACGCAATGATTTACTACACCCAGTGCGCGAGTGGTTTGAAAAGATAGAAATTCATAACTCCAAATTGGCTCATTTCTTATGCAAAGCTATTCCTGCTCAATGTCCCTTTGAGCAAAATATCACACTGTTTGGTCGGAAGCTATTTCATATTCCTCCGATGTGTAAATTAAATCCCCTATACGAGGAAGTGGTTGGTTTGCGTTTTAAAGCGCTCTGTTATCTTGCCGATAAATGTGGTGAAGATGTCACAGCCTATTGCTAATAGTCAGTTTGATGTTCTTTGATTAAGCAGCCATCGGTCTTTGCAAATATACTGTTGTTACTTACTCAGGTTTATACTAAGCTAACGTACACCTAATTTAGATGTTTGGCTATGTAAGTAGCTGGCACCTCGCTAAAGTGTTTCCAGACCGTATTGTTGCTTACCGTACCCTGCTGAAATCATTAACATCATCATGACGCACATCTTACTGGTTGAAGATGAAGTCAAACTGGCGCGATTTGTCGAATTAGAATTAAATTATGAAGGCTATCAAGTCAGTATTGCCTACGATGGATTAACTGCACTCACCGCAGCGCGTGAGTTACATCTAGATTTAGTAATTGTAGACTGGGTGTTGCCTGGCTTATCGGGGTTAGAGATTTGCCACCACTTGCGAAATATTAGTGATAAATTACCAATAATATTATTAACCGTCAAAGATGAAGTAAGCGATCGCATTGTAGGCTTAGACGCTGGTGCTGATGATTACCTCGTTAAGCCCTTCAGTGTTGATGAATTATTAGCCAGAGTTGGCACTCACCTGCGAAGAAATTGGCAAGTAGACAGCGCAGATGTTTTAGAATTTGAAGACTTGAGTTTAAATCGTCGCACGCGCCAAGTGTACCGAGATCAAAGGTTAATTGAGTTAACTGCTAAAGAATTTGATTTACTGGAATATTTACTGGCCCATCCACGACAGCTAATTACCTGCGATCGCATTTTACAAGAAGTCTGGGCTTACGACTTCATGGGCGATGCCAACATCATCGAACTTCATATACGCTATCTGCGTCTGAAACTTGAAGCCAATAACGAAAAGTGTCTCATTCAAACTGTGAGTGGTGTCGGCTACACATTGCATGATTGAATTTGGGATGGGGAATGGGGAATGGGGAATTGGGCATTGGTTATTAATTCTTGTCCATCATCCCCTATCCAGTGTGAAATAACGATAAAACCCTAAAATTTTCTATCCTAGGAAGATTTGGGGTTTTTGGCAATTTGAGCAATAACTCATCCAACTCAGGGTTAATTATATTAGGATGCACAAAGCTGTCATCATCTAAAAATCTAAAACTGCATGACTTATCTAGAAACAGCGGCGCAATTCTACCGCGAAGTTGCCGAAACCCCGCAAGTTGGACTTTGTTGTGTGCAAAGTACACCCCTGCAACTACCAGGGTTGAAAATTCCTTTGGCTATGCAGGAAATGAACTATGGTTGTGGCACTACCGTTCACTCCACCGAACTAGGAAATCAGCCTACTGTGCTTTATGTCGGCGTTGGTGGCGGCTTAGAAGCGTTGCAATTCGCTTATTTTTCCCGCTATGCAGGTGCTGTAATTGCCGTTGAACCGGTTGGGGCCATGCGGGAAGCAGCCGCACGCAATCTGGAAATTGCTGCTCAAGAAAACCCGTGGTTTGACACGAGTTTTGTAGAAATCCGCGAAGGTGATGCTTTTAACTTACCCGTTGCTGATGCTAGCGTCGATATCGTGGCGCAGAATTGCCTTTTCAACATCTTTGAACCAGAAGATTTAAACCGGGCTTTAAAAGAAGCGTATCGGGTATTAAAACCAGGCGGACGTTTGCAGATGAGCGATCCAATTGCCACTAGTGAAATTCCAGCACATCTTCAACAAGATGAACGACTCAGAGCCATGTGTTTATCAGGCGCACTCACATATCAAGAGTATACTGAACGGATTACAAATGCTGGCTTTGGTCAAGTTGAAATTCGTGCCCGTCGTCCTTATCGCCTACTAGATTCTCAGACTTATAATTTAGACAAACACCTACTTTTAGAAAGCCTGGATTCTGTCTCCTTTAAAGTTGATATTCCAGAAGATGGTGCTTGTATTTTCACTGGAAAAACAGCAATTTATGCTGGCTTGGAACCCTTCTTCGATGATTCAGCAGGACACTTACTCCAGCGAGGTATTCCCGCAGCCGTGTGTGATAAAACTGCCGCTAAACTTGCAGCTATCAAGCCAGCAGAAATAATTGTTACCAACTCAACCTGGCACTATAGCGGTGGTGGTTGCTGTTAATTTCTTAAGCAAGAATTCAGGTGTCAGGAGTCAGAATTAAGAATGATTCTGTGCGACTGGGGAATGGATGCACAATTTGAATATTTTACTCATTGCATTATTGATTCTGAATTCTCAATTCTGACTTCTTCTTTATAAACCCAAAAATGTTGTTAATTAGTTTATTTATTGCTACACTTTTTTTAGCATATTCGAATGGTGCCAATGACAACTTTAAAGGGGTAGCAACGTTGTTTGGTAGCCGGACTAGTAGCTATCAAACAGCAATTTTGTGGGCAACTTTCACAACTTTAGGTGGTGCAGCAACTGCAACTTTTTTGGCAAGTACACTAATTAAAAAATTCTCTGGTCAAGGACTAGTGCCTGATGCGATCGCTAATTCACCAGAATTTCATCTCGCAGTTGCGATCGCAACTGGTCTAACTGTACTGATAGCAACCCTTATGGGGTTTCCCATTTCCACAACTCACAGTTTAATAGGTGCGCTGGTTGGCGCTGGATTAGTTGCGATCGGACTCAAAGTCAATTTTGCCGTTTTGGGAACTTCCTTTGTTTTGCCTTTATTTCTCAGTCCGATCATTGCTATTCCCTTCGGAGCAGCAATTTACAGCTTATCTGGCTATATCAATTCCAAATGGAACCTAGCAGTCAATCAGAAAATGATTGATACTTGCCATTTTCTCAGCGCCGGAGTTGTGAGTTTTGCTAGAGGATTAAATGATACTCCCAAGATTTCCTCACTCATTCTAGTTATTGAGTATTTTTCGGTTCAGGGGGGAATGATCACGATAGCGATCGCAATGGCACTTGGTGGTTTACTCAACTCCCAAAAAGTTGCTGTCACCATGAGTGAAAAGATTACCTCATTGAATCCTCCTCAAGGCTTATCAGCAAATATAGTAACTGGAATTCTAGTGATTTCAGCTAGTCTGTTTGGACTTCCTGTTTCTACCACTCATGTTTCAGTTGGTTCTATTTTTGGAGTCGGTTTAACTGACAAAAAAGCCAATATACGTGTTTTTTATCAGATACTATTATCGTGGATTTTAACTTTACCTACTGCTGCAATTATTAGTGGAATAACTTACCGATTATTACAAGGTTAGAAAAATTGAGTATATTGCCATATTTAAGGAATAGTAGCTAATGCAAACTCAATCAAAATTTACACCATTTAAAAATAAACTAAATTCCCCTTTCACAAAAAAGGGGATCTCTGTTTTACAAATTAATCTAGGTAAGCGTTGTAACCTTGCCTGTACACACTGTCATGTCGAAGCTGGGCCAAAACGTACAGAAGAGCTTTCTCCTGAAATTTGCGAACAATTGATTTCGCTAATCCATAAATTTCCCGAAATTAGAATTGTGGATTTGACTGGTGGCGCACCAGAAATGAATTATGGATTTAAACCATTAGTAGAAGCCGCAAGAGCAACCGGCAAGCAGGTGATTGTCCGGTCTAATTTGACTATTTATTTTGAAGATGGATTTGCTGATTTACCAGAATATTTTGCTAAACACCAAATAAGAGTTGTGGCTTCTCTACCATGCTACCTAGCAGATAATGTTGATAAAATGCGTGGTTCTGGCGTTTTTGATAGTTCAGTCAAAGCTTTGCAGTGGCTTAACCAACTCGGCTATGGTAAAGAGGAAAATTTAATTTTGGACTTGGTATTTAATCCCCAGTTACCCACTACTGAAAAATTTTCCTTAGCTCCCGAACAGACCAACCTAGAACAAGATTACAAAATGTTCTTACAAGAACATTTTAATATTGTATTTAACAACCTCTTCACCATTACCAACCTACCAGTTGGTAGAACCAAAATACATTTAAAACGGAGAAAACTACACAGTAGCTATTTGCAGTTTTTAGAGTCAAATTTTAATCCTGGCACAGTTGAACATTTGATGTGCCGCGATCAACTTTCAATTGACTATCTAGGAAATGTATATGATTGTGACTTTAATCAGATGATGAATTTGCCCGCAAAAACTGGCAATTCTGAACCAATAACAGTTAGCAAATTGCTAGAAGCTGGCAGTCTAGACCTGATTAGTGAGATCCAAACTGCTGCTTATTGCTATGGTTGTACTGCTGGATGTGGTTCTAGTTGTGGCGGTGCTTTGCTCTAAGGCTGCTAAAAAAACTCTGTTACCAAAATTGTTACCAGTGCGTTGTTATTGGGCTGTTACTTTATGATGAGATTTAGTTAAGCTCCTTACACCACACTGAAAACCGTGAAACATAATGTTTCGCGGTTTTTTCCCTTTCCTGTACAGTTACAAATTAAATGATGTTGAGACAAATTCGTGCCATCAAATAAATCCTTATCCACTTTAGGCTGACAAGAATTTGTGTTTATACAACTTGTAAGTTACTGTGCCGTTTCTAAGCTTAAGACTAGAGAGTTCAAGCTTTCACACCCTCGATAACATTAATTGGTCACTGTACATTATCCTTTAAGGCTTTGGTATAGCAAAACTCCGATCCAAAAATTTGGATTTGATTAAATCAACTTTTCTTACCACTCCCAATACTGCTCGGTTAAAGAGAAAAGGATTGGAAGACTCGATATATAAGGTTTTTTCCCTTTTAACCTTTTCCCTTTCCCCCAAAATTCAACTATTGTTACCACTCCCATCGCCCGATGTCAGGTGCCGAACCAGAGTAAGGAAGCCCTACATTAGTTCCTCTATCCACCATAAGACTGCGTGACGAAGCCGCCTTGTAGTAAGAGTTCCAACGATCGCCTGTACCTGTAAATCTTGGATCACCCTGGATGTTTGTCGCATTAACCGCGAATCGGGTTTGCCAAGTTGGTTTTGCTGGGTTAGTATTCCTGCGGAGATTATTAGTGAAAGCAATGTTGTTACCTCCTTGCACATCGTCTCCTTGAGAGTTCAAGAACACATTATTTTTGATCGATATCTTGTCTGCGGAGTCGATCTGTAGGCTATTCCCTAAGGTATCGAACACGTTGTTGTGAATCTTGATGTTGGTAGCTGAATCGGGAATGAAGACGGCAGTGCTGTTCCCAAAACCAAATTGAACTTTACGAGCGACATTTGCGAAAATATTATTGTGGATGTTAATGTTGTGATTTTCTATACTTCCGCCCCATGCTTTCCCTCCCCAGATCGCAATACCAAAGCCCTTATCCTGAAAATAGGAGTCGGATATCTCAACTCCACTCAAGGCAACCTCGATTGACTCCTTAACACTCTGTCCATCAATATCTTTTATTCTTACGTTTCGCATCTTGAGATTGCTTGGGTGTGTAGCTGTTGGCTGGTAATCATTCATTACTGCATGATTAACCATCGATAACCACGTATTAGAGGTAACGTTGTAAATTTCGTTTCCATAACTCAAATTCCAAAGTTCAATGGAAGCATCCTCGCTCCACTGGGAATCAACTTCCGGAACCTGGATGTCGCAATCGTGAATCTTCACGTTACGCAGATGACCTACATGCATGAACTTGATACCGTATCCTTTATTTTCTCGGATAGTAATGTTGTAGATGTCAGCGCCATCAAGTCCCCCAAGTCTCAAGTTACCGGTAGATCCTCCCGATACTCCATCAGCTGCGGAGTTAATAAACGTGCAATCATATATCGTTGTGTTCTTCATCCACCTCCCCTCTGGAAGCGGGACGAACCACCACATATTGCCACGGGTAAAAACTGCACCGCTGTGCTGGAAATCCTTGAACGTGACATTATGCATAGTCACATTATTACGATTTTCCACCCAGACACCGGCTTTGATGGTCTTGCCGTTCCCATTTATGGTGAAACCGCTTAAAGTCTGATTGCCGTCTGTCGCCTCAATCATCTCGGAAGGAGCCCCATACCTAGGGCTTGAGCCGGAGTAGCTAGGCGAGACAAGCTGAATAATGCTTCCATAATGCCAAAGACTCCAGTCGGTGCTACCTGTGTTTATTCCTGGAGCCGGAATCTCACCGTTGCTAGTGATAGTCACGCTTGATTCACCTGCTCCCTCGATATTCACTCCCGGCGGAAGTACCGTTGCTTCCGTTTCCCTATAGACACCTGCGTTCAGGTAAATCGTGTAGTTTTGATTCGGTTGAACTCGTTTTGCTGCATACGCCAACGTCCTCAATGGCTTGCCTAGCGATCCATCGCCTCCGGTGTCGCTTCCCGTGGGAGACACGTAGACGTACAAGCTCGTGGTAGATTGGGTAGCCGCAATTTTAGGATTAGTCCTTTGACCATTCTTCTCCCTAAACAAATAGAAAAGGTTGAAATTACTATCATCAGGAGGAACCCTAAAAATCAAGTCTTTATCATTTGCGTCTTCCCCGTACCTCGTACTGTAAAGCTTACCATCGCTGTTTTGTACAGATTCTGCCTCTGAAGTGGAAGCATTGGACTTATTACTGCTATTAAACGAATGAATAACGGTAGGTGTAATGTTAGCGAACGCAGGAGTTTTCTGCGTAGTTCCTAACTGGGTTGTGACTACAGCTACCAAAACAATAGTAGTTAAAGCTGCGTAGGAAAGAAGGGAACGTAGAGTTTTTATCATTACTCAAAAGAGAGAAAAGCGATGAACGCAAGGGAGCGGAGAAATGAGGAAAAAAGACAGGAAACAGAATAGAAGGCTTTCTAGTGTAAGAAGTATTGCGACGGGGAATTTTTCCTCGTCTTTGGAAGGAGGAAGTAAGACTACTTGGAAATTTTTATCCAGTACCTATCGATAGATAAACTGTAAAAAACCTACCATTCTATCTTTCACCTGAGCATTAAGATTTATTCGTCTGAATTTACGTCCTCTACCCTAGAGTCCACACTCTTATGGCTATACAGCAATACAGTTTCGTTAGCGATAGCGGGGCGTTTAGCCCGTGAGAAGTTAGGAGTTACGAATTCTCCCCCTGCTCCCCTGCTCCCCTGCCTCCCCTGTCTGCCTTAACAGATAAATTTGCTTAACTAGTTTTCCTTCAGACATAACTTTGTGTCTACTCTCTTGCGCTAAAGTTGCATAAGAATGTGCATCTAAAGCCAGGAGGAAAGAATTGTGAAAGCAGTCTTGATGACAGCAGCTGGCAGTCCTGAAGTTCTGCAAGTACAGGAAGTGCCAAACCCTGCGGTTCCCGTAGGGAATACTGAACTTTTAGTGCGTTTGGTGGCGGCTGGCATTAACCCCATTGACACTAAACTTCGTAGCCGAGGCACTTTCTACCCCGATCGCACGCCGACAATTTTAGGATGTGATGGTGCTGGTGTAGTTGAGGCTGTGGGTGCTGGTGTTCAGCGTTTTCGCCCAGGCGATGAAGTATACTTTTGCTACGGTGGATTGGGCGCGCACCAAGGCAATTATGCTGAATATACCGTTGTGGATGAGCGGTTTGTGGCACGTAAACCTGCCTCTATCTCTTTTGCAGAAGCAGCCGCAGCACCTTTAGTATTAATCACCGCCTGGGAAGCTTTATACGAACGGGGACGATTGTCACCTGGGGAACGGGTTTTCATTCATGCGGGTGCTGGCGGTGTCGGTCATGTAGCAATTCAATTGGCGAAACTCAAAGGTGCTACTGTTTCTACCACAGTGGGTTCTGAGGAAAAGGCTAATTTCGTCAAAGAACTTGGTGCAGACCATGTAATTTTTTACAAACAAACAGACTTTGTGCAAGCGGTATTAGATTGGACTGGCGGCGAAGGCGTAGACTTGGCTTTTGATACCGTAGGCGGCGAAACCTTTCACAAAACCTTTCCCGCAGTGCGAGTATATGGCGATATTGTGACGATTCTCGAACCCGATGCCAATACTGTTTGGAAAACTGCTAGACTACGTAATTTACGCATTGGTTTAGAATTAATGCTGACACCAGCGTTGCTAGGATTGGAAGACAGCCTCCAGCACCATGCAGAAATTCTCGAACAATGTGCCACCTGGATCGATGAAGGCAAGTTAAAAATTCATGTTAGTCACGAGTTTCCTTTAAAAGAAGCAGCTAAGGCACACCAACTAATTGAAAGCGGTTCTGTGACGGGTAAAATTGTTCTACTAATTAGCGACGAATGATCGAACAATTTGCATAATTTATTTTTTAAACATAGATGCACCCAGAGGTTAAACGCAAAGATAGCCAGAAAGCTCTCTCTGCGTACCTCTGCGCTTCCCTTTGCGTTCCTTTGCGTTTTACTTCTCCTCCTCCCCCTACCTACTTCAGCAGCACAAACGCAACCAGAACGCACACCCTTAACTCTAGAATTATTACAAGAACGTCTACGCACACCCACACTCCGCGAAGGCAATTTGACCGTAGATTTGCAGAAGATGGTGATTGATTTGCGCCCCGAAAACGCTAGCTTTCGTGATGCTTTTTACCAACTATTACGAAAAGAGCTAGGTACAAAACCTCTGGGTTTAGACCTCAGCTATGCCCTGATTTTAGGGGATTTTGTGGGCAGCGATTTGGGTTTAAGAACCTCCTTATACGCCCAAGCTATTGCTCCGATTTTCACAGCTACTGAAAAAGAAGAACTAGCACGTTTGCGCTTTATTTGTCTAGAATCGCTAGCGAACTCCAAAGATTGTCGATCGCTTTTGGGAACAGAGCCAACCCCATCCAGTGAAATTGCCGTCTTTCGTGGTGTCTTGAAACTCGTGCAAACTCGCTTCAATGGCGAAATGAAGTTCTCTCATACATTCTTTCTTCAGTCTGTAGATGCCCAAGGTGCAACTTTTCTCCAATCCACGAATTGGGCTGAAACTCGGTTTGGTCGTCCCGTCAGCTTTAGTGGTACTAAATTTAAGCAACCAACCAATTTTCAGGGTAGTATTTTTTTTGAAAAAGCTAATTTTAAACAAACCCAATTTCAAGAATTCGCTGATTTTCAGGGGAGTATATTTGAAAAGATTGCTAACTTTAACCAAGCAAGTTTTAAGCAATTGGCTAAATTCAGTAGTGTGCAATGGCAAGAAAATGCTGATTTTTCTGATGTCCGCTTTGCCAATCAAGCCCAGTTTACTAAAGCAAATTTTAATCAGTTTCTCTTTTTAACAGATGCGACTTTTGAGCAAGCTCTCATATTTCGAGAAGTGGAGTTTAATCAATCAGTTAATTTACAAGGTGCAAGCATTCTCAATCAAGCAGATTTTAGCGATGCCAGGTTTTCTCCAGAAGCTTGTCTAAGCGTACCTGGTTTAACTTTTAACTCTAACCAAGCAAAAATTTTAGGTAATCCTGGTCAAATTGGTAAAATGTTCTGCATTCCTACATTGCAAGGTAATCAAAATATCTTGCGGAATTTGGGGCAAAATTTCCGTCAGCAACAGCAAGTTGCCGATGCTAATGAACTGGAATACACAAAACAACAGCTGCGATTAGTAGAAATGAGCCGCCGTTTGACAGCTACAAATATTAATAGTGCAAGTGTTACCAGTTTGATTAAACTGGGTTTTTCCGCAACTCAAGCCGCAGCGATCGCCCAGCGTCGTCTGATAAAATATTTTCGCAACAGTAGCGAATTATTGACTTTAGCAGACATCGGTTTAGAAAAATACACACAACTGAGCGATCGCTTAATTGTTGGCGAATCGCTTTCTATTGGTGGGTGGTTACTACAAGCTTGGAGTTGGTTGGGATTGAGTGTACTGCTGTTGTTGAGTGGCTATGGGACAAATTTTTGGTTAGTGTTTGGCGTGGGAGGAGTTGCGATCGCCTATTTTGGCTTACTATTTTGGCTAGTGGATCGCTATCGTCGCCTGCATCCTGTACCAATCATTCCCACATCTTACGAAACCATTGCGATATTAGTCAGTTTTAGCGTTTTAGAATTCTTGAGTTTACTAGCCATCTTTCGCAATGCTCAACAACCTTGGCTGACATTAGGGTGTCTTTTCATAATTCTTGTCCCCGTACCGCTAGCATTATTGATCCGACTTTACCAACAAGGTCGTTATCACGATTTAATGAACGTTTCTTACTTCACCGAAGATGGCACATTTCGCCAGTTACGATTGTTGATTGGGCGTTTACCAGTGATACCAAGGAATCAGACATTTCGTGAACGATATATGCCTCTACTGAGCGATCGCCGTTGGAACTGGCTCAACTACTATGATTTTAGTCTCAACAACTTAGTGAAATTAGGATTTAACGACATTCGCCTGCGAGACGAACACTTACCAGGCATCATCTCTGCACTTGCTTGGTATGAATGGAGTTTAGGTGTAATTTACATTACTCTTGTTTTGTGGACTCTTTCTCGTACAATTCCGGGATTGAATTTGCTAATTTATCTGAAGTAGCTTATCACGCGATTAGAAGTAATTGATATTATTAACTGGGGACACTTCTTAACTCATCACTAATGCTAGTCTTGGCAAGCGGAACCAAAATCTAGAACCACCTTCAAGACGAGGTAAATAACCAATCATACCTCCCCAGCGTTCAAGTGTGATTCTACAAAAATAAAGACCTAAACCGGCTCTCCCTGGTTTACCTTTGCCTTGAGAAAACTTTTGAAATAAATTCTTTTCCATTTCTGGCGATACACCCAAACCACAATCATCAATAGTAACTAAAACATATTGCCCATCCAACTGTAGACCAATAGTCACAATAGAATCTGGTTTACTATATCGATAAGCATTTTCTACTAGATTAGAAATCACTCTATCTAAACGAGATTTATCTCCCATAACTTTCCAGTCTGCTGTCATATCAATATTGGTAGCAAGCTGTAATTGTATATTATTAAGGGCAAAGTTCAGTTTTGAAAATTCAATTACCTCTTGTATAGAACTTAAGATATTAGGTGCTTCTTCAATATCGATATGAGAATTTTCTGTTAATACTGCTTCAGTAGAAAAAGCGTCTAAAATATCTTTAATCAGCATCTCTTGTTTTAGGCATTGCTTTATACCAGTTTCTAAATATTCTTTTCCTTTAGGTGTTAAGTTTTCAAATTCTAGTAGTGCAAAACAGCAGTTTATAGCGCTCAATTCCACCGCTATATCATGGATAAGACAATGAATTAGAACATCTTTTTTTTGATTATCCTTAAGTAATTGCTGATAAATCAATTGATATTCTCTAGCTTTTTGGAGAACAGACTGCTGTTCTTGATCAGAATCTTCCAACGCCTCGATCAATAAAAATTTTCTATTATTCACACAAGTTGCATAAGCTTTAAATTGATATTCTTGTCCATCTGCATCTATTTCAGTCCATAAACCTGAACTGAGTTTTTTAGTATTATTGTTCATCCAAAATTTTTCGGCATCAATTAAAAAATTATTTAAAAAAGAAAACTCTTCCTGCGGTATGGAGATATTCATTCCTGATGCTAAAATGTTACAAGAAAATTGATTTAACCAATCAGGTAAATTACCAATAATTTTAAATAAGCCTGCATCAATTTGCTCTAACGCTAGAATGTTCAAAGCCGTGAGCATATCATTTGCGATCGATGTATTCATGAGTTAAACCTGATACAATCAATTAATTTTGACTTTAGGTTAGTAATTTAACTTTCTATTTAATTTTTCCTGTAATAGTCTGAAATCATTTGCTTTTTGCTGAATAGGAAAGAGGTAATCTCTATCACAGCTACTATCTAACAGCAATACCCAATCTGCTTCCTTCGTCGGTAATATATGAACATCTACACAACTGCCATACTCTGTTTGGATGAATGGTAGAAATATGGAAGTATCATCTAATGGTAGTAACCCTTCTAGAAAAACAACTTGCTCTTTTGCATTTTTGCCTTTATGGAGGTTAGTAATTCCATAAGCTGCCAATTTACCACCCCAAGTCAAGAGGCTACCATCTTTATTAACCAACAGATAGCCAAGAGAAGACTCTGCTGTTAGCAAATTTAGAATATAGGCAATTACAAAAACAGGGACATCCAACATTTAGCAATCCAATATTTTTTTAGCGAGAGTTTGAAAAGCTTCTTCTACACCAATACCATGTTTGGCACTTGTTTTAATCACAGTCCAACCCTTTTGTGTAACATCATCTATCTCAGCAAGTTCAATTTCCCATTCATCCGTTATATCCAACTTGTTTATGACTAAAATAAAGGGAACTTGACCAATGGCATCTTCTATTTTTATTTGTAACTCAAAAGCTTTTTGTAAAGTATTATACCTGGTACCATCTACAACTAATAAATAACCAGCAGAACCTCGCAAGTAAGACATTTGTAATTCTTGAAACTCATCTTCTCCATAGATATCCCAAAGGATAAGGTTGATTTTTTTATCTTGAATCTCTATAGCTTTTTTATCAATTTTTACACCCACAGTAGTATGATATTTTTCAGAAAAAATACTGTGGACAAACATTGCTACTAAACTAGTTTTACCTGTAGCAAATGCACCTATCATACAAATTTTCTTCTGGATAACCATAAATTGATAAAATTTTATTTAGAGGTATTATTTATTAATACTTTGAAAGATACTCTCCGATTAAATTCTTTAGATTCTGGCGTTAATTCTGGCAGGGAAGTTAGGCTAGAACTTACACTTAGTGCTTGAAATTGGTTTACCTTGATTCCTTGGGATTTTAAATAAGATAGAATTTTATTAGCGCGGGCTTGACTGAGTGGTCTATTTCTTCGTTCTGTTCCAGCACTATTAGTATGTCCAATTATTTGAATATGCACATTTTTACCTAAATACTTGGCAATATCCAAACATTTGCGGATTGATAAAAACAAATTAGGCAATTTGTCAATTTCACCAGGCATTAACTCAGTTGTTCCTTCTGTAAAAAAAAGTATTTCTTTTTCTATCTTGATTTTAGATAACTCTAACTCGCTAAGTTCTATTTCTACGAGTTTTTGGTCTTTAAATTGGGTGACACCAGGAATAAATGCCCATAATTTCCGTGCTTCTAAAATCCATTTACGGGGTGCATAACCAGTTACATTAAGAATACCGTTGTTATCAACCCTTAATGATACAGTCTGGGGAGGATGCAACAATTGTTCAACTCTTTTGGCAGTAAATTCTGGCTCCAAAGACAGATAAGGTTGCCACTGGCTAATTACTATTTGAGGATTAAGATTTGTTTGTTGTATTAGTGTATTGGGATCTACTGCTAAAGGATCGCGCATTCCCGAAATAAAATATTTGCCAAAAGCTTGCTTAGTGTTAATCACAACAATTCCTGGCAGAGAGTTGAGTTTTTGAAGATATGCTTGCCAACGAAGTTGTTCTCTTATCGCAAAAAAGCCCCAAGTCCCACAAGCGATCGCGATCGCACCCAAGAAAGCCCACGCATAGGTATAATTTTTTTTAGCCGTAGATTTATACTGAACTACCAGACAAGCTTCTAAATAAGGCAGACTGGCCTGAAATGCTTCTGTTTCTCCTGTAAAATTTTGAATTTCTCTACCTAGCTTCAGGTGAATTTTTTCTATCGCTTCTTGCAAAACTAACCTTAATTCTTGGGGAGGATTCCCTCGAATCATCGCTGCTACTAAAGCTTGCGGCCCCTCTTCAATCCAAATCATTACTTCTCCAAAGCGTAAACTTTTTAGTCCATCTACTTTTTGCACCCTAAAAGAATCTTTGACAAAATCCTGAATAGCTGTCAACATCGCAGCTACTAAATCTGGATCTTGAACTGTTACCTGCGTTGTTACTAAATGTTGCAGCAATAATCCCGATTTTTTATGAATCAAAAATATTTGTTCTACTTGATAAACTAGCGTCCGTAACAGCACAATTTCCGCAAATGATTTTCCTGTGCGTTGCGCTTCTAGTCTCCATTTAAAACTCTGTGGAGACAAGCTATGTTCCAGAGTTTGATTCATCGATTGCATCATTTCCTCAAGAGCCGAAGAAATCGCCTTGCGAGTAGCTGGCCCAATAACTGGAAATAATGCATCTGAAAGCACATTGTGGTCTTGTCTAACAGAAACTTCTATGGCATTTTCCACAGTTGATACCATTACTTCCGCAAGTTGTTTATCTTGCTTTGAGCGCAAGATAACAGCTTCTGGAAGCATCTTGCTAATATCTTCTGGTAGAATTTGAGGGTTTTCTAATCGCTCATAGAGTGTTTTAAGTTTAGTCGGCTCAATATCCAGAAGCAAACTACGGAGTATAGTTAGTTCATCATTAAGCTCGAAGGTTTGGTTGTTGCTGTTCAAACCTTCAGAGGATACTTTGGGTATTGGATTATTTGAATAGTCACTCATTACCAAAATTCCCCAATTCACAATTTATCATCAAGTAGCATTCTGTTGTAAACAGAAGAGATGTACCGATAGGTAAAAAATCTTTTAACCCTTAGAGTAGAGGATATTTGGAAAGTATTTAGGTCGGTATTAAAACTTTTAAATCCTTTTAACTTCCCCTTTTTAATAGGGGTAGAGAGAATATAAAAGTGCCAAAATTCATAGTGAAAAAGTTTTCAAATAATTCCTTAGGTCAAGACTTATTTTCTGCATTCAGCCGGATAGCTAACTCTGTAAACATAGCAGCCAGATTTGAACGATCCGTTTTCTCTCTGCGAAGTTCTTGAGCTTCCCGTTCTAGTAAAGCTACGATTTCCTGAGATTTTTGTTGTATCTCATCTTGTAAGCTTTTAGATTGGTTGAGAATCTGCTCGCGCAACTCTCGTTGACTATTAGTAGCTTGTTCATCAAATTGAGTAATCTTTTTTTCTAAAGATATGATTATGCTTTTACTTTCCTCAGCAACTGCTTTTACCTGAGAGTCACGCTCTACCTGCTCATTTTTTAGGCGCTGCGTTAAAGAATCAACTTCTTGTTTAATATAAATTTCTAAAGCGTCTAGACGTTTTCTTGTTTCATCTCGCACGTTGCCCAATTCCTTAATTAGACGTTCTTCTAGACGGTTAAACCTTCTTTCCGTATCCCGTGTTTGATTGCCAAAAAGAATTTCTCTAACTTTATCTAAGTTTCTACCTTCACTCATGCTGTTATTACTAAATTGCAACTCATTTATGTTTGCATTCGAATTCTGTTTTTCTATATTGGATGAATTATTATTGATGTATTCTTCAGGTGAGTTCATATTGTGAATTCCTTGGGAAACTAAATTTTGATTTGATGTTAATTTGGTTCTTCATTACTTGTTATGCTAAAAACATCTATAAATTAGCTCATATCCCTTGCTGGGCAATAAATACAGCTTTTAATCTTGACGTTTGAGCTTTTGGGATAAAATCCAGGTTTTAACTGCATAAAACCCTTGATTTTAAATGCAAATCCCTAATTCTAGTTTGAAATTTAGCATAACATCTACGGAAGAGCCGTTAATTTTGATACTATATCCACAGCAGAGGTACTAATAAGTATAATTTGAATTCCGCCTTTTTGCGTCAGGGAGTTAGGTCTTTGATGATTTTGACTGTTGCGTTTCGCATAATACTTTTCAAACATTCTCTCAGCGTTTGATTGAGCTATCACTGTTAATTATCTTGCAATTTTTTGATAGTCTCTCAGCAAAAGTCATAGTAACAATTGCCACTATGACTTCTGCTGTCTTTGATTTATATGCTGATTAAAATCCCAACTAAACTTTTGCTTCCAAAGATTTGAGTAACTCGGTATTCACGCCTGACTCACGAGTCAAGGCAATTTTGCCAGTGCGGGCGATTTCTCTTAAACCAAATTTTTGCAACACCTGCACGATCGCTACCATTTTACCTGGATCTCCCACAACTTCTAAGGTGAGAGAATCTTCTGCTACATCCACGACTCGCGCCCGGAAAATCTGAGACAGTTCAATCACTTCTGAGCGATTGCTACTACTAGCATTCACTTTCACAAGCATCAATTCTCGCTCAACGCAAGGAGTTTCGGTAATATCCTGTACCTTGAGGACATTGACTAACTTGTATAGTTGTTTGGTGAGTTGCTCGATCACGCGATCGTCACCAGGTACAACCATTGTAATTCGGGAGACTCCTCCCTGTTCAGCAGGGCCAACAGCAAGGCTTTCAATATTAAAACCACGACGGGCGAATAAACCAGAAATGCGGGAAAGAACACCCGCCTCATCTTCTACGAGAACTGAAAGGGTATGTTTCATCTTCGCCAACAGAGGCTAGAACAGGATTTGAGGAACGCAGAAACTAGTACCGCTTTGCAGAATTCACTCATTCAAGATTCAAAATTCATTGAGTTACAAACTCTTGACATTTTGTCAAATGTATGTTGATTTCTGTTGTCGCGTACTACTGCACTAATTATCAGTGCAACCTTTTATTGTAAACTCAATAGCTGCACTCGTTGCATTCTCTAGAAATAAAAAATTGGGCAGAAGTTATCCTGCAAGGAGGAATTTTATGGAATGGATATCTTTTCATTGGTAGATGCGGCATTTTCGAAAAGCTTTTATACTCCACTCAATAAGCCTCTAATTAGGAGAAAGATTTTTATGGGTTGGTTAAAAAGACTATTTGGAATGGAAAAACCTCAAAATGCAGAAGTAAATCCTACTCCGCAGTCAATAGCACAAACTCCTAGTACTAATGCTGCTCCTACTGCTACTCAATCTATACCCCCAGAACGTTTGGGATTAAGTGGTGAATATGACCAAAGTGGGTTAGCAAAGCGGGTAGCTTTGGCATTTGATCAAGATCCACAACTTGATGATGTTAATACTCTTTGGGTTGCTCAAACGGGTAGCACTGTGGTGTTGAAAGGCAAAGTTCCCAGTCAAGAAATTCTTAATAAGATGATTTCTGTAGCTCGTTCTGTGAATGGCACTACAGATGTGGACACTAACCAAGCCACGATTGGCTAGTACCATAAGGCGTAATTCGTAATTCGTAATTACCTATTTGCAAGGGTTTTGGACATTTGAAATGGGTGACTTATTTACGCCGTGCGATGCTAGGTGTTAAGTAATTCTTAATTCAATGGTCGCAAAGGTATTGGGTGGCGCGATCGCTCCCATTGCATAACAAAAGCCTCATATCTATCTCTTCAAAGAGTCGCCGACAACGCTAGCTGATGAATGCGCGGTATAAACAAAGGCCCTCTTAGACAATTTCCGGCAAAGCTGGGAAAGTGTAAGGGGGTTGGCGATGCCTGCGGCGGGCTACGCCTACGCTAACCCATCTCTCAATCCAATCTACAATAGCTTGGTTGACTTGCTCAGGACATTCATCATGGGGACAATGGCCCACATCTGCTAAATTCAGCACTTCCAATTTTTGGTTGTATTGGGCAAATCGGTTAGCAAGGGCTGGGGGAACAAACCGATCCTTTTGTCCCCAAATTAACAACATCGGAATTGTTAAGGTTGGTAATACTGTCTTCACACTAGGACTAAAGTTAATTCCGATCGCAGCTTTGAACAAAGCACTAAAAGCCCTCGCTGAACCTCTGTCTTGGGGAGGCCCAGCTAAAATTTCTATGAGTTCATCGGTAATCGCCTCTGGGTTAGCGTAGGCAAGACTTGCCCAGCGACGCAGCACCCCTGGACGGCGCACAAAGTTAAACACAGGTTTGAGAACTAATGGCGAAGCGACCACATTTTTAATTGCTCTGACAAGCGGCCGCAACACGGGAGGAATTGCTTCTTGTTCTAGAGAAGGGTCGGGTAAACTCATCATCACTATACCCAGCACCATGTCAGGATGAGCGGCGGCGGCGGCCATGGAAATCAGTGAACCGTTGGAATTGCCTACTAAAATTGCCGGTTGACGGATGAAAGTTTTCCAAAAATCGTAAACCTGCTCAACCCACAAGTCAATGCTGTAATTAGCTGCGGCTTTTTCAGAAGCGCCAAAACCCAGCATATCAATGGCGTAAACTGTGTGATGTTCAGCCAACACTTCTAAATTATGTCGCCAATGACCAATGGAAGCGCCAAAGCCATGTAACAAAATCAGAGGTTGTGTTTTGTGGTTATTTTGGCTAGGGCGAATGTAAGTATAGCGGGTTTGCCAGCCCCGCCAAATCCAATCTCTTTGATTACCAACCCGTTCTTGCCAGTGCAGTGTAGTGGTCACGGTCTTCTTTAATTCATCAGCATGAAGATACTATTATTACCTTTTTCCCGATAATTAGCGGCGATACTCGTCGCCACAATCGCCGATTAGCTGATACAAATCTCGTGACTGTCGAGATACGGCACTGATGCGATCGCGATCGTCAGCATCTAAACTAAAACTAAATACTTTGGCGTTATCTTCTATATGTTCAGATACGCCCAGTCTGGCACCAACTATCACACCGCCCACAGTTGGCTGATCTAAAATGTAACGCACTGCAACATTAGAGATGCTTACTTTATGCTTATTAGCAATTTCCTTCAAAATAGCTAGCAATTCTTGAAATAATTGCCAACCCCCCCAAGCATCAATCATATTTTTATATTTTTTCAAACTAGCAGTGGACAGATCAGATCCTCGCGGTTCCGGTTTACCCAAATATTTTTCTGATAACAAGCTGCCGCACAATGTACCGTAAGTAAAAAGCTTGATGTCATGCTGCTGACAAAATTCCACCATATTAACTTCGGGACGGCGATCAATAAGGGAAAATTGCACTTGATTAGAAACAATTTTGATGCCTGCTTCGGTAATCAGCTTCAAATTTTCCGTGTCAAAATTAGTTAAACCTAGATGTTTAATTTTACCCTCAGTCTGGAGTTCAGCCATATATTTCAGGGCATCTAGATAATTTTTATCCTGATATTCCCACCAGTGGAATTGCATCAAATCTAACGATTCTACATTCATCCTTCTCAGGGAAATATCAATGTTTTCCTCGACCAGTTTCTTTGTCATTTTACCTGGACGAGGCACCCATTTTGTAAACGCTTGCACCTTAGATAAAGCATCTTTGCCACGAGTATCAATTAGTTGACAGCGAAACTCACCAATAAAGTCCTCAGCAGGGCCATAATGATCTGCTAAATCCCAAGTGGTAAAGCCTGCATCTAAATATTTGAACATAGTCTCAATGGCAGCTTGGGGATTGATTCGTCCGTGTGCGCCGGAGACTTGCCACATACCACTTAATATGCGGCAGATGTTCAAATCGGGAGTGAATTGGAGACGGCTCGCTGTGGGTAAGTTCATTTTCAATTTTGGGAGTTAGAAGTTGGAAGTGAGCAGATTTAATAATTAGTGAGTTGAAAAGCGGTTTTTTACAGCCTTTTAACTTTTCTACTTTATTATGAATGATTTACGACGACTAGAGTTAAAACTCCTAAATCTTGTACAGACACAGATTTTTCACGTCTCTCCTAACTCCTAACTTTCTAACGCCAGTCTTTTTCAGCTTGTTCGAGAACGTAAGCAGCAACATCTGTAATTTGCTGTTCAGTAAGGCGATCTTTGTAGGCTGACATATTATTTTTACCATTGGTAACTATAGATGTAACTGCCTCTATTGAATCCATACCATACTTTTTCAGCGCTTGCTTTTTGAGATTTTTACCCCGCCTAATTATGTTGCTGCCGTTAATATGACAACCAGCACAATGAAGACTAAATATTTGTTCACCGTTAACTATGTCTGCTGCCATTGCAGACGTAGTAAAAGCGCTGAAGAACAAGAGAAATGTTACTAATACTAATGTGAGTAGTTTTTTCAATCAACGTCTCCTGATTTCGAATACTGGTTGTATCAGAATCAATTACTACAGGGATTCAAAGTCAGTTGTAAATCCTGCAAAATTTGCACAATCTTCTTGAAAGGCTTCTGCATCGCTAACATCCTCAATTTTATAAGACATGATGCGTGTACCATCTGGCATTTTTTTGGAACCAATTAATTCCCCTTGATACTTCTGGGCGATCGCTTTGAATTCAGTACCATAGAGCTTCCAGGCATCACTTGCACAAGTAATATTTACTCGCCACATATTTCACTATCAATTACTACCAACAAGCATTAATCATCTCATAAATTGGCACTATGCTACAGTTCAATCATACAAAAATCATTCTGAATTCTGAATCCTGACTCCTAACTCCTGAATTCTGTTCGATAAAAATTTGTAGATTGGTTTGAGTAACGAAACCTAATCTTTTGTATGGTTTGTAGGGTTTCAGTTCGTGTAAATATTATTAACCGAGCAGTCTTGACAGTTCACCTCTTTAGGACTGTAATTTTCTATCTAAAGGAAGTACCAAGCCAGATCTGGCCACGCCATAATGGGGATGTAAGAACATTTCTAGAAAGTTTTATCCCAATTAGTTAAATTCTAAGAGTTGAAAATGTCTAACAACAATATCAAAGAAAAAATTCAAGCAGACTTGCAACAAGCTAAAGAAACTGGACAATTAAGAACCGATCGGATTCGAGAAATTGTTAAATCCGCAGTTTCTCAAGTAGGCTCTGAGTTTAAACAAGGTTCTACTGAACTTCGTAGCTTGGTTAGAGATGCTGTTTCTGCTGTCATTGAAAACTTCCAAGAAAAAGGTAGCGAACTTAAAGATGAAGTGACAGCTTCTATTGAAGGAGCGCTAGAAGGAATTAACACTCAAAGACACGAATCTATTGCTAAAACTCAGACAGATATCAAGCGCCTTCAAGCTCAACTAGATGGTGAAGAAGAAGAACTCCAGCAAGAGGTTGATGTAATCTTGGCAGAGATTGAAGAGACGGGTAGAGAAAAACCAGCTAGTACCAAAACTGCAATTGATTCTGCTGTCAATGCCATTAAAGATAGTGAAGAAGTCGGGTTATTAAAGAAACGTTACGCGCAATTGCAAGCACAGCTAGCTATTGTCAGAGCTAATATGGCTGCACGCTATGGCGGACGTTCTATGGAGGTTCAAGATTATCTAGACGAGGCTAAACACTGGTACGATAAAGCTCGTCCTCAAGCAGAGTCTGTAGCTATACAGGTAGAACAGAAGCGATCGCAGCTAGAAGACAAACTAGGTGAAGCTGGTACATCTCTGGCCAGAAAAGAGCGCCAAATCAAACAAACCTTAAGGGAGTTACTTCTAACGGCAGCTGACTTATTCAAAGATAAGGAACCCGCTAATAAAGAGCGCGAGACTATTCACAAATAGGCTACTATACGCGGAGCGTTTCTTGTAGAGTCGCTGCTTCTGTACGATCCGTTCCGCGTAGCTTGCTTCGGCTTAAAAGTATGCGTCTACATGAATTGTCTTTAGAGGTTGTTTGAAAAGTGTTTCGCTGTGACTTTAGGCACTTTGAGATCCCCCCTAACCCACGCCAGTCGCTCCACTTGGGAAGACCCCATCGCGCAGCGTTTCGCAAAGAAGACTGCGCTGGCTCCCCTTAAAAAGGGGAGAACTGGAATACAAAGTCACCCAATTTATTGGGGGATTTAGGAGGATCTAGAACTTTTGATATCTACAATAGGACTTTTCAAACATCCTCTAAGAAGAAAATCTTTCTTTTCACTATTAATTAGAGTTAGCTTCAGTCGCTTGATACGCTTGTAGGAGCCTAGCATGATCGAGAGTAAATCCTACTTGCATAGCTATCTGGGTAAATAAATCAATCTCAGGCTGTTGCCAATCACGGGGCCCAGAACACTGATGTGCAATTAACAAGCCAAATAACTGCTCATCTTTGATAATGGGTGCAACTAAATTTGCTTTCACAGCGAAAGATTCGAGCAATTTAATGTGACAATCAGCCAAACCTGACTCATGAATGTTGTTGATTGCGACAACACGACCAGACTGGTACTTTTCTATATAGCCTTGAGTAAAACAGGAATCGTGGATTTTAGACCGCAAAACTTTGGGATAAGCTGGAACCACAGATTCGGCAATGATAATTCCGAACCAATTAGCATAAAAGCTATAAATTAGTACTCGGTCAGTACTCAAAGCCTTCCGAACCTCTTCTACAGTATTTTTCAGGACATCCTCTTCTTGGAGTGATTGGCGAATTTTGCGGGTAATATCCACCAATAATTGACTTCGCATAGCTTCAGCTTCGATTCGTTGCAGAAGTCTTGCATGGTCGAGAGCAAATCCCACTTGCATTGCTATCTGAGCAAATAAATCGATCTCTGATTGTTTCCAGTCACGGGGTCTGGAGCATTGATGTGCAATTAATAAGCCAAACAACTGCTGATCCTTGAGAATGGGAGCTACCAAATTTGCTTTCACACCAAAGGATTCGAGTAAGTTAATGTGACAATCAGCTAAACCGACTTCGTAAATGTTATTTATTGCCAGAACGCGACCAGACTGATACTCTTCTACATAGCCTTGACCAAAACATGGATCTTCGATTTCAGCCCGCAAAATTTTTGGATAGGTGAGAACAACTGATTCGGCAATTACAGTTCCAGACCAATTACCATTAAAGCTATAAACCATCACTCGATCTGTACTAAGTACTTTGCGAACCTCTTCGACAGTGGTTTTCAGGACATCTTCTTCGTTGAGCGATTGACGAATGCTGCCGATAGTATCCACTAGCAACTGACTTTGCACACCCTCAGCCTCAATGCGTTGCAAGACTCTTGCATGGTCGAGAGCCAATCCTACTTGCATGGCTATCTGAGCAAATAAATCAATTTCAGGCTGTTGCCAATCACGCGGTCTGGAGCATTGATGAGCAATTAATAAGCCAAATAGCTGTTCATCTTTGAGAATGGGTGCGACCAAATTTGCTTTCACACCAAAGGATTCGAGCAGGCTAATGTGACAATCAGCCAAACCAGCTTGGTAAATGTTGTTTGTGGTTGCAACGCGACCAGACTGATACTTTTGTACATAACCCTGACCAAAACATGGGTCTTGGATTTCAGCCCGCAAAACTTTTGGATAACCTGGAATCACTGATTCGGCAATCACAGTTCCAGACCAATTAGCGTTAAAGCTATAAACTAGAACTCGGTCAGTACTAAGTATTTTGCGAACCTCTTCCACCGTGGTTTTCAGAACATCCTCTTCGTTGAGCGATTCACGAATACTGCGGGTAATTTCTATAAATAACTGAGCTTTGTCTGCTTTGGTATCTACCTGTTCTAAAAGCTTGGCGTAGTCAAGGGCAAATTCTACTTGCATAGCTATCTGAGCGAATAAATCAATCTCAGATTGCTGCCAAAAGCGAACTCTAGAACACTGATGTGCAACCAATAAACCGAATAGTTGTTTGCCTTTGAAAATAGGTGCTACTAAATTAGATTTGACAGCAAATTGCTTGAGCAACTCAATATCATCATCACTGAGATCGGCTTGATAGATATCATCAATAGCACGGGTGCAACCATTCCGGTATTTTTCTATATACCCTACCTCGAAGCCAGGATCGGAGACTGTAACCCCTAGTATTTTAGGTAAACCAGGCGCTACGGATTCGACAATAAAGGTGCCATTACAGTTGGAATTGAAGCAAAATATGGCTACACGGTCAATATTTAAAGCTTTACGAATTTCTTCTGAGGTAGTTTTGAGAACATCTTCTTGATTGAATGATTCTCGAACCCATCGGGTAATTTTAGTTAATAGTTGAGAATAATCAGCTTCGGCTTCTTTGTCCTGTATCAAAACCGAAAGCAGTTCTGTGAATAAGCTGATGTTTCTCTCTAACATCACTAATTCATCTTCGTTAGCGATGAAAGTTTGAGTAAACTCACTGTCTGGACGTAGCCTATTTTTGATATCATTAGAAGTTGCAGCAACGTTGCTAACTCGACTGATAGCTCGATTCGTCACAAAAACAGCGATCGCACCTGCTAAGATTGCCGTTACCCCCATACCAGTTAACAAGAGTGAGAGTTGTCTCTGTAGAGCTTCAGTCTCTGTTGAACTTTTCGCCCTCTCAAGTCTTACTTGCGGTATTTGTTTGCTACTTAAATTAACCCCATAGAAGTAAGTAGCTATCCCAATTGCAAACACAGGAAGTACGCTGATGCTTAGTGCCCACACTATTGCTTTAGTCTTTAAACTCCATTTTGGTGGCCACAGCTTTTGTTGACGATTTCGCCTTGCTTGGTTTTGAGAAAAAGACTGACTCATAAATGAAACCTGGATTGTTGCAATTGAGTATCAAGTAAATGACCCCACCACCAAATTCTACACAAAACTTATTAAACAAGGACTAGCTTTCAGGAGTACTTTAAGATACTAAACCTTCTACTTCGTAGCCTATAACCCCTGCACCTCTAGGACTTTCTTAACAAACCCTTGACTCCCACCTTGGGTTAAGCCTTCCGCTCATCGGAACTAAAATCAATCAAAAACACTAACTTTTCTTTTATAACGGCGTAGATGCGATGCCTACGGCGGGCTACGCCTACGCAAAGTCCCATTTCACTTATAACAATTTGAGCAGGCTGTACAGCTTGCCAATGCTCAACCCTCCTTTTGCTGAAACTGGCTCAATAACCAAGCCCCAACTTGAGATTGATTTATTTCACGGCTACGGCGTAAAGCTTCCTCTAAAATAGCGAGCGTCAATCCAGGCAATACCTGTGATTCTTGAATACGTTTACTACCTTGCTCTGCCATAGCATAAGCAATGATTTGGGCATTTTTCACATCTACCACCCAGTATTCAGCAATACCTAAATCTTCGTATAGCGATCGCTTTGTACCTAAATCATCCAGCAAAGATGTTTTAGCAATCTCAATCACCAAATCTGGTGCAGGATAGCGATCAAGGTTGACAATTCCTGTATCTGCTGGGATAGCTTGGGCGTGTTCTCTGAGGTAATACGCCACATCGGGCTGAGAGTCTTGAACACCAGTTTTACGAAAAGTGGTTGTGTCTAAACCTGTCGCCAGTATTCCTTTAAGTGCTGCAAATAGAGTCACTGCAAAGATAATTACAACATGGTCTTTACCATGATCAAAACTAACTGGTGCCATCTCCAGCCTCATGTGCCCCTTGTAGTAGTAACTTTTTGCCTTCTCTTTGAGCAAGTTAGCAACTATCTGCTCATAATCCTGCCAAGAAGTGTAAATCCATGTATCTGTCGGTAGCTGAGTCTGTAACTCACTCATTGCTTAACCCTCCTGCCAAAACGAAAACTTTTATTTCTTGGCAAAGTCCACAGCACTTGCAATTTCATGTAAATCATGATCGATAATCATGTGTCCAGAAGTTAAAGTGCTGCAATTTCTGTTTCTGGAGCAAATATATCTAGATCATAATCAGTAGATTTAAGCTATTCGATTTAGGTATAAATCAGAGTTGTCTTATCTGCCACTAACTTAATTTTGATTATCAAAGCCTCTTTATTATCAACCCATAAGTGCTGAATTATCAACTTAAAGGTCATAATTCCAAGTAAGTAGGTCGGCGCAATTAAAAGTAACTGGCGATCGTGTAGCGTCTCCGACAGGAGAAGGCTGTTATTTGTCTTTTGTCATTGGCCATTAGTAAGGGCTTTAAGCCTCTTTACATTTCGTAATATACTTGAGCTTTTTCGTGCCAATTTACTTACAATGCACAGAGGAAGAACATCAGTTACATCTTTCTCAACTCAAATTTTCGATTTTGGAACTAACTCATTAACTTTATTGATTAAGATGCAAGTATAAAATGGCAATTTGAGCGTTAGTTCATTGAGTTGACTCTATAAATTCTCAATTTTTAGCGATTAGAATACTAACGTTGAGCCTCGAAACTCGGAACTCCGACCTTTTTGCTCGAACGTTGAGCCTCGGAACTCGAAGCTTCGACCTTTTTGCTCGAACGTTGAGCCTCGGAACTCGGAACTTCGACCTTTTTGCTCGAACGTTGAGCCTCGGAACTCGGAACTTCGACCTTTTTGCTCGAACGTTGAGCCTCGGAA
>NZ_JACKZS010000006.1 GCF_014222285.1 Nostoc sp. UCD121
TTATTAATCATTATAATAACAATAATTATAATCTTAGTAAGATTTTTTTACAAAGCGAAATCAAAGAGATTCAAAAATATACAAATAACCGAGTAGAAGAAATTCAAAATCAAGCTGAAGCAAAAAATCAATCTGATAACACAAATTCTGCATCGGTAAATGATGTTAGCAAATTAAAAACAACCAAGGAAGAAATTAAAGAGTTAAATACAATATCACAAAAAAATGCGGAGTTCAAGAGTACAGAATTGACAATTCTAAATAGTAACCTTGCCGAATTAAATGCACAATATAGCAAAAGGCAATCTGTAAATCAGAAATATAATGAATTTCTTCTCCAACTCAGTTTAGCTATTTCGGCAGGAACATTAGGTAGTATTATCAGTATTTTAATTAGAATTGAAGAATTTCAAAAAAAGAAATATTCCGATCCATTAACTCCATTTCTTGTTGGTGCTTTTAAACCAATGATTGGAGGAGCATTTGCTGTTTTATTTTTAGCCTTAATTAACTCTGGGCTAATATCAATGTTTATTAATCCTAGCATCTTCAAGCTAAATCCAACTACGAATCAAGAATCATCTCAAGACCAACAAAGGTCTTTGATTTTTGTCATAGCATTTGTTGTTGGCTTTAGTGAACGACTTGCAAAAGATTTTATCGGTAAAGCAGAAGAAATAGCAAGTGGAAATCGAGAGAATCCTGAATATAAACCAGTTACTAATGAATTATCAATTGATGTAGATAGTTTAAATATGCCAGAAAAGAAACTAACTAACAGTGCAGTTATTTTAAATACATTGCCGAAGCAAGTAGATAGCAGTGATTCACTAAATGGTGTAGATGATTTAGACCTTAACCAAGGCGATCGCTAATCTCAACAAAATAAAAAATTCTTATTAAGTTTCATGAAAAAATGTTAATTTTTAATACATGAAATCATTTTCTAACTTTAAGTTTTATTTCTCAATTTTTACCACTTTAAATAGCATCCGTGAGTTATAAGTCCTTGATTTTATGGGAGTTTTGAATTTATCGCAAGCAAAAATTGTAAAAGACGAGTATTTAGTTTTGTCATAAATTTAATATATATAACTAAAAATCTAAGGTAATGTATACATGACTTCCAGCATTACAGACAAAATCCAAAAACATACTCTTTTTGTAGATGTGAATAACAAAAACCGAATTGCTTACCAAGCTAACCGCACAGCGATCGCTGCATTCAATGCAATCTTAATGGTAGGAGCAGAGGCTTATATCAATGGGCTAAAAATCCCCGATCCTCTGCTTAAATCCCTTTTAAATCTCTCTATGCAAATCAGCTACAAATATTTTCCTTCTCTTTTAGTTCCTTATGAATGGCTGTTGCAAGAAAGCGATCGCCTTGCAGAGGGGTCACACGAACTAATGAAGGTTCAATACAACCTGCCTGAAGAAATGTTCTGTCTGATGTTAAAAGAGACAGAACTTTTATATCCTAAATACACAATGGCTCTATGGGAAAAAGGAGCATCTAACCTTGAGCAAGCTCAAATGGACATGCTCGATGATGTGATTGCAAAAGCAGGCATCGAAGACGGAGACGAAATCTTAGATTTGGGATGCGGTTGGGGTTCTGCATCAAATTACATTCTTTCCCGGTTTCCGCATGTGAAAGTAACAGCTCTTAATTTGAGCCACGGGCAATGTGAATATATGCGTAAAAAAATGCGAAACCCTACCAGTTACTTCAGTTCAGATAGATTCACTCTATATGAAAAGGACTTTAATGATATTGATTTTGAGAATAAGTTTGATAAAATTATAGCGATTGGCCTGTTTGAGCATGTAGGTAATTTAACGAAATCATTTAAAAAACTGGCTTCTCTCCTCAAAGATGACGGCAAGGTGTTAATTCACATAATCACAACCAGATTACCTTATGATATAACCCATCCTTTTATAGACAAATATGTTTTTCCAAACATGCGGGTATGGAATTATGATGTCATCCCAAAGGTTAATACAGGACTGAAAACTATTAATCAATGGTATTTAAATGGTGCTAACTACTCAAAGACTCTGATAAATTGGTTGATGAATTTTGACCAGAATCAAACAAAAGTCCCAGATTTAAATTATGGTATGGACTATGGCAAGTTCTGCCGGATGTGGAGACTTTATTTGCTTTTGTGCATTGTGTATTTTGACGGTTGTGATGGTGAAATTCTTGGTAACGGTCAATACTTGTTGGTTCATGCGTGACAAGTTAATTGTATAAGTCCTAATAATTTAGCGATCGCCCAACCATATCAAGAGCAATTCTTGGTTCCTTAGTTGTAGGAGCCAGCAATAAGAAACGCTCCGATCTGCGAATACGCGTGCGAGTAGCATTGAATGGCAAATAAACGCTTTTATCATATTGGCTTTGGGCAAGATGATTTAGGTTCATCCCCTCCCAGCATTGCCCTATTATCGGGCGATCCAGAGCGATCGCGCTTAATTGCCCAAACTTATTTCCAAGATGTCCGCTTATTATCGGAAAATCGCGGTCTAAATAGCTATGTAGGATACTTACCAAATGGCCGCAGCATCTTATCAGCTACTAGTGGTATGGGTGCGCCTTCATTAAGTATTGTTGTCAACGAGTTGATACAAGTAGGAATTCGGCAAATTATTCGTATTGGAACTTGCGGAGCAATTCAACCTTATATACCAGTCGGTAGCGTTGTTATTAGCAGTGCAGCATTATGTCGCCAAGGTGCAGCTTATGACATTGCGCCTATGGAATATCCAGCCGCAGCCGATCCGTTTCTGACAGTAGCTTTGGTTCAAGCTGCGCGAAAATTAAAGATTGAACATTACATCGGAATTACGGCATCAGTTGATACTTTTTACGAAGGGCAAGAACGCACAGATTCCGCAAATCTAAATTTAATGCGATCGCTGCATGGCATCACTGAAGAATATCGGCGCTTAAATATCTTGAATTATGAGATGGAATCCGGCACACTATTCAAAATGGCAGGTGTGTATAATTTTGCTGCTGCTACTATTTGCGGTGTAGTTGCTGGGCGTACTGTAAGTGAAAATATCATCTTAGAACAGAGGAATATTGCTGTGAAAAATGCGATCGAAATTGCTGTAAATACAGCAGCAACTTTTGAGTCAGACAATTAATATTTACTTGATAAGTTAACTCTCAGTAGTTTCATCATGTCTTCACCCAATCTTTAATTTTTCACTCAGTAATTCTAGCTAATATAGTTTACAGAACAGTATTTCATATTATAAAAACATATAAAAAATCACCATAATTATCCTAAAAATAAACACATTATTTAAGCTATTAAAAGTAAATATTGTCAGCAATTTAGATTTCAATAAATATTGAAAAAAGGGAGTAAAAGCTAATATGAATAATATTTTTAGGCATGGGATTAAAACTATGACTTCAACTGTGATGTCTAGGACGAGCTACGCCTACGCACTAATCCCAACGCTGATATTTTTAGGATTCTCTCATCGAGTAATAGCAGACGATCCAGGAGCATGTTACATGGTAACTTCCTCCGGTAAAACCGTTGGATTAGAAAGGCTTTGTGGCAATATAGCCGCACCTTCAGACGATAGAGTTTTTCGAGTTTCAATTAAACGCCGCTTTGGTGGAACTCCTGTGATTGACGTTACCTTCAATGACAAAAAAACCTTTGAAATGATTGTAGATACTGGTGCTAGCGGGACTATTATCACACAAAGTATGGCGAATACACTTAAACTCCAGACTACAGGTACAATGCAAGCCCAAATTGCCGATGGTAGCGAAGTAGAATTTCCAACCAGTAAGGTAAAATCTATTGCAGCAGGTGGAGTTACAGCCAATAATCTTCAGGTAGCGATCGCACCCAAAGCCAGCATCGGCTTACTGGGCCACGATTTCTTCGGCAACTATGATATTAAGATTCTGGAGAGAGAGGTCGAATTTCATCACCGCTAATGGTTGGAAGTAAAAACATAGAAACATGACTAAGCTGATTGAATACGAAGAAGCCAGCGATGAAATCCGGGCAGTATATGACGATATCCGCGTCACCCGCCAGAATGACTATATCAATAACTTTTGGAAAGCCATAGCTAATCATCCCCCTACCTTGCAACGAACTTGGCAAGCGGTGAAAGAAGTGATGACTAGCCCTGGTGAAATTGATCCACTGATGCGAGAACTAATTTATATCGCTGTGAGTGCGACAAATGGCTGTGAGTATTGTATTGCCTCGCACACAGCAGGAGCGCGGGCCAAGGGGATGAATGATACCATGTTCGGGGAACTCATGGCGATCGCAGCTACTGCCAACATGACCAATCGCCTCGCCAACGGCTATCAAATTCCGGTGGACGAGAGATTTAAGACTTAGGAGTGTAGCGTTGTCTATCCCTGCTTCAGATCGATCGGGTTTAGCAGAATTATTGACTATGCCAAAGCTTCAGGTTAACGGGATTGATTTGTTCTACGACATTAAGGGAACGGGTGAGCCTTTGCTATTAATAGCTGGCTTCCTTTGCGATCATGCCTATTGGTCGTTAATTATGCCATCGCTGATTTCGCAGTATCAAGTTATTCGCTTAGATAACCGAGGTATGGGACGAAGTTCTGCTCCCAAAACCCCCTATAGTCTGAAGCAGATGGCTAATGACGTTGCAGCATTGCTCGATCATCTTGCGATCAATAAGGTGCATCTAGTAGGTCATTCAATGGGAGGTCAGATAGCTCAAGAATTAGTGTTAGCATATCCTGAAAAAGTGCAAAGTTTAATGCTGCTTTCGTCACTGGCAAAGGGTGATGAATTATTCAACAGCATCATTGAGACTTGGGGCGAACTCTGCGCTAATGTAGACCTGAAACTTTATGAAAAAGTCGTATTACCCTGGATATTTACAGATACCTTCTACTCGATTCCTGGCATGATCGAAGGTCTGATCGAATTTGCAATCAGATATCCTTTCCCACCACCGACTCATTCACTACATCATCACAGCCAAGCCATGCTTGACTTTGACACAACAGATTGCCTTCAAAAAATTCATTGTCCTACCCTAGTTCTAGTTGGCAAACAAGACATTCTCACCCCGCTAAAGTTTTCCCAGCAACTTGCTCAAGGCATTCCCAACTCTGAACTTGTAATTCTCGAAGGTGGGGGTCATGGCTTCTTAATTGAGTCGCCGGATACTGTGATTTCAGCCATGCTTAAGTTCCTGCGGAAATTGAAGCCAGCTTACACGATGTAATCACAGCATAAGGTGTTAAGTTCCGAAAGCTAGATAAGATAATTTAAATACTCAGCGATTTTCTAATTTAGAAACTCGCCCCTCTAATTTATTGACTTGTTGCTTCAATTCAACCACCAAAGTTGCCAGCCGATCAAACATCGGATCTTGCTGTGATAAATTTCCTCTGGAACCACTTGACTGTCGTGGGGTAAGTGTCGTTCTTCGAGATGGAGATTGGCGGCCTTGACCAAGTTGAGATTCTATCTGGTTTAATCGTGACTCCACACGATTCAAGTCCGCTTCCAGGTTACTGATGCGAGACTGCACTTGCTGCGATAAAGCAGTTTTTCCAAATAATCCGCCCCAGATAATAGTTGCTAAAATCCCAGCAACTATTAACACTTGATTTTTTTTCATAACAGTCTATTTAGACAGCATCTATTGGTATGGCTACAGAGTATAAATCTATAGCCACTTAACTTATTTATCCTTGACTAAATTAGGAAATAGCTTCTGCCAATCGATAGAGTTAACAGTATTATCTGTCTGTTTTACCTCAAAGGTGACATTACAAGCTTTCGCTATTTTTAGCGCTTGCACGCAAAGTTCTGCCACATCTTCACGGCTGATTTTGCCCTTAATATTATCGCCTTGCTCCAATATTAATTCCTTACCCCCTGCTTCTTCAGTTAAAGCACAAGGTCTAATAATCGTATAAGGAATTCCGCTTTCTCTTAAACTATCTTCTCCCTTCAACTTCCAAGTTAGAATTCCTCCTAATTGGTCATTTAATTTAACTGCTGGCGGTTCTTCATCTAAATTAATGCCAGGGCGGCCGGGACGAGTTACGCCTGCTGAACTGACTAGGATAAATTGTGGTAAAGTTGTGCCGCCGTAAGCTTTAATTGATTCCAATTGCAAAGTAAAACCACCAGGGGAAAATTTGGGATTCAAAGCCCCATCATATTCAAATTTGCTCAACATCAATTGGAATGAACAAATTCTAGTCTGCTCAATAGGTGGCGCATCTTTGACAACTTTTGCCCGAAAGACGGGAATCAAATCTGCAAAGGGAATGTGAACATCTATCCAAGTATTAGCTACTGTGTCAAAAGAATAGCTATAGCCAATGCCATCCCATTTTGTATCTGTTCGTAGGAAGATTTTATAACGTTGTCCATCACCTTTGACGCGCAATTTTACACCTTCATAACCGGATAAGTTGAAGGGCGGATCAAAATTCTTAGTTCTAACAGATGCAAATCCGCCAGAGTTAGCGGTGGAGACATTACCAGCAAACAAAGCTGTATTTTCTACTAATTGGATATTGCTAGCACTCACGCCACCCATGACGACATCATCCAACGCCCCCCAGTTATCTTTTAATTCTGCTGATGGCTTGGTGAAATCAAATATCGGTTTTTCATTTGCTTGGGGTAGATATTTCGCGGCTGCTTGGACTAAGTTTTTGACACCTTGATATTCTACATTTTCTGGGGTGTCGCCAACAATTTCTGGCTGGTAAAATTTAACACCTTGATAATATTTGGCTCTATCGGCTGTGTCTCCCTCAACTGGTTGCACGCGCACTGCTGTGCAGCAAACTACAGCTTGGATATCAGCCATAACTAAAGGAGTTAAAGTTTCTGGTTTTGTAATATCCGCAACTACTAAGTCTATATCATTGCCTAGAATCGATCGTGCTTTGTCAATGTCTCGAACTAGGGCGCGAACTTTATAACCCCGTTGGAGCGATCGCTGCACCACTCGTTTACCTACACCACCTGTTGCACCTGCTACTAGTATTACACCCACGTTTCTCCCTCCATTGGGTCTATCTTGATTATCCTTTGGACGGCCTTTCCTTAACTGCTGTACCCAGTTAAGGAAAGGAATTACCTCAAAGTAAGTCAGGGTTTCGAGAAACCTGCCTAAGTCCCATTGAGAACGATTTTTGTCAGTCATATTTGCGTCCTCATAACTTTCTTCAGTCTAGCCCAATGAGCTAGTTATGTTGTCTCTAAGCCAATCCCCACACTTTTAATAGTATATTTTTGCCGCTTACTGTCGAACTGGAATTAAGATCACAAATTCTGTACCTTGCTCTGTAGAAGAGTTGCACTCGATTGAACCACCATGCTTTTCCACTATAATTTGTCGAGCGATCGCCAGCCCTAATCCTGTACCTTTACCAACACTTTTGGTAGTAAATAAGTGGTCAAATATTTTTTGTTTGACTGATTCGCTCATGCCAATTCCATTATCAGCAATTTTCACCTCAACATTTAACTCTTTCAAGGAAGTGGTAATTGTAATTCGGTTAGGATTAGATTTAATTTTCTCACAACTCCAACCTGTATTTGATTCATCCAATGCATCTATAGCATTTGCTATTAAATTCATAAATACTTGATTTAGTTGACCAGGATAGCAAGTAATTAGAGGTAGCGCCCCATATTTTTTGACAACCTCGATTGTAGGGCGATCTCCCTGATCTTTAAGTCGATGTTTTAAGAGCATTAAGGTACTCTCAATTCCTTCATGAATTTGAAACTCGACCAGAGATAAAGTATCAGATCGAGCAAAGGTTCTTAGAGAGAGGCTAATATCCTTAAGACGATCGATTCCCTGGTGCATTGATTCCATAATTTTTGGTAAATCTTTAGCCAGATACTCTAAGTCAATTTCTTCAATGAGTTCTTCAATTTCCGGGTCTGGGTGTGGTAACTTTTGCTGTTGGAGATTCACCAAACGCAGGAGATCATTCATATATTCTTCAATATGAGAGCAACTTCCACTAATAAAACCAATTGGGTTATTAATCTCATGACCTATGCCTGCAACAAGTTGTCCAAGGGTGGACATTTTCTCACTTTGAATTAGTTGTAGTTGGGTATTTTGTAACTTTTGTAGAGATTGAGTTAATTCTATGGTGCGTTCTTCCACTCTTTGTTCGAGGGTATGAGTAAGATGGGAGATGTTCAAATGTAACTTTAATCGAGCAATGAGTTCTTCTTTTTGAAAAGGTTTGGTAATGTAATCAACTGCACCAATTTCTAGTCCTTTTACTTTATCTGTGGCATCGCATAAAGCAGTCATAAAAATGACCGGAATATTCTTAGTGATAAAATTGGCTTTCAGTCGGCGGCAAATTTCAAATCCATCAATATCCGGCATCATTACATCCAGGAGAATGAGGTTGGGATCACAGTATTCTGCTTGTTCAATGGCCGATTCTCCATCGGTTGCCATGAGTATTTTCCAACCACATCCTTGAATTGCTTGTGATAGAACTTTGAGATTATTGGGATTGTCATCTACCAAAAGGATATGCATTGACTTCAACATAGGTTCGAGCATCATTGATGTGATTTAGTTGTTACAAAATAAAAATTACTCACAGTATAAGAGCTTAAAGGATAAGTAAACTTATCCTCTCTAACTCTATAATTTCGATGTATATAGATCGGCAACAATTGATGGCTGTGCGATCGCCGAACTTTTGAAAAAATCGGGGATCTGACCTAAATTTTTCTTAGGAAGTACCGCACAGGTTAAAGATGGTTGTATTCTTGTAGAAGCTTGATTTGCAACTAACTCGATTTTACCTTGAGCATTGCGTCCCCAGCCTGTGGCTTGGAGGAGAGTTTCTGGGGTAGTTGGAAGTTGTGCTGTGACATTGCCAGTTTTACGGTATGCAGAGATATCGCGGATGTCAGACCAAGTGCGATCGCTCGTCATTTCCTGATTGGGATTTTGCGGTACACCACCCCGACCCGTTACGATAAATCGGCTGCCTTGGTTTGGAGAACAACCACTGGCTATTTGCTGTGATGAATCAGTGACATTCGCTGGTAGTTCCACTAAGCCAGAATTGGGATCGACACCAATATTATTAACTTGAACCGTACCGTTGACCCCAAACTGGGAACTGGCAGTGATGTCGTTTTCGGGAGTCAGTTGAGGACGATATTTCAGCCCAATAATTCCTTGGGTAGTGATTTGAATATTGCCACCTTTTCCTTGGACTGCATTGGCTATAATGTCACTGTTTTCTAAACCCACGATGTTGGGAGCATTAAGCGTGATATTGCCACCATTACCATTGCCCTCTGCTTCTGCACTGATAAAGCTACCATGACGCATCAGTAGTAGATCCCGTAGTTGTAAATTAGTGTTACCACCACCACCTGCTTTTGTGGATGCTGAAATGCTGGCCCCATTATCGAGTCGTAGGGTGTTCGCCTGAATGTTTAAAGTACCAGCTTTACCGGAGCCAAGGTTTTGGACAAAAACTGTTGCACCATTACTAATGTTAAGAAGTGGGGTGTTAATCGTGGTGTTACCTGAAGTAGCGCTGGAAACTCCAAAAACAGGACGAACAGCACTACCAATATAGCTGGGATTTGCTGCATCTTTGACACCATTCACATCAATCGATTCAGATGCATTGATAGTCAGTGAACCCGCATTTCCTAAAACTATGCTAGAAGCTGATACTCTGCCGCCAGCTTGAAGCGACAGCTTGCGGGTATCGATTTTCAAATCCCCGGCATTACCAAACCCGAATGTGGCAGTAGACAACAGACTAAAATACAAACCTTTTGGCGCTCCCTCATTTGTCACCTGAATTGTATCTGCCTTGACAATGAGATCGCCGCCATTACCGAAACGGTAGGGTCTTGCTGCTATATTGCCGCCAGCTAAGATAGACAGGTTTTGAGTGGAAATATTGATATCTCCACCTTTCCCAGTCCCATAGGAAGCAGCTAATATCTGGCTGACTGATCGAAAAGTATTAGGATCACCAAATGCAAAACCATTCACCCGCATTTCATCAGTATTTATTGCAATATTGCCACCCGGTGCTGTGCTAAAGGTACGGTTTAAGATATACCCACCCCCATCAATATTCAATTTTGGGGTGGTAACAATAATATTCCCTGCCGCACCTGGGGATATAGTTTCATTAATTAAACTGCTGGAACTTTTAAAATCAGGAGACTTGCCGATAATCTGGAGGGACTCTGTGGCATTGATTGCAATATCACCAGCAGTTTGGTTGCTGCGATTTTGCACTAATATCAGTGAACCATCTCGGATGCTGACCTGTTTACCCTGAATTTGAATGGCTCCTCCCCTTTGCCCAGTGAGGTCGCGTGTAGATGCTAAAGCTCGTTGGGTTATCTGAATATTGCCAAAACTCGAAGTATTAGGATAACTCAACGCAAATCCTTCAGCGATGGAACTGAGGGCGACGCTTCCGTTAGTAATGCTACCGAGTTCTATTTGCCCTCCTGGTGCGGAGAGCAATCCTCCAGCTAAGGCAACATTCCCACCCAGCAATGCCAGTGTCTTTCCAGATTGCAACTGTAATCCTCTCGTACCGAGGTTTAATCCAGAAACCTGAAGTGATTCGCCTAACTGGGCATTGTGTCCTGACCCTTGGACAACAATTGCACCTGGATTACTACCCATCTGCAAACCAATGGGAACATTGATGCTCAACAATGGAGCTTTTTGAGGACTAATTGCGCTAAATTCAGCACCATCGCTAAATTTAATGCTCTGAGCAGTTGTCCCAAAAAAGGAACCGCCAATATTAAGTTGGGCATTCGCACCGAAAATAATCCCACTGGGATTGAGCAAAAACAGATTAGCGCTACCATTGGCTTTAATTAAACCATCAATGTTGGAAACACTATTTCCAGTGACGCGAGAAAAAATATTTTGCACATCTGCGGCATTGTTGAAAAAAGCCGAGCCGTTACTAGGAACTGAAAATTGGCTGAAGCTGTGGAATAAATTGTTGCCAACTCGATTACCGTTAATGATGGTAAAGTTATTACCACTTTGAGAGACAGCAGTATTTAAAGTGCTATCAGGAATTACCTGGGCACTCACAGGCATTACCATCAACGGCACTATTCCAGCGCACAGACTCAACCAAATAGAGTTCGTTGTCATTGCCAAGCCTTTATTTATACCTTGCACTTTAGGTTGCCCAAAACGGTATAGTTTTGAAACATCGCCTCAAACCCGGATTTCTCACGATACTGTAGGCAGAGGAGTGTGGGGAGTGTGCGGGGTCAGATTTTTTCCCCATCCTCCCACACCTCCCACACTCCTTGATTTCTCACAAGTGAGAAATCAAGGTCAAAATGGCGAATAACGCAGTGAGAAGTACAAACCATTTTCTTGGAGCGATCGCTTTTCACCATCCACTGAGATTAAAGGAATGCCCCAATCTAAACGAGCCGATAAGTCATCACCCTGCTTTCACAACAGCCCCAACCCAGTACTAACAAGGGTGCTAGGCGATGGATCTTTGCCGTTGACGTTCCAACCTTTACCTACATCAATGAAGGGAGTCAGTTGCAGCACCCCGTTAATCTTATTGGCGCGGACAATGGGGACTCGAAATTCTGCCGAAAACAACAGACCATTATCTGTAAGTAATGCGTCTTGGCGATAGCCCCAGACACTTAGTTGTCCACCAAGACCAAATTGCTCTAAAGGCACTAAGTTCTTCAACCTCAACTTGCAATACATTGCTTCCCGGATGTACGCCTGTTTGTAATTCGGCTGAGAGGTTTTGGATGCGTGGATCGAGGCGGAGTAGTTGGAGTTTTTCTAAGAGGCGTGGTACGTTTAGGGGTTTGCCAGCACCCAGTTGGATGCGATCGCGAATGTATTGACTACGTAATCGTCTGTTACCAATGATTTTGATTTCTTGCAGACTGCCTTCGATTATCTGAATCTTTACTGTTCCTGCTTCTAGTGTCTGCGGTGTAATCTTGAATAGTCAGGATGTCGCGTTTGCTAACCCCTATCACCAATGATTTCGGAATCTCTTGTCTAACGTTGAGTTTTTTGTTGATAAATTTGCGGCGCAAGAATCACTTGAATTTGCTTTTCTTGGCATCTTTGAGAAAAAACGCTAATTTGCTCAGACTCGTCTCCTTCAATAGACAAAGATCGTAAAAATCCTTGAAATCCTAAAAAAGCTAATTCGTAAATGGCTTTTTGACTAAAACCGCCTCCAAAATAGCCTGTGTGGGTATCAATACCTTGAGGATCTCTATTGTTAATAGACTTCCGAATAAATGCCAAGGTTAGGAGAATATAATTCCCAAAATTTATCGCTGGCTTTTGGATGGCAGAACTAACAATTCCGATCTGATCCATCCGGTCATCTTTATAATCTGTACAGTCAAAATATGTAAATAAATCTGCGGGTTGTACCCACTCTTCTGACATTTTAGTTATCTCTTCAAGTTTTCTATGTTCGCTACTAGAAGAACGGATCTCTAAATATTTATAAGGATTATCAAGTCTATAACCTTTGCCATAGTCTTGCTTTTGCAAATTAACAACTCCATATCTGGGTGCGTGACCCACTAAATCATTTTTATTGTTGAAATGCTTAACTGTTATATTACCAAGCCTGTATCCACTAATACGAGTTCGCGCTGGAAAACTAAAATAATTTGCGGCAGTAGAGGTAAATCGTAACGCTAAGTCTCCCTCGTTACAAAATATATAAGCTTCTTCGCAACGACGTAAAGAAGAACGAAGAAAATTAGCACGTCCGGGGAAGATACTTTCTACAGGAATATCAGGTGCAACTAGCACAATTCTGCCTAATCTAAATACATTCCCAATATCCGAATCTGGTTTTTTATTAATAGATTTTACATCAAAAACATCAGAGAGAATACGAATTACATTTGTAACTACAAAACATCCCATGCTATGACTAATAAAAGATAATTTAATCCGTTTATTTCGAGGCAGTTTTACCGTATAATCAAGCTGTCTAATCAATTCAACTAAATCTGTAACTCCGTAATTAGTCGCTCTATAAGTATCACGAAAATAAGTAGATAACCTAAGAATAATTAATGTAAAAATAATTGTAGATACAATGCCAGATAAGATTAACATCACTGTGAAAAAGTGAACAGCGCTATTACTCAAAATATTTAAGAACAATAAAGCTATAGCAGACCATATACTAATTGTTAAGCCCAGAGCTAAATTGATAGCTAGTAAAATTGGTAGAGAAGAAAGTGCGTTGATTAGCTTTTGCCCAAAAGAACCAGACTCATCGGTTTTAGTGGGATTTTCTGATGGCCATCTATATCCAATAAAAATATACTTATTTGGTTGCTGAATAGACGTATTAATATATTCATAAATCTTTTTGCAGCCTATCTCTGTATCCGATGGTGTAGAACTATATCCATGAATATTTATAATTATTTCTGGTTCGGAGCTTGATTCCAAAGTTTTAGCAATTTTCTCAATCATCTCTTGGGTTGAAGGTTCAGCTTGTCTATCATTGATATTAAAAAGCTTTTTATTAGCAACTAATGATAAATATCTATTAGAATTATGTTCTTCTGTTTCAACGTTCAGTTTGGCAGTACTAACTACTAAATAGCCAGGGATTTTTTCCTGATTAGTTTTTTTAAATTCGTATATTTTATACGGTTGATTGTCTGGCAGATTTTGATTATCACAATAGTTCATCAGGTCTATTTCCTTTTACGATTTAGGTTTAGATATCGTAATCGCTTTTTGTTGATTTGAGTGATGTGCAATCACTAAACACTCATTTTGCACCCTGGAAAGCATATCGGTAAAAGCAGGAGTATAACTACCATCTTTATCAACAACCTTACGTAGAGTATACTCACCAGCCCTAGAAAGTCCGCCAAACCAGACGTTATTTCTGTGCCAAATATCTCCATTGATAAAATTTTTATCTTGGGACATTGTACAACTTACAATCAATGTTGAAATTGGGATTCCCAGCAAAATAGGGATGATTTGAGCTTGTTGCAACGTTTCATCTTCAAATTGAATTTTGTAAGTTACTTTAAACCATTGAATTAAACGTAGTAATATCCAACCCGCAATCGAGTTATGAAAAGTCCACTGTAACGGTGAAAAAATTGGTAAAACCAAAGTTCTGTTCTGTGTGTCCCATTCCAAATTGTACATAGTAATGCAAGTATCTGGAAGGGGATTCCCATCCATAAAGAACACACCCTTCAGGATAGATGGTAAGTTTGTTTCTTTAATTGGAATCATCCAGGTTGCAATATTATCGAGTTGCTTCTTTTCAATTAATTCAGCCATAGTGATTTTTAATTCGTAATGGGCTATACCCCGCTACGCTAACGTAATTCGTAATTAATACACATTCAAAAAGCACTTTACAAACATCCTCTAATTCAAAACTACAAACTCCTAGTTTTTTACTTACAGTCGTTGAGTAAAACCTTGTAGCACTAAATTATTAGGAGTAACGGCATTTACTTTTTCAAAATCCCATTTGGCTTCTGTAATTGAGTCCCATTGATAGTTCTGGAAGAGATGTAAACAAAAAATCTTGATAAAACCAATTGATAAGGATTTACCAGGACAGGCTCGCTCATGCCCTTCACCGTTCCAAGATAAAATATCTGAAAAATTCCGTGTTAGGTCAAAATCATTTGGATTTTGGTATCTGTTGGCATCCCGATTAGCCGTAAAAATAGAGCCAAGCAAACGAGTACCTTTTTGGAATGGACATTTTTGTTCTCCAATCTCAACTTCACCCCCTTCAGTGGTGAGTTGGCTAACAAACCGCACAGGTGGATAGAGACGAGCCGTTTCTAGAATCACTTGATTGAGAAGTGTTAACTGTTCTAGAGCGTCTGGGTTTAAAGTTTTCTTACCATTCCAGACTGCATTCACTTCTGATACTACATCATTTCTGAGGGCATTATTCAAGCAGAGAACACCAATAACTGATCCTAAAAGCGCACTCGTGCCGGCAGTACCAGCGATATGAATCATATCGAAAAGGGTATTAGCAATTTGGTGTTCATTCAATTGATACTGAGCGCCTGTTTCAAAGTAAGATGCCCATTTAGCTGATTGTTTATATTGCTTGGTTAAATATTGACGATGCCGAATTTTTGGTGCTGTTAATATTGCTAGCAGATACTTGTTAATAAAATTAGGCAAGGATGCGAGAGCTAAACCTTTAATGTAACTATCGGATGCTGTGATTTCTTCCTCAGATAAAGATATCTGAAAAACCAGTTGATGCAAAACTGATAGCATGATCTTTGGCAAATCGTTGCCGATGTGTAATTTGCCTTGTTTAGCAGCTTCTAACAAGCTTTGCTCAACTAGATTCCCTAAGAAGTCTATCTTTTGGGACGGTTCTGGTAAGGCTTGTAAGATTACACTACGTAGTCCTGTGTGTTCATTACCGTTCGTTCCCAAGCTCAGAGGATTATCAAGCAGGTAGCTAGGAGCTAATATTCTGATGATGCCTAAATCATTTCCCCGCAGTTGTGGTTGGGTTTGCATTAGTTCCCTCACCTGGGAGTGAGAGGAATGCATAATTGCTTGGTCTACTGCAAAATATTTGTCTCCAATATTGTCCTTACGGATATAGAGAAAGTCCCGCCATGCTTTGAGTATGATTGAGGCATCTGTATAATAGAAAATCAAACGCAGAAACTTGCCGATCGCAGTGTCATAACCTACTTTGGCTAGTATAGGTGCAAGCCATAGCTGGCGATCGTGACCTTTGAGAACTTTATCTTTAAGCGTCATAATATTTACTGTCATTTGTTATTGGTCATTTGTCATTTGCCATTTGTCCCTAATTCAGATATTGATGCTCTGAGGAATTTTAGAAGGAAGTAGATACTCATAGGGTGGACGGTGCAAATTACGTTGCTTGATGGTATCTTCTACCTGCTGAAGATTACTTTGGAATGCTTGTAGCAATGGTTTTACTTTTTGGTCTGTAAAATATCCTTGCTGATATTCGCCCAGCTTGTTGTAGTATACAGACCCTAATAAGCTGAGTAGGTTGTATTGCCGTTGCGCTTGATCTAAAGGGGGGAGCAAATTAAGGTAGTCTTGTTCAGTAACTTCTCTTTTAAGAGTTGAGGCTGGTAAATAACCTGCCATTGGTATAGCTGCGGCGTAGCCCATCAAATCTTTTTGCGGAAAGTTAACGGCTGCATGTTGGGCACTGGCAGTAAAAATAATCAGTGTAGTGGCATCAATCAAGTAATTTAGGGTTTTGATGCCCCCATCTTCGCCAAAATCGGGGATACGACCACCATCGTAAGCTGAGATTTCAGCTGCCCACGGTTGTAGGGCTGTGTCTTGATGAATGTCTTCATCGGTGGTGTAGTAAAGGTTTAAGTAGTCCCAAACCCATTGATGAATAGCATCCCATACTAATAATGCGTCATCCCGGTAAGGATAAACAGGCAAAAGATTAGGATCATCCACACCACGCTGTTGGAATTGCTTAGGTAAGATGGCACTATTGAAACTATAGCTTTGCAATCCTAGCACCGCTAAAACGCGAGAATTATCGATTGATGCTGAGAGTAATCTATCGACACCACCGCCTGGAGCAATGAGAGTACGTTGGGCGGCATCGTTAATTGCTAAGGTGCTTTCAAAATGGGGGCGCAGCAGGATTCTCAGGGGATGTGTGAGTGGCAATTGTCTTGCGGTGGCGATCGCAAAAACACCAATCAAAAGATGAGTTCTTGCTAGGTGAGTAACAGCTTCGTGGGTGTTAGCATCTGCTATTTGGACAACTGTTTTGGCAAAAAGCCAAGCGTATTTACCGGAGTTAGGGGTAACAATTGGATAATCTGGGTCTGGGGTTTGACCGCATTGAATGGCTACCGGACGCAATAGACGGGTGGGATCTGAACCTTTGGGTAAGGCAAATAGTGCTAAGGGAGCATAGAGATATTTTTGCTCGTGTGGGAATGTACCGTTGATCGCACCATCTAAAATTTTATAGTCAGCTAAGTAGAGCCTGCCTTCAAGCCCTGCTGCTGCTAATGAATCGTCATTTCCCATCACTGCTTGGTAATGTTTGTCTGTGACTGGGAAGCGATCGCTTAGAGTAGTTACTCGCTCAATCATTACGGGATTGTAGCCAGCCACTCTCATGTACGCAAATACTTCATCTTCCTGGTAAGTTTTAGCGATGGCTGGTAAACTAATCACCGGAAACAAATTTTCGTAGTCTTTGAGACTGGTTGCATGTCCTGTAGGCTGTCCTTCATATAGAAGGTTAATTATCCTATTTAGAGCATCTCTAAGGATCACAAGTCCGTTTTCTTTCAAAATAGAATGAAAAAGCTCATCGAGTTCTCTAAAATCCTTAGATATCCCTTTGAGCAAAAGCTGAGGGATAATTTGCAAGATTCTTGCCAGAATGCTGATTCGGGCTGGTACTGCTCCCTTGAGCAAGGCTTCTAAAACAAATCTTTCGACATCATCACGAATCGATTTAGAATCTTGATTGCCTCTGTTGACAATCAAGGTATTGATAAAAAGAACTCGTAACTGCTGGGCTAATAAAAAATACCAATTAGTGGTGAACTCTTCCGTAATAGAAAGCTGATCCACCATCGCAATAGATGGAATATGGTTGTAGTTATATTGATACTCTTGCCTAGCTATATCTAAATTATGAGTACTTGATGAACTGATTGAATGATCTGGTGATAAAGCAGTCATTGGCTCTACTCATGTGTAGTACTGGGAAATTTAACACTTGAGGATAAACAGGTTTGAGTTACTAACTTTCAGCCGAAGGAACAGGCAATGGGCAACAGTGAAGATTTTTGGTTAGATGGGGATCTTGTTCCCTCGACTTTTCATCGGGTCAGAAGCCCCGTCCCAATGGGACAATAGTATTGGACGGGTTAACTACCTTCCAACTCCTGCCCTCTTTCCTCTTACCTGTTGCCTATTGCCTTTACCTAAACTTATTATCGCAATCAAGTTTGAAATTTTGATTTTTCTAAAGGAATTTTCTGGAATTTCTTAACTTCTAAGCTAGATGCTAAATGTTTCGAAATTTTGCAAGGAATATTTAGCGCTACAAATGATACTTGCCAAGATTTAGAAACAATTCCCCACTAACACTTTCGGACTAAGGCACTGTGTTGGAGTTGACATTTTAACTACTGAAACAACATCAGGAAGACAACTATGAGATTCTTCTTCTGCGGGAGCATCCACTTTTGGCAGAAGCCCAAATAAAATGTAGTTTAGGAAATAAATGGTCAATTTTGTCGAATAAGCTGTTACGCAAATAAGATTGCACATCAACTGGTGAGGTTATCCTTTGTCCTTGGTAACACACAAATGACTAATGACTAATGATGGTCTACACGGAAAATAGTGCAATATGTAAGCGCGTTAGCTTACAAGCTTTGCGCCGTCACGGTCTTGAATTGAAGCTGTATGTACGACAACCATCAAAATTAAACTAAGAAATGTTGGGGTGAACGTTGGAAGCGCAACACTTACGCGCTGCTATCCAGTTATGCTTTCCTTTTTCAGGATTTGCTGAAATTAATCTTGTAATACAAAATGTAATTAAGGGTAATACTTAAACTATGAGCCAGTATCGTTTCAAACAGTCATTCTCTGCTGAACCCAGCATCAGCGATAAGCTTTTTGACTTGATGGAAGTCACATTTCCCGGACTCACGAGTTTAGCAGAATGTGCAAGAAAACTAGGTGCATCCTGGGAAACAGCTTCAACTCCGTTTATTCGCTTTCATGATGATATGGCTATTACCCATGTGGGAGTGTTAGAAATTCCTATGCAAATTATGGGACAAAAGCTCACTGTCGGAGGAATTCATGGAGTAGCTACCCGTCTAGAATTTCGCCGGAGAGGTTATTACCGTGAAGTAATGGAAGAAATGCTAAGATATTGCGATCGCATTTACGAAACCTTGGTATTAACAACACCACAGCCAGAATTTTACTTACCTTTTGGCTTTCGTGTAGTCGAAGAACATATCTTCAAAGTTAAATGTGACTCTACAGCTAGCACTGATGGCTTCAGAACACTGGATTTTACAGATACCAAAGATTACACATTGCTACACAGACTTTTAGAAACACGTGCCCCTGTCTCTAACATAGTTGGCGTAGTCAAGGAAAAACCTGTGTTCTGTGTCAATGAAGGAAGTCGCACTTTATACTATGCAGAAGATTTAGATTTAATCGCCTGCATGGAGATAGAAGATACCCGACTTCATCTTTTTGATCTCGTAACACCGCAGATATGCTCTTTGAAGAATATTCTTGCTAAGATATCTCAACCGATTGAAGAAGTAGTGATTTACTTTAGTCCAGAACTTTTAGATGTTAAAGATGTGCAAGCATTCACCCATGCGTTTGACGAAACTGTGCTGATGGTTCGTGGTAATTTTGCAGCAGAAGGGGAAAAATTTATGCTGCCTCGTTCTGCAAGGTGTTAAGTTACTCAAAAACAATTGAATCATAATAGAACTGAGAGTTTCATCATTACGACTGCTTTATGATGTATCAAACTGACCCGCCGCGATCGCCAAAAGATGTATTGCCGACCATGTATGATCTTCCCAGTGAAGACCCAGAGGAGCCTGGTTTGCCCGATCAGTTTCATTTATTGCAACCTCGTCTGTTAGACGAAACCTTTCGTCCACAGAATTATCCTAGTGATGAGATATTTGTTGCTAGCGATCTGAATCTTTATTACGATCCGCGCCATCCACTGTGGCATAAACGGCCAGATTGGTTTGCTGTTTTAGGTGTTTCGCGTCTCTACGAACAACGAGATTTACGCTTAAGTTATGTTGTTTGGCAAGAGGGAGTTCATCCTTTTATTGTGGTTGAATTGCTGTCTCCAGGCACTGAAAAGGAAGACTTGGGACAGACATTGCGGGATATCAAGCAACCGCCAGGAAAATGGGAAGTATATGAACGGATTCTACGTGTTCCTTATTATGTAGTATTTGATCGGTACAAATATGAGTTTAGAGTATTTAAATTGGAAGGTGGTCGTTATGCTGAGATAGCACTCTCAGAGCCACGTTTTTGGATACCGGAATTAGAATTAGGCTTGGGTGTGTGGCAGGGACAGTATCAAAACGTAGAACAGCCGTGGTTGCGCTGGTATGATTGGACAGGGTCCTGGGTATTGACTTCTACAGAACAAGAAAGCCAACGGGCTGAACAAGAAAGACAACGGGCTGAACGGTTGATTGCACAACTACGAGCGCTCGGCGTTGAACCCGATGTAGATACTTAATTCCTCACAAGTTTGCTCTTTTGAGAATAGTCTGTATAGCCTTGAATATTCTCTGGTTCAAATTGACCCAGTACACGCGAAGCTTCGCGTGTTAAATCCTCATTTCCGGTAACTACAATTAGGTATTTACCAGCATTCAGACGGTTACGATAGGGTAAAGCATCGCCACTGCCAACTGTTATGCCGGTTCCGCGACCAATTAAAGCAGCCCCCAAAGCACCGCCTATAGCTCCTAAAATGCCGGCAAGAAATTCATTGCCAAATCGAGCAAACTGGGGAAATAGTTCAACTTCTGTGAAATGGTTGAAGGCATAACCTGCAACAAATCCAAAGATTACAAGCCCCCCAAAGAGCCGAGTTGATTGTTTGCGGGCTTGCTTGTCGGGATCAATCATTCCAAATTCATCAGCACTTAGATAACCATCTCCCAAAATATTCACTTGTGAAGTTGGCAAGCCTGCTTTTTCCAGAGCAGAGTAAGCGGCTTCTACTTGTATTCGATCTGGTAAAACTGCAACAAGGTAATTCATAAGGATTTCCTTTTTAACAAAGATTTTTTGTGCAAAATTAATAAAACTGCTGAATACGATCCGAGCTATTCTGGCTTTTTGTGCCATTGCCCATCGTTGCCTTTTTCATAATCGCGTTTCACAGCGCTCCAAGCAACACGAAAAGCACGCTCCTCTTCATCATATTCTTCTTGAGCATTGTTAAATGCAGCTCGAAAAATTTCTTGGGCGTGTTTGGGTAAGTGATCTTTGACTGAATCAGGTAAGTCTGCAATCTCTTGGTAAGGCATAAATTTCTTTTCCTTACTTGATGGAGTAATGTTAAATATAGCTGTTCTCGGCCCTTAATAACCCAACCCCCTAAGAGCAAGCTAGAAAGGCAAGGTGCTTTCATACGAAGAAATAAAAATATATAAGTCTTGATTTCTCATTTTGTGATATAGCTTTTTACCCATCTCCAAACCTCTCTCCGTTTCGGGGAGAGGCTTTGAAACCCAGTTTTAGTTTTTTCTCTGGTTGTATGAAACCACACTGCTTAGAGCAAGCTAGGAGGGGGCTATGATGTACCTTTTAAAAAATGCCGCCGCTTTAGCTTTACCTCTAAAGACAGATGGTTTTGTGCGGATTCATCATTATTTTTACCTGTCATTACATTTTTCTTAATTTAAAATATTTAGTCTTTGCCAATTTACTCCAACAATTACACGACCTTAAATAATTCGTAATTATTAAGTACAAATTCTTTAAAGTCGTGATGGTGTTAAAAACTAATTATTTGTGGCTTAAAACTCGATACACTATCCCAATAATTCACCTGGTTAATATTCACCTCAATCAAGGCAATATCGGGTTCATCCAATCCTTTAGGAAACCAGGTTTGAAGTTCCGGCTTCCATAATTCTCGCATCTTGTTGCGGTCTTTCACTAGTTGTGATGTACCTGAGATAGAAACATATTGCTGCTGTTGAGGTGACGAAAAACTAACATTGACCTGCTCATGATGTTCAATCTCAGCTACCTTATGGGAACCAGCGTAAGTAAAGAACCAGAGTGTGGCTTCATCGTTAATCTCACCACTTTTTGACATGGGGTAACTATGCAAACTTCCATCATCATCGACTGTGGTAAACATACCATAATCAATATCTTTGATTAGTTCATACAGCTTTTGAATCTCTTGAGCGCGGTCTGTAGAAGTTGCCATTGTTTGTACTATTTTCTCTATTTACTACTGGACTATAATTTTTGATTACAACCAGCTTGTAGGATGGTAAAGTTATGTTTTAGTATTAGCTTTTTTAGTTTAAATTGCGTGAGTCTACAGGTGTAATTCTATTAAAATTAGCTTTTTTATTTCTATCTATAGAGATATTGATTGGGAGTGAATATTCTGTGTACACACATTTAGTCATAGTAAGGTGAACTTTATGCTTATTTCTTTAGGCATAAATTTTATAATTTTTGTCCTTAGCATAGCGTAAAGCCTTCTCTATCAGAGGTTTTGTCAACTGCATATTTTCTCCACAAGATGCTAGTTGTAGTCCATTCTGGCTTGTATTACGGGAGCAATGCCATTTTGTGAGGTCGGCTAGTTGTATCTTCTAAGCAAGATTACTACAATTATTGTATTAAATACTAAGTCTATACGTGAAAGTTGATTAGCGATCGCTCTCCAGGTGAGGTCATCTCACAAAATCGCATTGCTCGCAAGTGTAGTCGCTTTTATCATTTGATCCTGCTGTCACTTGAAAATATTATGCTCTGCTGGTTAGTTGTTTTTTCAATGGGCAGTCTCAATATTTAACAGCTTTGTAATCATTACAGTTGATAATCTTTTTTGATAAATATATAGATTACATGATCGTGTAGCCTTTCCCCCATTTTTTAAATTGAGTAGAAGATGCAATTCTAGCTTTGATATAATTTCTCAACAAAGTGGTATTGTTAGATCAACTTAAATCTGCTTTGTCAAAGTCACTTGCGTGCAGCTTTACCTTGTTACCAAGAGGCTGCTCTTTGAAATGACCAAGAAATAATTTACTACTACTTGTGGGGTGGACATCTTGTCCGCCCTCAGTTACTGGTTAGCTCTTTGGCCTACCCCACAAGAAGAGTTGGATGTTTTTTTATTTGGAAGTTTCTTAGTAGAGGTGCAGAAGGGCAAAGGGAAAACTCTTCTCTCCTGCTTGTCTTTTGACCAATAAGCAGTTTTAGTCACCAAGCGTTACATCTGTAAATGGTGGTGTTAATGAGGATTGATAGTTTAGTCAGAGTTTACAAAAGAAAATCAATACGCGTTTTACCCTTAATACTCAGCTTGATACTGGTTTTGTTTGTCGGAAGCCGCACTATAGCTGTACCAACAAAATCCACAGAGATATTATGGGATACATACGGTGTGCCGCATATTTACGGGAAAGATAACCAGAGTGCATTTTATGCCTTTGGTTGGGCACAAATGCAAAGTCATGGAGATTTACTTTTGCGTCTCTATGGTCAAGCACGGGGACGCGCAGCCGAATATTGGGGAAAGGAATACCTAGAGTCAGATCGTTGGGTACAGACTGCGGGAGTACCACAACGCGCTAGTACTTGGTACAAAGCACAGAGTCCAACTTTTCGTAGTTATCTTGATGCTTTTGCTGCTGGGATCAATGCTTATGCAAAACAAAATCCGAAGTTAATTGACAATCAAGTTGAGATAGTGCTACCAGTCAGGGCAGAAGATGTCATGGCTCACTTACATCGGGTAGTCAATTTCACCTTTGTGGTAAATCCAGAGTCAGTATTAGACCTGAGCAAAGAAAAGTTGCAAGCAGGATCTAATGGTTGGGCGATCGCACCAAGTCATTCTGCGAATGGGAATACCATGTTGCTAGCAAACCCACACCTACCTTGGTCAAATTTATTTTTGTGGTATGAAGCCCAAATCACCGCACCAGGGATTGATGCTTATGGGGCAACACTTGTAGGTATTCCTGTATTAGCGATCGCCTTTAACAACAACTTAGGTTGGACTCACACCGTCAATACTTATGATGGTTGGGATGTTTATGAACTCACACTGGCAGGTAATGGATACCAGTTTGATGACAAAGTTCGTAACTTTCAGACAAAAACCCTCTCCTTAAAGGTGAAGCAGAAAGATGGCTCCTTGCAAGAGCAACCATTAGTCGTGAAAAGTTCTGTCCACGGGCCTGTGGTAGCCGAGAAAAATGGTAAAGCCGTGGCGCTAAGAGTTGCAGGTCTTGACCGACCAGGTGTACTCCAAGAGTGGTGGGATATGGCACGAGCAAAAAATCTTGCCCAGTTTGAAAAGACACTCCAGCGCTTGCAATTGCCGATGTTTACGGTGATGTATGCGGATCGAGAAGGGCATATTATGCACCTATTTAACGGTCAAGTTCCAGTACGCTCTAGTGGTGATTTTGAATACTGGGAAGGCATAATCCCAGGAAATACATCTAAAACCTTGTGGACAAAACTTCATCCTTACCAAGATTTACCGCGCATAGTTGACCCGAAGAGTGGCTGGTTGCAAAATACAAACGATCCACCTTGGACAACTACATTTCCAGCCGCCATTAAAGCAGATAATTACCCGCCTTACATGGCACCTCGTTTCATGGATTTTCGCTCCCAACGTTCTGTAAGAATGCTGGCTGAGGATGACAAAATCTCTTTTGATGAAATGGTTGCATACAAGCACTCTACTCGTATGGAATTGGCCGATCGGATTTTGGATGATTTAATTCCGGCTGCACGCAAATATGGTCAGGGTTTAGGACAAAAAGCAGCCAATGTCCTAGAAGCCTGGGATCGGCAAGCCAATGCAGATAGTTGCGGGGCCGTATTATTTGCTTTTTGGGTGCAACAGATGGACTTAGATAAAACGTTTAGTAAACCCTGGAATGAAAACTCTCCACGCACCACACCCGATGGTTTAGCTAATCCTGAAAGTGCAGTTGCAACTCTGCAAGCAGTCGCAGCAGAAGTAGAAAAGACCTATGGAGCGCTTGATGTACCGTGGGGTCAGGTTTTTCGGCTACGGTTAGGTGATGTCGATTTGCCTGGTAATGGTGGAGATGACGACCTGGGAATTTTTCGGGTACTAGAGTCTGCTCCTGGAATAAACGGGCAGTTCCAAGCTGTTGGAGGTGATTCCTATGTTGCTGCAATTGAATTTTCTAACCCTGTACGAGCAATGGCACTCACCAGCTACGGTAATGCATCTCAACCCGGATCGCCCCACATTGGCGATCAGTTACAGATGTTCGCTAACAAAAAATTGCGGGCTGTGTGGCGCGATCGCTCAGATATTCTTGCTCATCTAGAAGAACGTAAAATATTCTGAGGTCAATAGTCTACTTTTAGCGTTTGCGATCACCCACAAACTTTTCAGGGACAATAATTAGTCTATAAGGCTGATGCTGTCTAGACTTAAGCTTAGTTTTTGGAAATGCCTGGGGCGATCGCATCCAAGAAATATAGCGGTTCTCAGTTGGGTGCAATATAGTAATTCAATATTGATGATCAAGGTGAAATTCCTCAACACTCCATCACGCAGAACTTCCAGGAAATTAGTGGAGGTAAATGAGCAATCGATGCTGTTGGCGAAGTCAAAAACGCTCTTGTTTGGGTAAGTCAGTTCAGCAATCAAGCGATTGAGAGCTTTCTGAACACCTTTGTAACCAGGAGCCGACTTACTTAAGATCCAATAAAATGCGATCGCTTCCTTGTTAATAGGGTTTGACGTACTAACCCTGCTTTGGCGATCGCTCTCCAGCATCATAGTCAGGCACAATACTTTCTACATTTCGCAGCCTTTGCCAAGTATATCCAGCTAAACCAAGAAGTACACCCAAGAACGAAAACAGAGTATATTGCAGTGCCATCCCTGAACTAGAACCAGTACCAAAAAAACTGCCGAATATAGGCGCTAGGCTACCTTCAGGCATCATCGCTGGGCGGAAAAAATTATCCGCCAAAGGCCCAGCGATCGCCAAGCCTAACGGTGAAGCTATGAGAGTGAATAGATAGCGAGTAGTAAAAACTCGTCCTTGCACATTTGGTGGTACTTTAGATAGCCAAATTACTTGATTTGAACTAGAAACCCACGGCCAAAATACAGATGCCAAAAAGCCAGTAATCATCCAAGTTGAAGGTAGATTTGCCAAGCTAAAGACCATCATGATGCTGTAATGCAATATGATGCCTAGTAATAAACCGTGAATGCGGGGTTTAAAACCGCCCCAAACACTCAGCCCTAAAGCACCAACTAGACCGCCTAAACCAATAGCAGATTGGATGCTGGCAAACACTGCGGGATCGCTGCCACTGCGAGCCAACAGAAAAGACGAATGTATTCCAAAAAGAATAGAATCAATTGAGTGAAATATGAATAAGAATAATAGAAGATTTAGTAAACCAGAGCTTTTAATAATGTAGCGTAAACCAAATGTCAAATCTTGCCAAATATTTGCCTCTTCTAAATCCTTCTCACTTGGTAAAGGTTGTGGTATATGTACGATGCAGATGGTACCGATCGCCAGTATAAATGTAACTATATCAACGGCTAAAATACCTTGCAGACCTATTACATAGTAAAGTGCCCCAGCTAGCCCTGGCGCTATGATATTCGAGCTAAACTGACCTATTTGTTCACTCATGACAACAGCTCTGGTGTAATGCTGTTTAGGAACAACCAGAGAAATTGAAGTTGAAAATGCGAAATATTGCAGGTGACGAAAAGGCCCAAGTATGACAGCAGAGGCGTATATATGCCAAATTTCTAGGTGGTTAGTTAAAAAAAGTAAAAAGATACTAATAGTAGAGATACCCGATGCTGCATCGCCTAAAATCATCAAAACTTTGCGATTACAACGGTCAACAATTATGCCAGCAAATAGAGTAGTAATTAATCTGGGCAATTGGTTAAAAAGGATAATTAAGGATAAGGAGGTTGCTTTACCTGTAATATTCCAAGCCCATAGTGTAATAGCAAAATCAGTCATTTCGGAGCCAAGCATTGACAGCACCTGAGTGCCCCAGATAAGTAAAAAGGTGCGGAAGTTGGGTTGAGAAATATATTCTTCTTTCAAAGTTAAACTCCTAACACAATGACAGAAAATTTTGCTCTTTTTTAATTGCACATACTGTTAACTTTCTTGACCAGCACAAAAAATAAGATAGCTAGAGCAGAACATTGCTTTAAACCAAGCATCAAAACTAATCAGATTTAAAAGTTTAAGCTGATTAAGAAAAAATACTATGTAATTATTAAGTTCAAGCTTTAGTAAAATTCTGAGTAAAAACAGGATGTTGTTCCCAAATTTTACATATTTTATTGGTATATACCCACATATTAATATTTATGGTGGTGGTAAGAGATAGGGCTTGATGCCACCAAAAAGCGGGAATAAACAGTATATCGCCTGCGTTTAAAACGGCTTCTAATCCATTAGCTTCACTAAATAGGGGAAACATTTCTAAGTTTGGTTGCTGTGGATCAATAGGACTTGACCAAAGCTCATCGTCAATTTTCTTTACATAAATTTTTTCGTATTCTTCTGGTGCAAATAAAATAAATACTTTCTTGCCAAATATTTGAGCATTAAAGTTATCATCTGGATCGTTATGGATTGTTGATTTTTGATTAGCTGCTCCTATCCATATCCGAATATCAAATCCGCTATTTTCTGGGAAATAATTAGGAAATTCAAAATGTGGCTTTAAGTGATCAAAGTATTCTTGAGCCAGGGGTGAAGTTAAAGAAAGATTGCCAAGATATGATGGACGCTGGCTATCTGTATTAAGTAATTCAATGCTATCTATATAATCAGCAACTGATATTTCTGTTAGTGCTGTTGATTCACCAAAGAATACATTGATTTCATTGTCACTTTGTCTCACAGGAACACGTACATTTCCAAACATACTTTTCAAGGTGTCCGGCTTCCACAGAGAACAAGCTGGCCACTCATTAGCTACACCAGAGATAATTACTGGCTTGTCTTGCATGACAAACTCATGTTGGAATTCTTCCACGGTTGGTTTTTCAATGCGTTCAATAGGTTTAAGTTGCATATTATTTTAATTTTCCTAGTGAATTTTTCAGGCGATCGCTCTGGAATAAGTTGCGCGACAATCCAGAGTAGTCTAAAGTGTAATTTGGGAATATTACTGATGGTTTTGCTAAAATAAAACCTATAACAAACCTCCTGAGCGCAAATCACTAATGCTATCTTTCACAGTCTGAATTATGTAATTGATATCTTCATCTGTATGGGCTGTTGAAAAGAAACCGCTACCACCCCTGCTCAAAAGACCTTTTTCTATTAGATGATAAGATAACAAATTTAAACCCATTGCTCCTGAAGAGGATACATCCTTTGATTGTGTAGAATTTCCAGCAGGAACTGGGGCAAATAACGAGCCAAAGTGTCCCATCTTTATAGGCAAGTTTTCTGATTCAAAATAATCATTTAATGTTTGAACAAACTGTGATGTTCGTTGATTCAACTGTCTTTGTAAACTTTCTCCCTGAGCTTTGAGATGCTCCAGTACAGCTCGTGCAGCTGCTAAAGATAAAGGATGTTTGCAGTATGTGCCTGCAAAAAATGTTGTTTTTACTTTAGGAAAAGAAGAATCTCCATAATTCCACATTCCCCCATCGATTTTATCCATATAAGCCGCTTTACCAGCAATGGCACTAATTGGCATACCTCCACCTAGAATTTTTCCATAGGTAGCTATATCTGCTTTAATGCCAAACCATGCCTGCGCTCCACCTGGATGAATACGGAAACCAGTAATCATTTCATCGAAAATTAAGGCTATATCCAATTCTGTTGTTAATTGCCTCAATTGTTGCAGAAATTCCTGAGGTTGTAAATTAAGGTTGCTATCTTGTACAGGTTCAACTAAAACCGCCGCTAATTCATTTTTGTGAGCTTTTATTACTTCTAATGATTCAGGGTTTCCGTAATCTAAAACCAAAACATCTTCTATAAGACTTTGTGGTATACCACAAGTTAAAGGAACAGTTTGCAATTTACCCTCTAATTTTCTAACCTTAACTAAAGTTCCATCAAAATGACCGTGATATGAGCCGGAAAATATGACAATTTTAGAGCGATTTGTTACTGCTCTGGCTATACGAATTGCTGTCATTACAGCTTCTGTACCTGTATTGCTAAAAGTAACTCTCTCCATCCCGGTCATTTCACATATTAACTCAGCTACCTCGCCAGCCAACTCTGTTTGTAGACCAATTTGGATACCTTCTTCTAGTTGTTCTAGTAACGCCGCTTTGATAAAAAGTGGGTTATGTCCGAAGATATTTATACCTAAACCCATAACAACATCTACATATTCATTACCATCAACATCCCAAATTCTCGAACCTAGAGATTTTTTCGTAATAATAGGATAGCAAAGCTCTTTTAAAGGCAAACTAAAACCCACAGGATTGCGGCTATCAGCTAAGTTAAAACGATGGTTTTGTGTAATTTGTTTGGATGTCTTTGTTCTCGCGTTATAGTTAGCAATGAATTGAGCTAAATAATTTTCTTGCCCATTCTGAGGTACGGGATCAGCAGTAGATAAGGTTTGTTGTAAGCTAAAAAACTTTTTTTGCATGATAGTTATACTTGGCGTGAGTTAATTAAGGGTAATTTTCGGCTGGCTGCTTTGGGTTTTGGATAAAACCACTACGAATCAAGTAGGAAACATAGGTATTGATCAATTTCTCATCTATCAGTGGACAAAAGATAGAACTGCTAACAAGTTCATTGATTGTATTTTCACAATCGAACTTTAATTCTTTTAAATTTTGAGTTTGATTGGAGGTAATAAAAAATGGGATCAGTGGATATAAAGGATGGTCTGGGGAATGTTCAGATATTTTTACTAATTCTGCATACCACTGTTCATGAGAAATTTGTTCCAGTGAGTAACTAAAGGAACGGATGCTATTAAACAACATCTTTAAATCAAGAAGCTGAGGATTAAGTAAGTGAAAACCTTTTCCCAAGGATTTTTGTTGCTGAGATAAATGGACTATGGCTTTACTGACATAATCAACAGGTAATAAACCCTGTATAAATTTCCCATTTGGGATACTTCCCAACTGAATACATCCTATCAGCAGCCTGTATAAGAGGTCATTGGGATTAAACGCACCTGTTTTACTATCCCCAGATATTCTTCCTGGTCTGTAAATAGAAACTGGTAAGCCGCGATCGCGGGCAATACTAACTAATTTTTCTGCAACCCATTTACTTTGAGTATAGCCGTCTTCTGGTAGAGGGTAATCATCAAGACTGAACTGTTCTTGAATCAACTGCACTCCATTACCCGTAGGTGCAGAGAAAACGCTAATAGTAGAAATAAAATGTACAGGCTTGATTTTTATTTGGCTGGCTAATCGCAAAACTTCCTGGGTTCCCAGCACATTTGCAGCCTTAAGTCTGGAGTATGGAGAAGCATGATGCACCCATGCGCCATTGTGATATATAACATCAAGTTTTCTCGCTAGTGCTGTAAACTGAGCTTGGGAAAGACCCAAAAGTGGCTGAGATAAATCTCCCACAACTGGGATAATTCTAGAGCTATGAGATTCATTCCAAATTAAGTACGATTCTAGAGTGTGCTGAATCTTCTGCTTACCTTCCTCAGCATTGGCGGCACGTACTAAGCAATAGATATCTGCTTGTGTCTGTTGGAGAAGTTCATCCAGTAAGAAAGCACCTAAGAAACCTGTTGCACCTGTAAGAAATACACAGGCTGGTTCAGTGATGTATTCAATCGGTTTACCTTCAGTAGTAATTGCTGGATCAAGAACAGCCTCAGCTTTGAGATCCAAAGTAGGATTAGTAATAGCAACTGTTGATGATTGTGGTTGATGGGCTATTTCCAGTTTTGCTGCAAGAGTTTCTACGGTTGGTGCTTCAAACAGAGTCTTTAGGGGTAAATCTATTTGGAAAGCGGTTCGGATACGTGCAAATAACTGGACTATCAACAAAGAATGTCCACCTAAATCGAAAAAGTTCTCATCAATGCCAACTTGCTGGATGTTGAGAATATCACTCCAGATACCAACTAATTCTTTTTCTAACAGGGTACGAGGAGTTATAAAGCTGTTTTCATGTTCTGGTTTAGCTATTTCAGGTACTGGCAAAGCTTTTCGGTCAACCTTGCCATTCGGTGTTAAAGGCAGGCTTTCCAAGAACACAAAAGTGTTAGGAATCATATAATATGGCAATTGCTGCTTGAGGAAGTCTCGCAGTTGACTAACGGTGGGTGTATCTTGACAATTAGCAACTACATAGCCTACGAGTGAATCTTGCTTGGCAATAACAACTGTCTGTTGCACATCTGGGTATTTTGCCAATATTGCTTCAATTTCTAAGAGTTCAATGCGGAAACCGCGAATTTTTACTTGATGATCGAGACGACCGAGAAATTCAATTTTGCCGTCACTTAAGTAGCGAACTAAGTCACCAGTTTTATACAGCCTTTGTTCCTTGTGGACTGTAAAAGGATTAGATATGAATCGTTGAGAAGTTAATTCTGGTCGATGCCAATAACCACGCCCTACTCCCATACCTCCAATGTACAGTTCACCTGGAACCCCAATTGGTGTGGGCTGTAAGTGGCTGTCTAAGATATACAACTGAGTGTTGGCGATGGGACGACCAATAGAAACAAGCTGATTGCCAAACTCTATTTGCTGTACTGTAGACCAAATTGTTGTTTCTGTTGGCCCATACAAGTTCCATAGACTGTGACACTGCTGCAACAATTGATTAGCTAATTGTAATGGCAACGCTTCACCACCGCAAAGTATCTTAAGTTGCTTGTTACCCTGCCAACCGACTTCTAGCAGCATTCGCCAAGTAGCTGGCGTGGCTTGCATGATTGTTGCTTGAGAATTGGCAAGTAAGGCTGACAGTTGCACGCCATCGCTTACTACTTCTCGGCTAGCTACTACGACACTTGCACCAACCATTAATGGTAAGAAGATTTCCAAGGCTGCAATGTCAAATGCAATAGTAGTGACTGCTAGCAGTATATCCTGTTGCGTCAACTCCACAGTTTGGTGCATGGCATTTAAGAAGTTGACAACATTACCATGAGCTATTTCTACTCCCTTGGGCTTACCTGTTGAGCCTGAAGTGTAAATCACATAAGCCAGGTTATTTGTTTTGGCAGAAATTACGGGGTTTTCTTGACTATGGTGTTGAATTTCTTCCCAGTCTGTATCTAGGCAAAATGCTTGTATTGCTTCTTCAAATAATTGTACTTTTAGTTTGTGTTGAGTCAGCAGCAGTGGCGATCGCGAAACGCCCAGCGTAGCTGATCGCACATCCTGTTTGATATATGCCAAGCGTTCCTGGGGATAAGCAGGGTCGAGGGGGACATAAGCACCACCAGCTTTTAATATCCCCAACAACCCAACTACCATCTCAATGGAACGGTCAACACAAATCCCAACTGGTACTTCTGGGGCGACACCGCATTTTTGCAAATAGTGAGCTAGTTGATTTGCTCGCTGGTTTAACTGGCGGTAGGTTAGTTGCTGGTCTTCAAACACTACAGCTACTGCATCTGGTGTTTTTTCTACCTGTTCCTCAAATAATTGATGGATGCACTTATCTTGGGGATACTCTGTTTGCGTACTATTCCACTCCACCAATAACTGATGTTTCTCTGATGGAGTCAGTAGAGGCAGTTGTGCAACTCGCTCTTGGGGATGAGCCACAATACCCGCAAGCAATATTTGGAAATGTTCCACCATGTGGGCAATAGTTGCCGCATCAAACAAATCGCTGTTGTATTCAAACTCACCACTAATTCCTGACTCATTCTCCTGAATTGAGATGGTCAAGTCAAACTTAGCAGTTTTGCTGCTACTTGCCACCGACTGCAAAGATAAGCCTGACAACTCTATACCCGAACTTGGTGCATTCTGGAGGATAAACATGACTTGGAATAGCGGAGTGTAGCTCAAGTCTCGCTCCGGTTTTAATTCTTCCACCAGCAAATCAAAGGGTAAATCTTGATGGTCATAAGCTCCCAAGCTGACTTCGCGCACCCTAATGAGTAACTCTCGAAAAGTCGGATTATCTGATAAGTTAGTTCGCAGCACTAGGGTATTGACAAAAAAGCCAATTAATCCTTCCAATTCAGCATGATGACGATTGGCAATTGGTGAACCGACTACAATATCGCCAGTATTACTGTAGCGGTATAACAGCACTTTGAAAACTGCCAGTAGGGTCATAAATAATGTCACTCCCTCCTGGCGGCTGAAGGTTTTGATAGCTTCAGATAGCTCAACCGACAGCGCAAAACTAGTGGTTTCTCCCCGGAAAGTCTGCACAGGAGGTCGAGGTCTATCGGTCGGTAAATTCAAGCTCGCGGGAATGCCATTGAGTTGCTGTTTCCAGTAGGCAAGTTGAGTTTCTAGTACCTCTGCTTGCAACCATTGCCTCTGCCAAACTGCAAAGTCTGCATATTGAATCGGTAGTTCAGGCAGTTGCGGTTGCTTACCGCAAACAAAACCTTCGTATAATGCTGCTATTTCCCTAACTAACACCTCCATTGACCAAGCATCGCCAACAATATGGTGCATTGTTAACAGCAAGATATTTTCTGTGTCGTTTAACTGTAACAAGGTCACTCGTAGTAATGGCCCTGTAATTAGGTCAAAGGGACGTTTTGCTTCTTCTAAAGCCAACCGTTGTACTTGATCTTCTTGCTCATCAGCAGCTAAGTCTTGCAGAGCCACTATTTTTAATGTCAGTGTCTGTTGGGCTGCAATTACCTGTATGGGTTGCTTGCTACCCATGACAAAGGTAGTGCGTAAGGCTTCGTGACGGTTGATAATTGCGTTGAAGCTTTGCTCTAGTGCGCCAATACTGAGATTGCCGATTAATTTGACCGCAGATGGCATATTGTAGGCGTATTTTTCCGACTCTAGCTGATCCAAGAACCACAGCCTTGCTTGAGCAAAGGATAGGGGTAGTTCTGATGGGCGATCGCACACATGTAGAGATTGAGATGGCAAGCCTAGTTGTTGTTGCCGGATAGTTTGTAAGTTATCGCTAAAGGTTGCTACTGTCGGATTTTCAAACAGATTTCTCAGTGGCATTTCTACCTGAAATGCTTTTCGCACTTGGGAAATTACCTGAGTAGCTAATAAGGAGTGTCCACCTAGTTCAAAAAAGTTATCGTGAATACTTACTTTTCCTAGCCCCAGGATGTTTGCCCAAATTTCCACCAGCATTTCTTCTACAGGGTTACGAGGTGCAACAGAGCCATTAATTTCGTTTAGTTCAGTTGCATCGATTTCTGGCAAGGCTTTGCGGTCAACTTTGCCATTTGGTGTTAAAGGCAGGTTTTCCAAGAACACAAAAGTGTTAGGAACCATATAATATGGCAGCTGCTGCTTGAGGAAGTCTCGCAGTTGACTAACTGTGGGTGTATCTTGACAATTAGCAACTACGTAAGCAACAAGAGAATTTTCTTTGGCGATAACAACTGTCTGTTGCACATCTTGGTGTTTTCCCAATATCGCCTCAATTTCTCCTAATTCGATGCGGAAACCGCGAATTTTTACTTGATTATCAGTTCGACCAATAAATACAATGCTGCTATCAGGTTGGTAGTAGGCTAAATCGCCAGTTTTATATAGACGTGCTTCTGGCTCATTACTAAAAATATTAAATATAAATTTCTCTTCAGTTAACTCTGGGCGATGATGATAACCTCTTGCTAAACCGACACCACCAATGTAAAGTTCTCCAGAAACACCAATCGGTACTGGGTGCAAGCAAGAATCTAAAATATAAAGTTGGGTGTTAGAAAAGGGCCGCCCAATCGGTACTAACTGCTCTGTTGATAAGTTCCCCGTAGTACTTTCAAAGTAGGAACTGTCAATTGTGGCTTCAGTTAAACCAAAGGAGTTAATTAGCCGTGTTTTTTCTCCAAGGAAGGTTTGATATTTGCGGTATTCTGAGCCATACCAACTATCAGAACCACAGATTACCAACTGCATAAAGCCGAGACGCTGTTGACTGCTTTCTAAATACTGTATGAGGTTATTTAAAACAGTCGGCACAAATTCAGCACAATCAACTTTGTGTTGGCAGATGTAAGCATACAGTTGCTTTGGTTCTAGTAAAAAATCATGAGGACACAAAACTAACTTGCCACCAGAGCATAAAGCACGACTCAGATCACCGACAAAAACATCAAAAGAGAAACTAGCCATTTGCAGATGAGAATGTACTAGCGATCGCAGTTGATAAGCTTCTTCCCAACCAAAATAGGCGTTGACAAGGCTCCTATGCTCAACCATCACCCCCTTTGCTTGACCCGTTGAACCTGAAGTATAGATGAGGTATGCTAAATTTTCAGCTTTAACAGTGCTACTAGATAAATTAGATTCTAATTCCTGCAAAATCAACTGCCACTCTGCATCCAAACAAACGATATTTCCTTGATAAGAGGGCAAGATATCTACCAAATTCGTCTGAGTCAATAGGACTGGACAATCTGCATCCTGCAACATGAAAGCCAGTCGCTGCGAAGGTAGATTTGAATCTAGCGGTACATAAGCACCACCAGCTTTCAGAACTCCCAAAACTGCGATTATCATCTCCAGGCTGCGCTCTACACAAATGCCTACCAATACATCTGGAGAAACACCCAATTTTTGTAAATAGTGCGCTAGTTGATTTGCTCGTTGGTTAAGTTGTCGATAAGTGAGTTGTTCATTTTCAAACACTACAGCTATTGCATCCGGTGTTTTTTCTGCTTGTTCCTCAAACAATTGATGGATGCACTTATCTTTGGGATACTCTGTTTGCGTACTATTCCACTCAACTAATTGCTGGTGGATTTCGGCTGCTGTAAGCAAAGGTAGCGAGGAGAGAGATTGGTGAGGATTAGTAGCTATACCCTCTAATAATGTTTTTAGATGACCTAACACTCGTGTGATGGTAGCTGTATCGAAGCGATCGCCATCATATAAAATCTCTAACGATAACTCTCTACTTACATTGGCACTAATAGTAATCGGGTAGTTTGTAGATTCTACAGACCGTACATTAAGAATCTGCATTCCTGTAGCCCATTCTTTTAAAGAAGCGTCTACAGGGTAGTTCTCAAACACTAAAATACTCTCGAACAAAGGCAAATCTCTAGGAACTTCACTCCATCCCTGCACTTGCACCAAGGGGCTGTATTCATACTGCTGCACCTCTACCTGTTGCGCCTGGAGTTTTTGCAGCCAAGGAATCAGCAACTCACCCCCAGAAACCTGTACCCGCACTGGCAAGGTGTTGATAAACAGCCCTACCATTGAATCCGAACCGACTAATGCAGGTGGACGACCGGCGGAAGTAGCTCCAAAAAGAACATCTTCCTCCCCACTGTAACGACTCAGGAGTATAGCCCAAGCTCCTTGTACTAAAGTATTTACAGTTAACTTGTGCTGTCGTGCTAAAGATTGCAGCGCGGCGGTTGTGGCTGATGATAGCTTTAGTGACTGCTCATTATATCCGGCTGCACCATTTGCGGAACTATTTATCCGCAACTGTGTAGGAGCAGTAAAACCTTGCAGGGCTTTGCGCCAAAATGCTTCTGCTTGTGATAAGTCTTGTTGCTGTAACCAAGCAATATATTCTGCATAAGAACGACAGCGCGGTAACGATATAACTTGCCCATTACATAGTGCTTCGTAAGCTTGAGATACTTGCTGAAGCACCAAAGCCCCAGACCAGCCATCTAAAATTAGGTGGTGACTGCTCCAAATAAAATGATACGTTTCTTTGGCTACCTGTATAAGAGTCAAACGCATCAGGGGTGCTTGAGAAATATCAAACCCTTGCTGACGGTCTGCTTGTAAAAATGCTTCTAGGCGTTTTGGCTGTTCGGATACGGGGAATTCTTGCCAGTCGTACTGTTGCCAAGGTAACTGTAAATTTCTATTTACTACCTGAAACGGCTCTTTGTGCTGCTTCCAGTAGAAAGAGGTGCGTAAAATAGGATGCTGATTTATGACTTGTTGCCAAGCTTGCACAAAAGCTGCAATGTTAAGACTTTTACTAAAGGTATAACAACTTTGAACTACATAAACGCCTGATTCTGGGGCGTAAAGCGTATGAAAGAGTATGCCTTGTTGTGTAGGTGATAGCGGATAAATATTTTCAATATTTTTTTTGTTCATTATTAATTACCTAAGAATTAGCCGAGTTCTGCCATTAATTGATCTAGTTCTTGTTGACTAAACTGCATCTGAGAAAAATCAGAGGGAGTGAACCCGCCAGCGTTGGGGGACTGACAGTGGACAATTAGCGATCGCAATGCTTCAATAAATCCTTGAGCCAGTTTTTCAACAGTGGCTTGTTGATGTAATGCTGTGCTATAAGTCCAATCCAGTTGCAACTGACCCCCAACAATCAGCCCGTTCACTTCCAACAAACAGTTACGGTTTCCTTTCTGACTCTGCATTGGGCCAGTAGATTCTTGAGCAGGGCGAAATATTGACGACTCCGAAAGTACCTGATCGAATTGACCTAAATAATTAAATATCACTTCAGCTTGAGGTAAGCTTTGTAGTTGTTCATCATTGCTGAGATAGCGCAGTATGGCGTAATTAATTCCTCGGTTGGGAATGCTCCGCAACTGCTCTTTAATAGTCTTTAATGCTTCTCCCGGATCAACAGCTTGCTCTAAATCCAAAAAGGCCGGGAAGATAGTAGTAAACCAGCCGACTGTGCGTGACAGGTCAACATGAGGAATTATGTCTTCTCGTCCGTGCCCTTCTAAGTCAACCAACAGAGAATTTTTCCCTGTCCATTGGTAAAAAGCTTGTACCAATGCTGTTAGTAATACATCATTAATTTGGGTTTGATAGGCAGAGGGGACTTCCTGAAGTAAAGCTTGGGTTTCTTGAGGGGTGAGTGCAACTGATACACTTGCAGCCGAAGCTACTGTATTTTCACCATTTAAGTCTACAGGTAAAGGAGAAATTTGCTTATATGGTTTACTTAGCCAATAATCTAATTCTGATTTTACTAGCGGCGATTGGGCATATTCCCTAAGACTTTCTGCCCACTGTTTAAACGAAGTTGTTTTTGCTGGGAGTTGTATTTTCTGTCCTTGGCTGAGTTGTAGGTAAGCAGTTTGTAAATCTTCTAATAAAATCCGCCAGGAAACCCCATCAACTACCAAATGATGAATGATTGTTAGCAGGCGACTAGGTTGTTGCCTCCCTAATTGGAAAAGAACAACTCGCAACAGTGGCCCTGTGCAGAGGTTTAAACTACTTTGCAATGATGCTGCTGTGGCTTCAATTGCCTCTGTTTGCTGATTATTGGGTAGTTCAGATAAATCTACTACTGAAAAAGGTGTGGTTTGTTCGGGAGCAACGTGACTTGCATCCCAACCAAATGCAGTTTGCACAAATTGCGATTCTCCCTTCGCGTAGCGTTTCCAAGAGTTGGGGAGATGTGTAAAGCATGAACGCAGTGCATCATGATGTACAAGTAATTTTTGTACAACCTGCTCCCAAAGACTGGGGTCAGAGTTCGCAGGCACTTCTAATATAACTGCCTGATTCCAGTGGTGAGGTTCAGGAAGCGCCTGTTCAAAGAACCAATGCTGAATCGGAGTCAAGGGTAAAGAACCCGTAACAATGCCTTGTTCTGCCTGTAATACCGTAGTTGTATTTGCTACGCCTGCTAGTTCAGCAATAGTTTGGTATTCAAATAGTTGCTTGGGTGTCAGTTGCAAACCAGCTTGATTGGCTTTCGCAATTACTTGTAAGCTGAGGATAGAATCTCCACCTAACTCAAAGAAGTTATCATAAATGCCAATATTTTCTACTCGGATAACTTCGCCCCAAATCTGGACTAGCTTTTCTTCTATAAAATTGCGTGGAGCAACAAAATCTCCTGCTAACTCTGGTCTGTTGGTATCGGGTATTGGTAAAGACTTATGATCTACCTTGCCGTTGGGTAATACTGGCAGGGCATCTAATGGAATAAAAACTGACGGTACCATATAGTCTGGCAAAGTCTGTTTCAAGAAGCTACGCAATTCGGTAACTGTAGGGAAATGCTGCCGATGAGAGACAATATAAGCAACTAAATGCTGTTGACCAGGGAAGTCTTCACGCACTACAACTACATTTTGTCTAACTCCTGGGTGTTGACTTAACTGTGCTTCTATCTCGGCTAACTCAATTCGGAAACCCCGGAGTTTCACTTGGTTGTCAATGCGTCCAAGAAACTCTAGCGTACCATCTGAGCAATAACGTCCTAAGTCTCCTGTTTTGTATAGTTGGGTGTCACCAGTAAAGGGATTAACGATAAATTTTTGTGCTGTCAACTCTGGTTGGTTGAGATAACCCCGTGCCAAACCATCACCACCAATGTAAATTTCACCAGGCACACCCACAGGTACTAACTGTAAGTGCGAGTCTAACAGATAGATTTGAGCGTTTGCGATCGCCTTTCCTATCGGTACTGATCTTTGTTCACCTTCTGGTCGGCATCGCCAATAAGTTGTATCAATTGTCGCCTCTGTTGGGCCGTAGAGATTGCACAGTTCCACATTTGGCAGAACTGTAAAAAAGCGTTCTTGCAGGTCAATTGTTAATACTTCCCCACCACAAAACACTCGGCGCAGACTTTGGCAGTTGTATATTTTTTGTTCTGCTAAAAGCGATCGCAACTGTGAAGGTACAAATTGCACAATACTTACCTGCTGTTGTACAATCAAGTCCAGAAGATAAGCATTATCTTTATGTCCTCCAGGTTCAGCTAAAATCAACTTTCCACCTGCTAACAAAGGCGCATAGAATTCCCAAACTGAAGCATCAAAGCTAAACGGCGTTTTTTGCAGAACGCGGTCTGTCGCTGTGAGGGGGAATTCTGTTTGCATCCACAGCGTATGATTACAGAGGGCGCGGTGGGGAATCATCACACCTTTCGGTTGCCCTGTGGAACCGGATGTGTAAATCACATAAGCTAGGTTTTCCGGTTGAACTGTGCTGTTTGGGGTGTCGTTACTATGTTGGGCTACGGTATCCCAGTCTTGGTCTAAATAGACTATCTGCGCTGATGTTTGAGATATTACATCTTGTAGATATTTCTGAGCCAGTAACACCGATACGCCCGCATCAGAAAGCATAAATGCCAAGCGTTCAGAAGGATAAGCAGGGTCAAGCGGTACATAAGCGCCACCTGCTTTGATAATGCCCAGCAATCCTACGACCATTTCTAAAGAACGCTCAATGCAAATACCGACTAAGACATCAGGAGCTACACCTAACTTTTGCAAGTAGTGGGCGAGTTGATTGGCTTTGGTATTTAACTCTTGGTAGGTTAATTGTTGGTCTTCAAAGACTACTGCTACCGCATCAGGTGTTTTTTCTACCTGCTCCTCAAATAACTCATGAATACACTTATTTAAAGGATATTCTGCGTGAGTGTAATTCCACGTCAATAACTGATGCTGCTGATTTGTCGTTAGTAAGGGCAGTTGTGCTATTTGTTGTTCAGGATTGGCAACAATACTTGCAAGTATTGTTTGTAAATGTTCTGCCATCCGGGCAATAGTGGCAGCATCAAACAAATCAGTGTTGTATTCTAAACCACCTCTGATTCCTGACTCTGTTTCCTCCATCAATAAAGTTAAATCAAACTTGGCGGTGCTAGATTCACTTTGCAAAGCCTGTAAGGTTAAGCCCGATAACTCCACTGCCGACATTGGCGCATTCTGGAGAACAAACATAACTTGGAATAGTGGTGTATGGCTCAAGTCACGCTGGGGCTTAAGTTCTTCTACTAACAAATCGAAAGGTAAATCTTGGTGGTCATAAGCTCCTAATGTAACTTCGCGCACTCTACCTAGCAGTTCTCGGAAGGTGGGGTTATCTGATAAGTTAGTCCGCAACACTAATGTATTGACAAAAAAGCCAATTAACCCTTCTATTTCAGAGCGATCGCGATTAGCAATTGGCGAACCAACTACAATATCCTCAGTACTTGTATAACGATATAGCAGAACTTTGAAAGCTGCTAACAGAGTCATAAACAGGGTGCAACCTTCCTGCTGACTCAAAGTTTTTAAAGCAACTTTCACATCCTTCGGTAACTGGAAAGATTGCACTGCCCCTTGGTAACTTTGGACATGAGGTCGAGGTCGGTCGGTGGGTAACTCTAAAACTGGTAGGCTGTCTCCTAATTGCTGTTTCCAGTAATCTAGATGAGTTGTCAACACTTCACCTTGTAACCATTGTCGCTGCCAAACAGCATAGTCAGCATATTGAATAGGCAATTCTGGCAGTAGAGAAGGCTTGCCGTTGCAATAACATTCGTAAAGATTTGCTACTTCACGCACCAATATGTCTGTTGACCAACCATCACTAATAATATGGTGCATGGTAAACAGTAAAATGTGTTCGGCTTCATCCAGACATAGCAACGTACTTCTCACTAATGGCCCAGTTGCTAAATCAAAAGGTTGCCCAGCTTCTTTATTTACTAACTGTTGTGCCTCAGTTTCTCGCTTTTGGGCTGGTAAAGCTGTCAAGTTAATTAACTTAATGGTGAGCTTTTGTTGGGGATTAATTACCTGAATTGGTTCTCCATCCACAACATTAAATGTGGTTCGCAAAACCTCATGACGCTGGATGATTTCGTTAAAACTCTGTTCCAGCGCGGCGACATTAAGTACACCATTCAGGCGTAAGGCAGCAGAAATGTTATAAAAAGGGCTGTCTGGTTCTAACTGATTGAGAAACCACAAACGTTGTTGTGCAAAAGATAGTGGCAGATTCTCCGAACTCTCCCTCGGAGAAATCGTCTGCATTTCGGGAGATGCGATTCCTTCTTCTTCTAGCAAGTAAGCAAGTAGTTCCAGTTGTTGTGCGTCCATCATGCCCTCACTTGTTTATTTGCTTTCCGGTTCTCAAGTGCTTGTTTTGCCTCTTCGGCAGACATACCCTCTAGCTGTTTCAAGATTTGTGCTATCTTTGCCGTCATTCCTGGTTTAGTTTCATGGGCAATTAGTCTTGGGGATAATTCCGCTACCGTGGGTGACTCAAATAAAGAACGCAGAGGTAGGTCTAATTTAAAAGTTTCACGAATGCGGGAGATAACTTGAGTAGCTAACAAGGAGTGTCCCCCTAAGTCAAAAAAGTTGTCGTGAATGCCAACTCGCTCAACAAGGAGAATTTTTGCCCAAATTCCAGCTAATACTTCCTCAATAGCGTTATGAGGAGGCACAAAAGCATCATTGAAATTAGCTATGGCTGTATCGGCATCTGCTAAAGCTTTGCGGTTGACTTTGCCATTAGGAGTCAAAGGCAGACTGTCCAATAACACAAATGTCTGAGGCACCACATAGTATGGCAACTTCTGCTTGAGAAAATCTCGTAGTTCGCCAATTGTGGTTGTTTGCCCAGAACGTAACACTGCATAGGCAATCAGAGAATCTTGCTTGGCAATCACCACCGCCTGTTGCACATCAGAGTGTTTTGCCAATACTGCCTCGATTTCTGCCAATTCAATCCGAAAACCCCGAATCTTTACCTGATAATCAAGGCGACCGATATATTCAATCTTGCCATCACTCCTGTAGCAAACTAAATCACCGGTTTTGTAAAGTTTTTGGTCGGGCTGGGACGGATGAGTGATAAACTTTTGAGCAGTCAATTCCGGACGTTGCCAATATCCACGAGCTACCCCAGTACCACCAATATGCAGTTCGCCTGGCACGCCTATTGGTGTGGGCTGCAAGTTGTTGTCTAAGATATATATGTAAGTGTTGCTAATGGGGCGACCAATAGTTACTGTGTCTTCGCCCCATTGTACCTGCTCGACTGTAGACCAGATAGTTGTTTCTGTTGGGCCATACAAGTTCCACATTTGATGACACTGCGGCAACAACTGATTAGCTAATTGCCGTGATAAGGCTTCCCCACCACAAAGGATCTTGAGGTGCTTGCTACCCTGCCAACCTGCTGAAAGTAATATGCGCCAGGTAGCTGGTGTAGCTTGCATAACGGTGGCTTGAGAATTGGTCAGCAGAGATGAAAGTTGTACTCCATCTCTGGCAACTTCTCGGCTGGCTACGACCACACGCGCACCAATTGTTAGTGGCAAGAATATTTCTAAGGCAGCAATGTCAAATGCTAAGGTAGTTACTGCTACTAGTACATCCTGTTGATTCAATTCCACAGATTGTTGCATCGCAGATAAGAAGTTGACCACATTGCTGTGAGCGATTTCTACTCCTTTAGGCTGCCCTGTGGAACCGGACGTGTAAATCACATAAGCCAGGTTGTTTGGTTTGGTTGCAGTTGTCAGGTTTTCTGGAGTTTGTTGTTTAATTTCTTCCCAGTCTGTATCTAGGCAAACCACTTGTGCTGATTGGCTTGACAGATGTGCTGTTAGTTGGCTTTGGGTCAGCAGTACTGGTGAGCGCACATCTTGCTGAATGTATTCCAAACGCTCTAGAGGATAAGTCGGGTCAAGCGGTACATAAGCACCTCCAGCTTTTAAGATTCCTAATAACCCCACTACCATTTCAATGGAACGGTCAGCACAAATACACACTGGTACTTCCGCGCTTACCCCTAACAGTTGCAAATAGCGTGCTAACTGATTCGCGCGCTGATTCAGTTGTTGATAGGTAAGGCTTTGTTCTGCAAATACTACAGCTACCGCATCTGGTGTTTTCTCTACCTGTGCCTCAAATAACTGATGCAGGCATTGGTTTTGTGGATAATCAGTTTGAGTTTTATTCCACTCTACTAGTAGTTGATGTTTCTCGGCTGCGGTTAAAAGTGGTAACTCGTAAAGGCGCACCTCTGGATTAGCCGCCATTCCTTCCAGCAATGTCTGGAAATGACCTAGCATTCGCGTAATGGTAGCGGTATCAAAACGAGTGCGATCGCTAGCAATTCTGATTTCTAACTCAGATCCTGGAATAACGCTAATAGTTAGGGGATAATTCGTATGGTCAAGGGCGCTGAGAGTCTCAATTTCTAAGTTTTTTTGCCAATCAGACAACGCCCGATCCACAGGATAATTTTCAAACACCACGATGCTTTCAAATAACGGCAAACCTCGTGGTATTTCACTCCAACCTTGAATTTCTACCAGTGGACTATATTCATACTGACGGATTTCTAACAATTGACGTTGTAACTGCTCAAGCCAAGGCAGTAACAACATTTCACCATCCAACTTTACCCGCAAAGGTAGGGTGTTGATGAATATTCCTACCATTGACTCAGCAGTTGGTAGGTCTACTGGACGACCGGAAACTGTAACACCATACACTACCTCATCTTCACCGCTATATCGACTAAGAAGCAAAGCCCAAGCCCCTTGAACTATGGTGTTTAAGGTCAGTTGATGCTGTTTTGCCCACGATTTGAGGGCTGTTGTAGTTGCAGGCGAGAGTTTGAGCCTTTGTTCAAGATACTTTTCTGCTTGAGCCGATAAACTGTGAACTTCGAGATTAGTTAAGGGGGTGGGTGCTGTGACTCCTTGAAGTGTTTGTCGCCAAAAGACCTCGGCTTGAGATAAATCTTGCTGTTGTAACCAAGCAATATATCCAGCGAAGCGATCGCTAGATTGTAAGGTGATTTCTTCACCGCGACACAACGCTTCGTAAAGTAAAACAAAATCTTTGAATACTAAAGCTCCTGACCAGCCATCGAGGATAATGTGATGGGAACTCCAGATAAAGTGGTAATGCTGATCATCCAAACAAATCAAAGTTAGGCGCAACAGTGATTCATTAGACAAGTTAAAACCCTGTTGGCGATCGCTCAACAAAAATGCCTGGAATTTCTCTTGCTGTTCATCTGGATTTATTCCCCGCCAATCTAGTTGTTCTAGAGGTAATTGGACTTGTTTATGGACAACTTGTAGCGGTTTGTCAAGTCCTTCCCAATGGAAACTAGTACGCAAAGGTGAGTGGTGAGCCACGACTCTTTCCCAAGCCCGTTCAAAAGCGGCAATATTGAGCATTCCCCGTAAGCCATAGCTCAACTGCACAAAATAGGCTCCAGATTCGGATTCATACAAGTTGTGAAAGAGAATACCCTGCTGGACTGGGGAAAGTTCGTAGATATTTTCGATATTAGCTGTATTCATTAACTTGCCTCCTAAGCTTGTTGGTTGATTTTTGCCAAAAATTTGTCCAAGTCCTGTTGATTCAACTTGGCTTGGGGGAAGTCTGAAGGCGTGAAACCAATAGCTTCAGGAGATTGGCAATGAGTAATGAGCGATCGCAATGCTTTAATAAAACTATTCGCTAATTTTTCAACTGTGGCTCGCTGATGTATCGCTTCGCTGTAAGTCCAATTCACTTGCAGTTGACTGCCAGTCACAATTGCTACAACTTCCAGTAGATAAACTCGGCTACCCCGCAGGCTACGGGCTGAACCTGTGGATTCTTTTGCAGGTGCAAACAGGGAAGACTGCGACATTACTTGGTCTGTTTGCCCTAAATAGTTAAAAAGTACCTCAGCTTGGGGTAAGCCTTGTAGTTTTTCTCCCTCATCGCTGAGGTAACGCAGTACACCATAGCCGAGTCCGCGATTGGGGATAGAACGCAGTTGCTCTTTTACAACCTTCAAAGCATTTCCCAAATCTTTGACAGTTCCTAAATTCAGCAGCACCGGAAAATGGGTAGTAAACCAACCAACAGTGCGCGACAAGTTCACATCGGAGAAAATGTCCTCACGCCCGTGTCCTTCGAGTTCCAGCAGCAGCGAATTTTCTCCCATTTGCTCTGCAAATGCTTGCACCAGTGCTGTCAGTAACACATCGTTAATTTGGGTGTGATAAGCCTGATGCACATCCTGTAGCAAAGCTTGAGTTTCTTGCTGGCTGAGGGAAACTGCAATAGTACGAGCCTCAGCTACCGTATTTTTACCTCCAGCATAGTCTACAGGTAAGGTCGAAATTGGTTTTTCTAGTTGTGTCAACCAGTAATTTAACTCTTGCTTGAGCGTTGGAGATTGAGCATATTCCTGCAAACGACAAGCCCACTCTTGGAATGAGGTCGTCTTATTTGGTAAATGTATTGCCTCATCCTGATTTAACTGCTGATATGCTGTTTGCAAATCTTCTAGTAAGATTCGCCAAGAAATACCATCTACAGCCAAGTGGTGGATGATAATTAACAGGCGGCTGCTGGTTTGTGCGCCTAATTCAAACAAAGCAAATTTCACCACCGGCCCATCTGATAAATTAAGGCTAGCTTGGAGTTCGGTAGCTGTTTTTTCAATAGCTGTTTTTTGCTCAAGTTCTTGTAGCGCTGACAAATCTATACGTGTAAATATCGCTGTTGCTTCGGAAGCAGAGATAATTTGTTCCCAGGCGGATGCTTGACAATGAAAACGCAGGCGGAGTACATCATGATGTTCAACTAAATGCTGTACCACGTGCTCCCATAGGCTGAGGTTGTGTCCTTGCTGTATTTCTAACAATAAAGACTGATTCCAATGGTATACATCGGGTCGATTTTGTGCAAAAAACCAGTGTTGAATCGGTGTGAGGGGTACTTCACCAGTTATCAGCCCTTGTTCTGCTGAGATGCTTTCATTAATACTAACTACCTCTGCTAATTTTGCAATTGTAGGGCGGTCAAAAACTTGTTTAGGAGTAAGTTGAAAACCTGCTTGATTAGCTTTGGCAACAATTTGAATACTCAGGATAGAATCGCCGCCTAACTCAAAGAAATTGTCCTGAATACCAACTTTTTCCAGCCGTAATACTTGCGCCCAAATGTCAGCTAATATCTTCTCTACAGCAGTGCGAGGAGCCACAAAAGTTCCAGACAATTCCGGATCTGGCAAAGCTTTTAAGTCAATCTTGCCATTAGGGAGACGGGGTATAGTGCTTATACGTACAAAAGTAGATGGCACCATGTAGTCTGGTAACTTTTCTTCCAGAAAATGACGCAAGTCGCTCAAAGTAGGAGCGACTTGTCCCGGTTGTGGAACTATATAAGCTACTAAACGTTTTTGACCAGATTTTTCTTCTCTGGCTACAACTACATTTGCCCTAATGTTCGGATGTTGGGCTAATGCGACTTCAATTTCGCCTAATTCAATGCGGAAACCCCGAATTTTTACTTGCTGGTCAATCCGACCGAGAAATTCTATATTTCCGTCTGGTAAATAGCGGGCTAAATCACCAGTTTTATATAAGCGCAATCCCGTTTGGTTATTGCTAAATGGATTGGGAATAAAACGTTCTGCTGTTAAATCAGGATGGTTCAGGTAGCCTCTAGCTAAACCATCGCCACCGATATATACTTCACCAGCCACCCCCAAAGGAACAGGATGTAAATTAGGGTCAAGTAAATAAATTTGTGCGTTTGCAATTGGGCGACCAATAGATACTGAAGCGGCTATTTCTGGCGAACAGCAATGATAAACACTGCTCCAAACTGTAGCTTCTGTTGGGCCATATTCGTTAAATAAAGATGTGTGAGGAAGTTGTTCTAAATGACGAGCAACCAGTTCTGGTGGGCAAGGTTCACCCGCAACAATCGCACTTTGCAGCGAAACTAATTCTTGTTTGGTTGCTTGTTCTAAAATAACCTTATATAAGGAAGGTAAACTTAATAAATGAGTTACCTGATTTTGAGTAATTAAATTTAGTAACTGTGGTATATCCTGCTCTACCTCTGCTTGGGGAAATACTAAAGTTCCACCAGAGCATAGTGTCCAGAAAATACCTGCGACAGAACTATCAAATGCAAAGGAAGAAAGTAATAAGAAACTACTAACAGGTTCTTGATAGTAATTAAGGCGTGCCTGTGTGGAGTTGACTAAATTTTGATGAGTTATTTGTACACCTTTAGGTTTCCCTGTAGAACCAGAAGTGTAAATAATATAAGCTAAGTTGGCAGATGTCATTGCCACAGTAGGATTGCCGTGGCTTTCAGATACAAATGTTTCCCAGTCAATATCTAAGCAGATGATTTTTGCTGTATTTTCTGGTAAATTTTTCAGCAAAGATTGCTGAGTTAATAATACTGGCGTTTGGGTATCTTTAAGGATAAATTGCTGGCGTTCTGAAGGATAGGTTGGATCTAATGGTAAATAAGCTCCACCTGCTTTGAGAATGGCAAGAATACCAATTGCCATTGAGAGCGATCGCTCTACACAAATCCCCACTAATACTTCTGGCTTAACACCTAATTTCTGTAGATAATTAGCTAGTTTATTAGCACGTTCATTCAATTCACGATAGGTTAATTGCTGGTTATTAAATACTACCGCAATATTATCTGGTGTGCGTTCTGCTTGCGCTTCAAATAGCTGATGAATTAATTGAGAACGATCATAATTTATTTGAGTGTTGTTAAACTCAAATAGGAGTTTTTCAAGCTCGTGATCGCTCAAAATTTCTAAATCGCTAATCGCAGCATTAGGATTACGAGTAACACTAAATAATAACTGCTGAAATTGTAATGCTAAACGTTCAATATCCTCTGCTTTAAATAAACTTGCATCATAATACAAGTCAACAGCTAAATCACCTTTTTGGCAAAGGCAAGATAGTTTAAGTTTAAACCTGTCAATATTTACATACTCTTTATAGAAATTAAATGTAACTGTATTAGCAGATTCTTGCTGTGCTTGCTCTGTAAATTCAAAACAGAATGGTAAGAAAGAAATAGATAAATTTTTACTATACTCTTGCCAAGAAAAATAATCTTGCCATTGATAGCCTTGGCTAACTAATTCTTGAACTTGTTGCCATGTCTCTTTAAATGACAAATCTGGCTGTAAACGAGATGCGATCGGTAAATATTTAGCAAATAACCCAATAGCACCTTGTAATTCTTCATACTTACGACCATCATATAATTTACCGACAACTATTTCAGGATTACCGAGATTTCGCCCTAAGACAATTTGCCAGCAAGTTAATAAAAATTCAGCTAAATAATTCGTTTCCTTTTGTGATATGAATATTTTTTCAATATCAGCTAATAGATTTTTATCAATTTTCAATCTGTATTCCTGAGATTGAAAAACTGCAATATCTTCAGAAACTTGTTGTTCAAAAGGAAGCTGAACACCAAAAGAACTAGGAAGCTCTTGCTGTTGCCAGTATGCTTTTCCTAAATTAGCTTCTTCTGCTGTCAGTAATTCATGTTGCCATTCAGCAATATCTGCATATTGCAGCACTTCATCAGATAATTGTTCCTTATTTATAGTAGCTGCATAAAAACGGTTAATTTCATGTACCAAATTACGAAGTCCAATCCCATCAGAAATCATCGCTGGTACACTTACAAGCAATATATACTGTTTGGGTAAAACTTTAATTAAATCTATTTGTAAAACTATTTGTTCAAAATTTAAATTATCAGTCTTATATTGAGTTAGAAATAACTCTATGTTTTTATCTTTCTCTTCAGCAGGAAAATCACTTATGTCATAATAATTAATTGATATATCTTGGCTATCAGCTATTACCTGTAACGGAATCGTCATTCCTGGTAAACAACGAAAACTCGTGCGGAGTATCTCATGCTGATTAACAACATTCTGTAAAGACTTCTTGAGAATCTCTACATCAAATTTGCCATCAATACAAACAGCACACTGAGCAATATAAGAATTATCTTGAGTAACCGACTGCAATTTCCATAAATGCTCTTGCTGTGGAGAAAGTCGATAACCTGCTACATCTTCTGCTAGCGATGTATTATTGAGCATTTGCATAACTACATTCCTATAACTAATGTTTCTATTTAATTATTTTTAGCTGAAACTTATTCTCTTATTCCTCTCCTTTCCTCCGCACCCGTCTGCGTTTAAAAAAGAGGATTAGTAAACGGATCTGCCATCCCCACTACAACCTTACGTTGTCCAACAAATGGCGAACGACCATGAGCGACTGACATATTATCTAACATCAATAAATCTCCTGGTTGCCAAGTGAATAGAACCATTTCTTGCTGATAGGCTGTGCGTAGTTCTTCTAAAACTTCTGGTTCAATAGGCGAACCATCACCATAATAGGTATTGTTGGGTAAATCTTCTTCTCTAAACTCTGCTAATAAAGCATTTCTAAGTGTAGGTTCAAGTGTAGAAACGTGAAAAAAAGTAGCGTGATTAAACCAAACTAATTCACCAGTTTTTGGGTGTTTAGCAACTGCTTGACGGACTTGACGAGTCTGCAAACGCTCACCATCTTTCCACTCAAATTTAATGGCATTTCTGTGGCAATATTCTTCTACTACAGCTTTGTCTCTAGTTTGAAAAACTGTCTGCCAAGTCAGTCCAAAACCATCATTATAGTTACGGACATACAAAACTTGTTTTTCTATAAATTTTTCCCGAATCTTAGGATGAATGCGCTGAAAAATATTACGACAGTCAGCAATTGGAGTTTCCCCGCCCTGTTGTGCTGCAATTAAACAGCCAAAGTAAATTTTGAGCGGCCAAGTTAACCAATAAGTACCCTCGTTATGTAAGAAAATACTTTGCTCGGCAGGGTAATCTGTAGATGTATAGATTTTATCACCAACTTCATGACGTGGTGAGGAGCGATCGCGGTATTCTAGTAACTGTCCGCTAGAAGTTAGTTTGACGAACTCGTTGAACAGAACTGTTGTATTAATATTAAAATTTCGGAAAAGTAAGGCTCTATGCTTTAGCAACAATGTTTCAATAACCTCCTTGTTGCTCGTAGCCCATTCTAATAAATTGACTCCTGATATAGCAGGCTCCACTACCATAGGAATGGTACTTTCTGGTAGTAGCTGCTTTGTCTCAATGAGTGAATTTTGAGATATTTTGAAACTTTTTCGAGTGATATAACCTAACTTTTTGAGGCTGGGGATTTGAACATCTTCTTTTTTCATAGTATATGCTAATCTTTTAAATTACAACCCATGAAGTGTTTTACGTTTAGCAAGTTTTAATTTTTGAATGCTTGACTTATCTATCTCTTTTACTTGTCGTTCATTGATAAATTCTTGATTGTTACCACCATAAAAAATTTCGTATTCTTCATCTGGTAATTGAGCTATTGCTGTAATAGTCTGGGCGTACTCATTAGAAATTTCTTCTATTTGCTGGTTACATAATTCAGCAGTATTACAACATAATGAAAGTTCGATTTGAGAGGAAATTACATTTAGTCTGAACTCAGCTAATACAACAAAGTCTGTAATGTTAAATCCCTTTGTATCTAAAACCTCTAAATCAGTTAATGTTTCAATACGCTGGTAAACATGAAAGTGAGTGAAATTAAAACAAGTTTCAAAGCGACGTTGCCCGCCTAAATCTTTTTGAATCTGAGCCATTGGATACCATCGAAAGGGTAATAACTCCTGCTCAGTTTGAAAAACCTGGGTTATCAAATCCGTCCAATTGCCTTGAGGCAGTTTCATCCGAAATGGTAAAGGATTGAGGAAAAGCCCAAGACAGCGAGTACCATCAGTTGTTTCTGGCCGCCCATTAGATGAAACTAGTGTTACTACTTCTGACTCACGGCACAGCTTATTGATTACTCTTAGATGTGCCGCAAAAAGCACGCTCTTGAGTGGAACTTTATTAGACTGAGCCAGTTTCTTCAGCCTTTCCGAAATATCTGAATTGATAGGTACTTGCACAACACGAACTTCTGAAGTTTTGTCAGCAGACCTTTGGGAAACGGGTCGGCGAGGTATTGTTGTCGTTGGACTGTCATTGAACTTTTGCATCCAATAACGTTGGCATTCCTCCGACTGGAGAGCTTGTTTCTGCAAAGCTACAAAATTACGGAATGCGTTTGCTGGTGGTGGCTGAATTGGAGAAACTTTTTTGCCCAACAGGAAGAAATAGTGTTCAAACAACTCAGTCAGCATCGAAGCCACACTCCAACCATCGAGAATAGCATGGTGTTCGGTAAAGCTAAACTGAAATGTGTCTTCGCTACGACGATGGATTTGAAAGCGCAAAAGCGGTGCAATTGTGCAGTCAAACTTGTTGGTTTTCTCGGCTTCAAACGAAGCAGTCAGTGTTTCTTCTTGTTCAGTAGCAGAGAGGTGGCGCAAATCCTCAAGCTGGCAAGGGACAGAAACAGTTTTATGGATTAACTGCAACGGTTCGCTAAAATTACTCAAATCAAATGAAGTACGTAGTACCGGATGACGGTTTGCCAGTTGTTGTATTGCGGTATGCAATTTCTCAAAGTCGAAAGGAGCTTTGAGATGAATGCTAGAAACGTTGTGATAAGCTTTGGTATTCACACTATACTGACTGTGAAACAGCATTCCCGCCTGGAGCATAGTCAAGGGGTAAGCATCCTCTACATCGTTGGGTAACTTACACAAATCCTCTTCACATATCAGGTTAAACGGTTGGACTTGTTCTATTACAGCAATGTTGGCTTTTGCAGTTGTGAGTTCTTGAGCTAGTTGATGAATTGTTTGATGTTGAAATATCTGCTGTAACGAAAGGCTCAAGCCACGCTCCTTGGCTTTGCTTAATACCTGGATACTACGAATTGAATCTCCACCTAATGCAAAGAAGTTATCGTGAATGCCGACTTGTTCAACATCAAGGACTTGAACCCAAATATCCACCAGCGCCTTCTCTTCTAACGTGGAAGGAGCCATGTAAGCTTCATCTAATTCTGGCCTAGCTGTATTGGGTGTAGGTAATGCCTGACGATCAACTTTTCCGTTAGATGTTAAAGGCAGTGCTTCTAGCAACACGAATCCCGAAGGTACCATATAATCTGGCAGTTGCACTTTAAGCCAGTTTCGCAATTCGCTGGTTGTTGGAAATTGCTCAGAGTTGGCAACAATGTAAGCTACCAACTGTTTATTACCAAGTTGATCCTCTCGGAGTAAAACTACAGTTTCTCGCACATCTGTGTGTTGTCTCAGTAGTGCCTCAATTTCCCCTAGCTCAATGCGAAAGCCTCGGATTTTTACTTGATGGTCGATACGTCCTAAGTATTCAAGTTCTCCATTAGGTAAGTAGCGAGCTAAATCGCCTGATTTGTAAAGGCGATCGCTTGGCTTGTTACTATAGGGGTTGGGAATAAACTTTTGGCTGGTTAATTCGGGACGGTTGAGATAACCTCTAGCTAAACCAGCGCCACCAACACACATCTCGCCAGGAATACCAATCGGCAGTAGTGAATTGTGCTTATCCAGCACATATACTTGCAAGTCTGGAATCGGACGACCTATGACACTAGCACTTGCTGTTCTCAGGTCTGCTAAAGTTAGGGGACGATAGGTGACGTGTACTGTTGTTTCAGTAATACCGTACATATTTACCAATTGCGGAGAATGCTCTCCGTGACGCTCAAACCAAGGTGCTAAACTTTGGATATCAAGTGCTTCTCCACCAAAGATTACCAAGCGCAGGTTATCAGCAAAGGTCTTGCCAGATAATTGTTCCTGCTGCATCAGTTGCCGGAAAGCTGACGGTGTTTGGTTAAGAATAGTTACTCGCTCTTGACACAATAAGTCACAAAAAGCTTGTGGTGTACGGCTTACCAAGTAAGAAACTACTACCACTCGTCCGCCATAGCAGAGAGCGCCCCAGAGTTCCCAAACTGAGAAGTCGAAAGCGAATGAGTGGAAAAGCGTCCATACATCATGTTTGTTGAAATGGAACCATGATTGAGTTGCTCGTAACAGACGAACAACATTAGCATGAGGTATCAATACACCCTTTGGCTGACCTGTAGAGCCAGAGGTGTAAATGATATATGCTAAGTTTTCAGGTGTTAAATTGCTGTTGTCAGGATTTTTGGTGCTTTCCTGGGAAATGGTTATCCAGTCGGAGTCCAAGCAGATGACCTGAGCTTGATGTTCTGGTAATTTGGTTATTACATCTTGTTGGGTAAGTAATACCCGAATTTGGGCATCTTTGAGGATGAAACCTTGCCGTGACTGGGGATAACTTGGATCTATTGGCACATAAGCACCACCAGCTTTGAGGATGGCTAATAGTCCAATCACCATTTCCAAGGAACGCTCAACACAAATTCCCACCTGTACCTCTGACCCGACTCCTAACTTCTGGAGGTGGTGTGCCAGTTGGTTGGCACGGCAATTTAGCTCATGGTAAGTTAGGTGTTGATCGGCAAATGTGAGTGCGATCGCATCTGGTGTTTTCTCTACATGAGCTTCAAATAGCTGATGTATGCAAAGGTTTACCGGATATTCAATTTGGGTATTATTCCACTCTACTAGGCATTGATGTTGTTCAGTCTCCGTTAACAACGGTACATCTTTTAACTGCCGTTCTGGATTTGCAGCCATGCCCTCTAGCACAGTTTGCAAATGTCCTAGCATTCTGGTGATGGTGGCAACATCAAAGCAGTGGCGATCGCTGTTAATCTGAAGCTGTAACTGCACTAGGGGGGCTACAATGAGGCTGAGAGGATAGTTGCTGCGATTAACGGCACTAAATCCATCAATCTCTAGGTTTTCTTTGCCTTGGAGTAAAGAAGAATCTACAGGATAGTTTTCAAAGGCAATGAAACTTTGGAATAAAGGTACACCCTTAGAGATTTCACTCCATCCCTGAATTTGAACCAAGGGACTATACTCATACTGCCGTGCTTGAGCTTGTTCAGTTTGAAGTGTTTTCAGCCAAGAAATAATAGCATCATTCCCATTCACCCGCACTCGCACAGGCAAGGTATTTACAAATAACCCAACTGCTGATTCCACTCCTGGTAAAGTAACTGGACGACCAGAAGTATTAGCCCCGAAAACCACATCATCTTCACCAGAATATCGGCTCAGAAGTAAAGCCCAAGCTCCTTGTACTAAAGTATTGACAGTGATTTGATATTGGCGTGCAAAAGATTTGAGTTTTTCTGTAGTTGCTACCGATAACTCAATTTTTTGCTCATCATATTCTTGATGGCTGGATGTATTGGCGACAAATTTATCTACAACCAAGGGTGTAGGCGCAGTAAATCCTTTGAGGGCATTTCGCCAAAAAGCCTCTGCTTGAGATAAATCTTGCTGTCGCAACCAAGTAATATATTTGCGATAGGGAAAAGCAGGTTTTAAATATGGATTTTGATTAGTGCATAATGCTTGATAAATTTCCAGAAATTCTTTGAACAGCACAACCCGCGACCAGCCATCCCACAGTATGTGATGGTTACTCCAGATGAATTGGTAAACGTCATCAGTTAACTGAATCAACACTAACCGCATTAAAGGCGGATGCGAAAGTTCAAAGCCGCGCTTTTGCTCTGTTTTCAAAAAAGACTCTAGTCGCTGCTGCTGTTGTCCTGAATTTATCCCCCGCCAGTCTTGTTGCTCTAGTGGTAATTTTACTTGTCGATGCACCACTTGCATTGGTTCATCTAGTTCTTCCCAGTGGAAAGAAGTACGCAAAACTGCGTGCCTTTTTGCTAATTGCTGCCAAGCTTGCTCAAAAGCCAAAGTATTGAGATTGCCTTTGAGGGTGATGCTATATTGATCACAATACACACCCGAATCAGGAGCATAGAGGGTATGAAAAAGCAATCCCTGCTGTGTAGGTGAGAGTTTGTATATATCTTCGATGTTCTCTGCTTTCATAAAATACAGTTCCTACCTACTCATTTGGCTAATTTTGGCAAGCAGCGTGTCAAGTTCTGTTTGGTTCAGTTCTGCTTCTGGAAAGTCTGAAGGTGTGTATCCCCCTGCTTCTTGTGATTGACAGTGGGCAATTAAGCGGCGTAGTGCTTCTATGAAATGAGTAGCCAAACGTTCAATAGTGGTGGGGTGATGAATGTTCTGGCTATATGTCCAATCCAATCGCAGCTTGCCATCAGTCACCATTCCGTCAATTTCTAGGAAATGGCTGCGGCTTCCTTGCAAGCTACGGTTTGAACCAGTTGTTTGGGCAGCAAGTTGAAAAATAGAACTATCTGATAATACTTGGTCAAATTGCCCCAAATAGTTGAATTTTAACTGAGGTTGAGGTGCAAGTTGTAGGTTCCTATTCTGGCTTAAGTATTTTAAAACACCGTAGTTTATGCCATTAACAGGAATATTACGTAACTGCTCTTTAATGGTTTTTAAGGCATCTCCTGACGAGAAAGCATCGCCTAAGCTCAACAGAACTGGGAACTGGGCAGTAAACCAACCGACTGTGCGCGATAAGTTAACATCTGGGAAAATGTCTTCCCGTCCGTGACCTTCGAGAGTGAGTAATAGTGAATTATCTCCTGTCCACTGGGTGCAAGCCTGAACTAGGGCTGTCAGCAAGACATCATTAACTTGGGTTTGATAAGCCTTTGGTACTTCTTGTAACAACGCTTGAGTTTCTTCACTGCTGAGTAAAACTGATACAGTTTGTACAGAAGCTACTGTATTTGCATCTTGATTTTCTGGAAAATCTGTTGGCAGATGAGTAATTTGTTTCTGGGTTTGATTCTGCCAGTCTTCAAGTTCTAATTGTAACCCAGAAGAGTGAGCATATTCACTTAATTTTTCTGCCCATTGCTTAAAGGCTGTGGTTTTTGCAGGTAGCTGTATTTCCTCACCTTGACTAAGTTGTTGGTAAGCTGTCTGCAAATCTTCTAATAAAATTCGCCAGGAGACACCATCAACTACTAAGTGGTGAATGATAATTAACAGTCTAGCTAGTTTATCTTTGCCGAAGTCAAAATAAGCAACCCGCATCAAAGGCCCAGCAGAAAGGTTGAGGCTAGCTTGTAACTCAGTAGCAGTAGATGCTATAGCCTCTTCTTGTTCTGCTGCTGATTGCCCTGATAAATCCAGTTTAGTAACAGGTATTATCTCGTCAGGCGCAGCATTAATTTGTTGCCAACCATTTTCTGTAGGTTGAAAACGCGATCGCAGTGCATCGTGATGTTGTAATAACTGCTTGATTACTTGTTCCAATATCTGGAAGTCTAAATCCTGCCGTACCTCTAGTAATACTGACTGATTCCAGTGATGAGGGTCAGGCAAATTCTGGGCAAAAAACCAATGTTGTATCGGTGTTAGAGGTACTTCTCCAGTTACTAAGCCTGTTTCCGTCTTTATAGATTCGGTTGTTTCAGCTACTGCTGCTAACTCAGCAATTGTCTGATGTTCAAACAATTGCTTGGGAGTAAGTTGCAAACCCGCCTGATTCGCTTTTGATATTACCTGAATGCTGAGGATGGAGTCGCCGCCTAACTCAAAAAAGTTATCCTCAATGCCTACTTGCTTTAAACCGAGAATTTCTGACCAAATTTTTGCTAGCTGTTCTTCTTGAGGTGTGCGTGGTGCGATATATGTTTTTTCCAGTTCTGATGCCAGTTCTGGTGCAGGTAATGCCTTGTAGTCTACCTTCCCGTTTTTAGTTAGAGGAATGGCATTAAGGATGACAAACGCAGTCGGCACCATGTACTCAGGTAATCTTTCCTGCATAAAGCGCCGCAGGTCGCTACTAGAGATATACAGGGAAACCACATAAGCAACTAAGCGTTCCTCGCGCACAGTGGCTACAGCTTGCTTAATGCCTGGGTGTTGGCGCAAGATAGCTTCCACTTCTTCTAGTTCGATGCGGAAACCGTGAATTTTTACTTGGCGATCGCTACGTCCCAAAAATTCAATGTTGCCATCAGGTAAATAGCGGGCTAAATCACCAGTTTTGTACAAACGACTCCCTTCTCTCTCACTAAAAGGATTGGGAATAAACCGTTCTTTAGTCAACTCAGGACGGTTGAGGTAGCCCCGCGCTAAGTTTGCGCCACCAATGTACAGTTCCCCTGGCACAGATATGGGGACAGGTTGCAGATGTTCATCAAGTACGTAGATTTGGGTGTTAGCAATGGGACGACCAAGAGGCACTGTTGCTGATTTAGCGGCTTGCGGTTCGACTTTATATGTCAGCACACCAACAGTAGCTTCTGTTGGGCCGTAGTGATTCAAAATTTGACAGCTAGGTTTTAGCTGCTGAATTTGTGCCACCAAATCCCAACTAGCGGCTTCACCACCAAGGATAAGTAATTGAGATGGTAGGATTTCTTCAGGGTTAGCCGCAGTTAATAGCGCATTCAAATGAGAAGGAACAATCTTGAGACAGTCGATAGGATGGCGGCGACAATACTCAGCTAACGCCACAGGGTTGCTAGCACGTTCTTGAGAGATAATATGCAGACATCCGCCTGTACACAAAGCGGAAAAAATAACGGTGTTACCTAAGTCAGCAGCAAAAGTGGAGACAGTTGCAAAACTAGCAGCATCCGGTAAATCTAGTTTCTCTAGGATGGCGTTGAGATAGTTGCATAGTTGCCGATGTTCAACGGCAACACCCTTTGGTATCCCTGTGGAACCAGATGTATAGATAACATAAGCCAAATTTTCACAAGTGACGCTGCTAACAGGATTTTCAAACCTGTTTTGGGCGGCGTTGCAACTATCTAAACAGACTACTTGTGCTGTATGTGCAGGTAAACTGGCAATTAAGCTTTCCTGAGTCAACAAAACTTGTACTTGGGCATCTTGCAACATCAAACCCAAGCGTTCCCCTGGAATAGTTGGATCTAAAGGTAAGTAAGCTCCACCTGCTTTGAGAACTGCCAAAATAGCTACAATTGACAGATGCGATTTTTCTAAACAAATCCCCACCAATACGTCAGGTTTAACTCCTAACTGCTGGAGATAATTAGCTAATTGATTTGCCTGATTGTTGAGTTCGCGGTAGCTGAGTTGTTCATCTTCAAACACCACAGCAATGTTGTCTGGTGTCTTAACCGCTTGTTCGGTAAATAGTTGATGAATACACTTATCTTGTGGATAATCAGTCTGGGTTTGATTGAAATCAATTAGTAGTTGCTGCGACTGATTGTTAGGGAGAATTTTCAGCTTACTAATTGGCAAGTTTGGATTGGCGATCGCACTGGCTACTAAAATTTGGAATTGCTCGGCTAAAAGAGCGATCGCCACAGATGGAAACAGGTTTTTATCGTAAACAACTCTAAGATTTACAAAGTCATCCTTAACAAATCCAGAAAGCTTAACCTTGAATTTGTCAATACAGGTGTACTGTTGATCAACTGAGAACGATATACCATTTAAGTAACGCTTCTCAGGCAAATCAGTAAAATCAAATAATATTGGTAATTCTTTAGATAGGCTATCTATTTGTTCTAAAACAAAATATTCTTGCCATTCATAAGCATTTTGCTTATCTTGTCTAACTTGTACTAAAACTTCTTCAAAGCTTAAATCTGGTGTGAGACAATTAGAACTTGGTAGATTTTTAGCGATTAATCCTAAAGTATTTTGCAATTCTTCATATTCTCTACCATTACAAATATAACCAACTATAATTTCTGATTGCCTTATCAGCCGCCACAGTAAAATCTGCCAGCATGAAAACAAGAATTCATCTAAAGAAAAATCTGTTTTTTTTAGCCACGCTTTAATAGCAATATTAAGATGTTCATCAATTATGAATTCCCAGGATTCTGGATTAAATTCTCCTTGATTATTTCCTTTCTCTTGAAAAGGAAGCTGTAGCTGAGATAGAGCCGAAAAGTTTTGTTTACACCAATAATCTTTAAATCTTTCTGCTTCTGGTTCTATTAATAATTGATTTTGCCATTCTGAAAAATGGGCATACTGCACAACTTCTTTTTCTGAACCATCACCATAGAAGTTGCTAATTTCCCAAAACAGATTTTTCAGCGTCTCATTATCAGCACATAATGCTGGTAAAGTAATAACCAAAATATGTTTTTTTACTGATAGTTGGAGTAAAGATGCCCGTAATAGTGGTGCTTGTTCTAAAATAAAAGGTTTCCTGATTTCATTTTGGCAAGCCAATTCAATAGCAACTGCTTCTGTTGCGGAATTGCTTAAATCTATTTCTTGCCATGAAAACATACAGTTATCTTCTACCACCATAATCGGCAATTTAAATCCAACTACTTTACGAAAACTAGTTCGCAATATTTCATGGCAAGATACAACTTTTTGTACAGCAGCTTTTAAAGCATCTTTGTTTAAATTACCTTCTAGTAAAATAGCAGTTTGAGAAATATAAGCACTGCTTTCTTGTTGCAATAACCAAAGCTGTTTTTGCTGCGGAGAAAGTCGAAAACCATTAATAGTTTCAGTTAGCATATACTTCCTCCATATTTGGCTTTGCGATATTATTACTGTGGATCATTTCTCCCATTGCTACTACAATCTTGCGTTGTCCTACATAGGGAGAACGTCCATGAGCGCTTAACATATTATCTAGCATTAGAATGTCACCTTTCAGCCACGAAAAGCTAGTTTGAGATTGTTGATATACTTGATTAATTTCCGCAATTACATCATCTTCAATAGAAGTACCATCAACGTAATAAACATTACGTGGGAGTTTTTTCTCATCAAATAAAGATAACAGAGATTCCCTAGTTTTTACATCCAAATAAGCAATGTGGTGTAATTGAATTTGATTAAAAAATATTGATTCACCAGTTTTAGGATGTACCGCTAATGCTGGGCGAACTTGACGAGTTATCAAACCATCGTCTCCATACCATTCAAAACTAATTCCAGCTTGGCGACAGTAATCTTCAACTACACTTTTATCAGAAGTGCGGAAAAAATCTTGCCAACTAACATCTAAATTATTCGTATAGTTACGAACATACATTAATTGTTTTTGGGCTAGTTTTTCTCGTAATTTTGCTGGGAGAATTTGATAGGCTTTGCGACAGTCTATGATTGGTGTTTCTCCGCCTTGTTGTGCAGGTTGAACGCAGAAAAACCAGATTTTCAGAGGCCAACAATGCAAATGGGAACTTTCATTGTGGAAAAGTATGGCTTTGTCGGCTGGGTAGGGAGTAGAACCATATACTTTATTACCGACTCCAGCACGAGGTAAATCACCATAGTCACCGAATAAATTTGGACAAATTGCAGCAGCAAAATTTTCAAATTCCGTGACACTATCGGCTTGAAATCCTCTAAAAAGGATAGCACCATGCTTTAATAACTGATTCTCTATAAATTCACAATTACTTTTAGCCCAATCAACTAAATCTACTTCCTCAGCTAGAGGTTGAATTACTAAAGGAAAAGTCTTTCCCTCTTGCAGATAGCAAGTTTGGATTAAATTTTTAGATGATAAATTGATACCTACAGGAGCAAGTTTAAGAAATTTTTGGTGATTGAAAGCCTTGCGCTTGTTGTTTTGCATAGCTTGTTGTTCTTTTTCAGCTTCAGTCAATATTTCTAAAGTATTAATTCGAGCATTAGGTTGCTTAACAATATTGTCTAGTAGAGTCTCGAAATTACTTGCCATTCGAGCGATCGCATTTTCTGCAAATAGTTCGCTATTGTACCGCCAAGTGCAGTTTATCCCCTGGGGAGTTTTGGTCAAAAAGATGGCTAATTCAAACCTTGCTGTGTCGTTTCTCCAAAACCACTCTTTCAATGTCAACCCTGGTAAATCTAAGGAAGGCATAGGAGTATTTTGGAGAACAAATAAAACCTGAAATAATGGCGATGTATTACTCAAATTACGTTCAGGTTGTAAAGCCTTAACTAATTCCTCAAATGGCAAATCTGGATGAGCATAAGCCTCTAATGTGACTTGGCGTACTCGTGCAAGCAATTCCCGAAAACTAGGGTTCCCACTTAAATCTGTACGTAACACTAACAGATTCATGAAAAAACCAATTAATGATTCTGTTTCGGCTCGGTTGCGATTAGCAATATCTGTACCAACAACAATATCTTCTTGTTTGGTATATTGCAATAATAATACCTGAAAACCTGCTAACAAAGTCATGAAAAGGCTAACGCCTTCTTGATGACTGAATGCTTGAATTGTTTGTGCTAAGTTAGAGGGAATCAAAAAAGATTGACTAGCACCACGATTAGTTTTAACTTCTGTGCGCGGACGCATTGTAGGTAATTGCAGTACGGGTAGATTATTACCAAGTCTTTCTTGCCAATAAGCTAATTTTTCTGATAAAACTTTTCCTTGTAACCAATTTCTTTGCCAAACAGCAAAGTCTGCATACTGAATTGGAAGTTCTGGCAATGGAGAAGGTTGAGCATTACAAAATGCACGATACAGCGTGCTTAATTCCTGAATTAATACTCCTATAGACCACCCATCCCAAACAATATGGTGTACGGTCAGCAGTAATATATTCTCTTGCTTACCAAGCTGTAGAACAGTGACTCGGATTAATGGTAATTTTGCCAAATCGAAAGGTAACTCAGCTTCTTGACGAGCAAGGATTTGCGCCTTATGTTCTCGTTCAATTTCTGGTAAATTTATCAAATCTATTACTGATACTTTAACTTTTAAAGTTGAGGAAATTACTTGTACGGGTTGACCTTCTATTGCTGTGAAGGTAGTACGCAAAATTTCATGTCGACGCACAATTTCATTGATACTTTGTTCTAGTACTTCTACATTGAGAGAACCAATTAAGTGCAAAGCAACTGGTTCGTTATATGTGAAACTATCAGGTTGTAATTGTTCTACAAGCCACAGTCTTTGTTGAGCAAAGGATAAGGCTAGTGGTTGATCTCGCTGTATAGGACGAATTAAATCATCTTCACATATTACTTGCAGGATCTCTGCTTTATACTCTCGTATTTGAGCTAGTAAATTTGATGTAATTGTACCTTTGGGAGCGCTATAGTGTAACTGCTCTCCCTTAGCCCACAGTTTAACGTTCAGACTTTCAATGTAAGATAAAAACTGCTCGATAGTTTTCATAGCACCCCTTCTTCGCGATCGCTTGTTTCTAAATAGCTTTTCTCGTTATGAGTTATTGAAGATTGTTTTTGGCAGTATTCAGCTAATTCAGCCACAGTTGGTGCTGCAAATAATGCTGAAACTGGGATGCTTTGAGAAAACTTTTGGGGAAATTTATTAATAATACTTACTCCACTCAATGAGTCTCCACCTAACTCAAAAAAATTGTCATTAATCCCAACTTGATCAACACTAAGTACTTCTTGCCACAGATTAGCAATCTCTTGTTCTATATGGTTACGAGGAGCAAGATAAGTATTACTCAGTTGAGGTCGTGAGTGTAGGGACTTTGAAATGTTAGTTTTGCCTAAAGATTCCAAGAAGGCTAGGACATTAAAACCACTATCTCGTTCTATTAAAATATTTAAATCTTGAGTTGATACTGCAACTTGAGGAAATGAACTGTTAACAATACTCAGAAAAACTTCTATCCCCTCTGCTGGTGATAATGCATTTATTAATAGAGATTGGTACTCAGAAATATTCTGTTCGTTAACGAATCGTCTCACTGCCTCTACTGACATACCAACATCCTGCCAATCACTCCAATTAATAGAGACTGTCAATGTCCGAGCTTGATTGGTTTTGTAATTAGCAAAAGCATCAAGAAATTCATTAGCAGCACAATATCCTACTTCACTAAATTTCTTGCGATAAATGATAGAGCTAAGAGATGAACAAAGAATAAAAAAGTCTAGTTGAACATCCTGCAAAAGGCTATTTAGTACTAGCGTACCTTTGACTTTAGGAGCCATAATACTTTCTGTCATATCTCGCGTTCTCCGAGAAATCATACCAGCATAATCAGGAACTCCAGCGCAATGAATCACACCATTGATTGTGCCAAAGTATTGCTGAATTTGTGCCATCGCTTCTTGCATCTGTTGGAAGTTAGCGACATCAGCACTCTTAACCAAAACTTCTGCGCCCAGTTCTTCCAGTTCTTGTATTTTCCGAATCTTGCGGCTTGTATCATCTTGCTCATCGTGAGTAGCTAGCCATTGTTGCCATTCTTCTCTTACAGGAAAAGCTGAACGCCCAATCAGAACTAGTTTGGCTTGGATCGTCATCGCCAGATGTGATGCCAAGGTCAGTCCAATACCTCCGAGTCCACCTGTAATTAAATACACTCCCTCTTTTCTTAATCGTGATGTTCCTCCTGGCGTTGCTTCTAATCGGATAGGTTTAAAGGTTTTTACCCAGCGATGATTTCCTCGATAGGCGATCGCTATATCAGAAGATTGTGCTTGCAGTTCGTTTTGTAACTGTTTTACCAGTTTTTTCGCTGACCAATTAACGTCCAGGGAAATGACAACATCAATATGACGACAGCTAATGTGCGGATATTCTTGGGGAATTATCTTGACAGCCGCGAGTAGAGTTGCTTTCTCTGGACATAGTACCTCTTCTCCAATCACTGAATATATGTGATTGGAAATAACGGCAATTTGCAATTTATCTGTAATACTTTGTGTGCCAATTGCTTGGGCTAAAAATAGCAAACTATAAAATCCTGTTTCTTGGGCTTTATCAACTTCCTCAAGCCCTAACTCCATATAATTAACAGCAGTCACACTCCATAAATGAACTATCGTTTTTGGAGTTTTATTTTGTGCCATTAAGTCATTGATCAAAGCATTATAATCATCACCTTGTTTGGCATTCAGGCTATAAGTACACTCATTCAATTTAGTAAACTCCAATCCGAGCTTTACTATGATTACATCCTGGCCATCAAGCTGAAACCTTTTGACTAATTCTTCACCCAAACCACACTCATCTATAAATATAAGGGTACAAAAGTTCTGAGCCGCTAACTTCTTAGGAGGTAAGGATTGCTCCCACAAAGGTACATAAAACCAATCGGCAATATCCAACTTATTACTCTGTGTACTGGGAGCAATATTCAGATGCTTTTCTGGTTCAATCCAATAACACTGGCGCTCAAAGGGATAGGTTGGTAAAGGAATACGCTGACGGCGTTCCTTGGCATAAAATCCCGACCAGTCTATCGAGACTCCTGATAGCCAAAGGCGACCTAAGCCATTGAGCAAAAAGGCAACATCTGAATGTTTTTCTTGAGGATGAGGCAAAGAAGAAACTATTACTTTATCATTTGAGTACTGTTTGGCAAAAGTACATAAGGTTCGTCCTGGCCCGACCTCTATCAGGATGCGATTTGGCTGTTGGAGTAATTCAGAGATGCCTTCTGAAAAGCAAACTGTTTGACGTAAATGTTTTACCCAATAATTAGGATCTGTTGCTTGTTGATTTGTAATCCAAGTGCCTGTGACATTAGAAATAAAAGGTATCTTTGGCAGATGCAGTTTAACTTTCGCTACTTCTTTCTGAAATGGTTCTAAGATAGAGTCCATCATCGGAGAATGAAAAGCATGAGAAATATGGAGACGGCGACAATTGATATCTTTTTCTAACAGCTTCTCTTGAAAAAGATTAATAGCATCATGACTTCCTGCAACCACACAAGCAGATGGTGCATTACTAGCAGCGATAGATAATTCTTCATTTAATAAAGCTTGAACTTGTTCTTGGGGTAAGGAAACAGCCAGCATAGAACCAGCAGGCATTTGCTGCATTAACCGCCCTCTAGCAGCTACTAACGCCAAAGCATCTTCTAAAGAAAATACGCCAGATAAACAAGCTGCTACATATTCCCCAATGCTATGACCAATCGCAGCTTGTGGATGCACACCCCAAGACATCCATAATTGAGCTAACGCATATTCAATGACAAATAATGCTGGTTGAGCAATATGAGTTTGTTTGAGTTTCTCGGCTGCGACTTCACAATCTTGGGGATAAAGTAGCGTTCTTAAATCTAGCCCTAAGTGGTGTTTTAATATTTCACAGCAGTGATCGATTTGTTCACGAAATATTGCTTCAGTCTCGTAGAGTTCTTTGCCCATGTTTGCATATTGAGCGCCTTGTCCAGGAAACATGAAAGCGATAGATTGCTGACATGGTTCTTGGTAATGTGTCAGAACTCTTTGAGAATCTTGCTGATTCAAAACATTGATAGCATCATCGATATCTTCACATACAATAACATAGCGATGGTTGAACTCTCTACGTCCTACTTGCAGCGTATAAGCTACATCTGCCAAGTTCAAATCAGGATGCTCTTTTAAATGCGTGATTAAATTAGCTGTTGCCTTCTCAAGAGCATTAGCCGTCTTAGCCGACAGACACAACAGAAAATATTCACTTTTGACTTTTGACTTTTGACTTTTGATTTGTAGTGGTACTTCTTCGAGAATGACATGAGCATTGGTTCCCCCCATACCCAAAGAAGTGACACCAGCGCGGCGAGGGCTTGCACCTGTTTGCCATTCACTCAACTTAGTATTGACGTAAAACGGACTATTAGCAAAATCAATTTGGGGATTAGGTTGCTCAAAATTTAAGCTGGGTGGGATTAACTGATGCTTGAGAGCTAAAGCCGTTTTAATCAGTCCAGTCACTCCAGCTGCTGCATCTAAGTGGCCGATGTTAGGTTTGACTGAACCGATCGCACAAAAACCTGTTTTATCAGTAGCGCTACGAAAAACTTGTGACAGTGCAGCAATTTCAATCGGATCGCCTAAAGCTGTACCAGTTCCATGAGCTTCAATATAACTAATTGTTTCCGGCTCGACATCAGCAAGCATGATTGCTTCGGCGATCGCTTCGGCTTGACCATCCACACTAGGGGCTGTATAACCAACTTTACCAGAACCATCGTTGTTAATCGCCGAGCCTGCGATCGCAGCATAAATGAAGTCACCATCTGCGATCGCATCCTGAAGCCGTTTAAGGACAACAACTCCTACCCCGTTACCAATAACTGTTCCTTTTGCTCTAGCATCAAAAGCATAGCAGTGACCGTCAGGAGATAAAGTTCCGCCTTCTTGAGATAAATAACCTGTTTGTTGGGGCGTATGAATAGAAACTCCTCCTGCCAAGCACATATCACATTGATAATTCAGTAAACTTTGGCAAGCTAAAGAAACTGCTACTAATGAAGTAGAACAAGCAGTTTGAACTGTAATACTAGGCCCTTTAAGATTTAGTTTGTAAGATACACGAGTAGTTAGGAAATCTTTATCATTACCAATCAATGTTTGGTAGGATGTCGCTGACCCTACTTGATCGCTATTGAAATCAAATGAGCGATAATTACTGAGGCTAGCTCCAGCATAAACTCCAATGCGACTTTTACACCTTTGGCTATCATAACCAGCATTTTCCAAAGCTTCCCAAGCAGATTCTAAAAATATACGGTGCTGTGGATCTGTAATTTCAGCTTCTCTAGGATTAAGTTCAAAAAACGCCGCATCAAATAAATCAATATCTTCTAATACACCACCAGCTTTGACATAATTGGCTTCATTTAGCAAAGTCTGATCTACTCCGGCAGCTATTAATTCTTCTTCCGAAAAGACAGAAATTGACTCTACACCATCTTTTAAATTCTGCCAAAATTGTTCTATATTTTCTGCCCCTGGAAAACGCCCAGCCATACCAATAATGGCAATTTTTCCGATTGATTCGTGTGTTTCCATGCTGGTCATTTGTTGCTAATAATTATTTTTTTACTATTGTGAAAATACAGATTTTTACTAAAAATAAAAACTAATAAAATTTCTATTTTATACTGTCAGTTTTGTCTTTGTAAGATTAAACTTATAATTTTTACAGCTTCTTTTTGGCAGAGCTACTTAAAAGTTGTTGTTTTCTTATGATTGCATTTCTTTGTTTTTGAGTACGTTCACGTATTGATTCCCAAGGCGAATCTTTATCTGAATCTTGCCTTAAATATTTTGCCAGAGAATGAATAGTTGAATGTTGAAACAATTCAATAATAGATAATTCCTTGTGAAATGCCGAATCTAGCTTTTGTTTCACCTGCACCATCAGCAACGAATGACCACCGAGGTCAAAGAAATTATCATTTATACCTACTTTTTCTAATTTTAATACTTCTTGCCATATATTAGCGATCGCTCTTTCCATTTCAGAATTTGGAGCTTCATAAGTCACTGTAATTTCTGGATACAAGTCTGTAGGCAATTGCAAAGCGCCACGATTTACTTTACCATTTGGCAACATAGGCATAGCATCTAGTTGCACGAAAATAGCCGGAACCATGTAATCAGGTAAAGTCCCTTTCAAATAATTTCGCAGTTCATTAGTGGTGGGTGTCTGTTCCTGCTCAGGAACAAAATAAGCTACTAAGTGTTTGTCGTCTGACTGTTTTTCTAACGCCAGAACTATCACTTCTCGCACTGCTGAATATTCGATTAATACCTTTTCAATTTCGCCTAACTCAATCCGAAAACCTCGAATTTTGACTTGATAATCAATGCGTCCTAAATATTCTAAATTACCATTTGGTAAATAACGACCTAAATCCCCAGTTTTATATAGACGGGCATTAAGTTCGTTATCAAAAGAGTTAGCAATGAAGCGTTCAGTAGTTACTTCTGGTCTGTTTAAATAGCCTCTAGCTAAACCAGCACCAGCAATATAAATTTCCCCTTTTACTCCAATTGGCACTGGCTGTAAATGACCATCAAGTAGATAAACTTGTGTATTATCAATAGGGCGACCTATGGTTACAATCTTATCTCCTCTCTCCACTAAAGTAAATGTGGAATAGGTCGTATCTTCGGAAGGCCCATAAAGGTTAAAAACTTTTTGAACTGCATCATTTTGATAAATCTGTTGCACAAGTTGATGCTGAAGTGGTTCACCAGCAAGGTTAAGCGTGCGTACTGAAATAGGTAAACCATTAATTCGCAGTAACTCGCTGATGATACTAGGAACTGTATTTACTAAAGTTACTTCTGTAGCAGCAGGCGAGTTAGGCAGATGCAAAGCGTTCTCTACCAGAATTACTTTTCCACCCCAACTCAAAGGCACAAATAGTTCAAATACTGATAAATCGAAACAAATAGAAGTCGATGCTAATACTCCCACAAGTTCATCATCGGCAAATACTTTTCTTGCCCAGGTTAACAAAGCAATGCAACTACGATGTTCAATAGCAACGCCTTTTGGTTTACCTGTCGAACCAGAGGTGTAAATAATATAAGCTAAGTTTTTCGATGTTGCTCCACTGAAGAGATTTACTGTATTTTGTTGCTCTCGGAACTGCCAATCACTATCCAAACAGATGGTATTAACTTTAGCATCTGCAAAACATTTAACCAAATGTGTTTGAGTAAGCAAAATCTGTGTCTGACTGTCTTCTAACATGAACGCTAAACGTTCTTGAGGATATTTAGGATCGAGTGGTACATAAGCACCACCAGCCTTGATAATTGCTAACAGCCCAATCACCATTTCTGGTGAGCGTTCCATGCAGATGCCTACACAAATCTCTGGTTTGACCCCTAGTTTTTGTAAGTAATCTGCTAGCTGATTTGCTTGGTTGTTTAACTCACGGTAGGTTAGCCTTTGATTTTCAAATACTAGTGCAACAGCATTTGGTGTAATTTCAACTTGCTGCTCAAATAACTGATGAATACACAGGTGTTGTGGATACTCTGTTTGAGTCTGATTCCAATCAACTAGGATTTGCTTTCTCTCGAAACCAGTTAACAAGGGTAATTCTGCAATGCTCTGATTGGGATTGGCAACAATAGCCTCCAGTAATGTTTGCAAATGCCCCAGCATTCGATGCATGGTATCTGTACCGAACAGATCAGTATCGTACTCTAAAGTTGCGATTAATCCCTGTTCTCTATCTTCCATAAACAGAGTTAAATCGAACTTAGATGTGTCGTTAAATCCTTCTTCAAAAGTTATATCTATATCTGATAATTTTGGCGTTGGTAATGGCACGTTCTGCAAAACGAACATCACTTGAAATAGAGGATTGTAGCTCAGGTGTCGCTCTGGCTGTAGTTCCTCTACTAACTTTTCAAAGGGTAGGTCTTGATGAGTGTAAGCTTCTAAGGCGATCGCTTTTACCCGTTCTAGTAATTCTCTAAAAGTGGGTACACCATCAAGGGAAGTACGCAATACTAAAATATTGACAAAAAAACCAATTAATGAATCTAGCTCGGCTCGATTACGACTAGCGATCGCAGAACCAACCAAGATATCTGTTTGGCCGGTGTAGCGATATAGCAGGGTTTTAAATGCTGCCAGCAAGACCATAAATAGGGTAGCTCCTTCTTGCTGGCAGAGGTTTTTCAATTCAGCACTCAAGCTAGGCGATAGAACTAGTTTTGCTTGAGCGCCGTTGAACGTAGGAAAAGCCCCTCTTGGCTTGTCTGTGGGCAAATCCAATACTGGTAAGCTTCCGCCTAATTGTTGCTTCCAGTAAGCAATCAGTGTTTGTAAGCGTTCGCCTTGCAACCATTGCCTTTGCCAATAAGTAAAATCTAGATACTGTATTGGTAGTTCTGGTAGTGGTGAGGGTTGGTTATTGACAAATGCTTCGTAAATTGCAGCTAGTTCGCGGGTGAGGATACCAATAGACCAACCATCAACAACAATGTGGTCTAAAATCAACACCAACTGATATTCTGCTTCTCCTATACGTAGCAGTTGGACACGAAAAAGAGGTTGAGAAGATAAGTCGAAGGTTTGCTGTGCTAACTCTTTGGTAAGATGGTGGGCTTTTGTGGTGCGATCGCTCTGTGGTAATTTTTGTAAATCTTCAACTAGTAATTTGATGCTCAGGTCTGGCTGAACAACTTGAACAGGTTGCCCGTCTACAACTATAAAGTTTGTGCGTAAGATTTCGTGACGTCTGATGATTTCGTTCAGGCTTTGCTCTAGAACTGCAACATTAACGCTTCCTTGGAAACGAATGATCAAGGGAATGTTGTATGCAGGTGTATCAGATGTTAGCTGATGAATAAACCACAGTCGTTGTTGAGCAAAAGATAGGGGATGAAATTCGCTGTCTTTGTGGACTGGAAGAAGCCATTCTGAGGAAATCGCATCTGTTTTGAGTTGAGCAAGTATCTTAGTAGAGAGCGATCGCGCAGTCAAGCCTGTAAAGAAGTCGGCTATAGATAAAGTAATTTCTAGATGGTTTTCAATTCGGTTTTTCAGTTCAAAGGCTTTCAAAGAATCTAGCCCAAAACTGCTGAAGGCTTGTTCTAGGTTAACTTCATGCAGTGGGATAGATAATACTTGGGCTACTTGTTCTTGAATATATGCCTCTAGTACTGGCTGTCTCTCCCTTGGAGTCAGACTCAATATAACTTGGCGTTGCAATTTATTTTCTGTGACTGCAACCTCAGCCCTTTTTGTAATATTGCTGGCAACTATATCTAGGTTATTTACTATAAATGCTGCCTTCGTGGCACGGCGTTGAATCTTGCCACTGGAGGTTTTATGAATAGTTCCGGGTTTAATCAAAACTACTGCATAGGCTTGTATTTCATGCTCTTCTGCAACTGCCTGACGGATGGCGCTAATTACTTCCTCATGGTTGGGTTTGGCACGAAATTCCAATTCTTGTACTACTACCAAGTGTTCTTCGTTATCTACTTCAACCGCAAAAGCAGCACAACTACCCAGACGCAAAGAAGGATGACTCCGTTCTGCTGTCAATTCAATATCTTGGGGATAAAGATTGCGACCACGAATAATAATTAAATCTTTAACACGACCTGTAATGAAGAGTTCACCATTATCTAAAAAGCCTAAATCTCCAGTCCGTAAAAACGGCCCTGATGCTCCTACTGTCGCTAACGCTTCTCTACGAGACGCTACGCGAACGCTAACTCCTGTGTCTTTGAGGTAAGCGTGGAAGGTTTGTGCTGTTTCTTCTTGCTTCTTCCAATAACCCTGAGCAACACTTGCTCCTGATACCCAAATTTCTCCCACTCGGTTAGCAGGGCACAGTGTCAGCGATTCCGGGTCAACAATGACAATTTTGGTATGCAACCAAGAGTGTCCACACCCTACCAGATGCCTAACATTCTGGCTATTTTTTGAGGCTTTTACAACCTGGTTTTGTTCTAAAGCATCTGTTTCGACTGCACAGTAAACTGGCTCGTCTTTGACCTCACCACCCGAAACCATCAGGGTAGCTTCAGCCATGCCGTAACAGGGATAGAAAAAGCTAGGCTGAAAACCGCATGGCTCAAAAAAGGTTGCAAACCGCTCTAAAGTTTCTCGCCGAATTGGTTCTGCTCCACTGTAAGCAGTACGCCAACTACTTAAATCAAGGGTTCGTTGTTGTTCTGGAGTAATCTTGTTAACACAAAGCTCATAGGCAAAGTTAGGCCCTCCACAATGTGTTGCTCCATAGCGGGAAATTGCCTCAAGCCAGCGAATTGGTCGTTGAATAAAGGCTCCCGGCGGCATCAATACACCAAGAAAGCCCGTGTACAAGGGCTGGAGAATGCCGTCAATGAGTCCCATATCATGGAAGCTAGGTAGCCAAGTGACTGACACACTTTCTGATGTCAGTTCAAAGGCTTGCTTGATGTATTCGCAATTGTGTAATAAGTTTCCATGACTTACCATTACTCCCTTCGGCGTACCTGTAGAACCGGAGGTGTATTGTAGAAAGGCTAAAGAATCTTGGTTAATAGTTGATACTTGCCAAGTCGTTTCTATTTCCAAACTCAAGTTGTCAGTAGCTAACCACTGCAAATTTCCCAATAGGGATTGCATTTTTGGCAAGAGGTTGGTTGTAGTGAGACCGATAGCTGCCTGTGCATCTGCGATAATGGCTTGAATTCTCGGTGTGTTGCGCTGGTTACGGGGTGGGTAAGCAGGTACTGCTACCACCCCAGCATATAAACAGCCAAAAAAACCAGCTACAAAGTCAAGTCCTGGTGGGTACAGCAGTAATGCACGTTTGCCAGCCATACCCATTGATTGTAGTTGAGATGCGATCGCCCGCGATCGTCGATGTAACTCTTGATATGTCAGTGTAATTACTGTATCTTTCTCATCTTGTAAAAAGTTAAAAGCCTCTTTGTGCGGTTGATATCTACATCTGTATTGCAGAATATCAACCAACGTCGAACAGCTATACACAATATCCTTCAAGCCATTAAAAGGGTGAACCATTTTATTCTCAAAAGCTAGATGCCGATCCTGAACTCAACTGCCACCAAACACCATCAAAGCTATGTGGTTTCTCTATCAATAACGTGAGCAAATTGAAATTCAAGTTATTGCTATTTATTATCAATTAATAATCACCATAATGCAATTGACTATATCTTGCAAGCCCTTAGTGATAACAAATACTTATCACTACTTGTCTCTTTGATTAATTTTAAATCGTAAAAAATATTTATTTCTTTAGATAGATGCAATTGCTTCTATATGGCTTTTTTAACAAAAAAAGGAACCTGCAAGTTATTGAAATATCTGGCATCACTAGGATTAAGTGTCCACATTCATGTACCTTATAGTAAGTAGGCGTTAAGAATGAAAAACTAATTTTCAAAGACCGCACAGATATATTTTCCTGTGATGGCAGAGCTTTTTATGTTTTTTTAAGTCTTAAAATTTGATAATTTTTCTCAAAAAAGGATATTTTGCTCAGATATTTACATAATGAGAATAACTTGTGATAATCTTGCCAGTACTATTCAATTACAAAGTGTGGGTTGCGATTGGGCGTGAAGACAAGAATGAAACTAGAGCTATTACTGCCAAGCCTGTTACTAATAAATTCAGTTGTTGTGGGGGAATCTACTCCAGCTTTGAGTAGAGAAGTCGCAAAAAAAGAGGTACAGTCCTCCAATCGGTCAATTCAGACGAGTACGAATGTTAAATCAAGCAAAAAGATACCAAGATTTAGTAAAGTAGAGCCTTCTTTTGGAAGTGCAAATAGGCTAGCTCAGTCTTCAACACCCAGTTCACAGCCTGTAAATCAAGTTAGAGAAATTACGGCAGTCAAGATTAATACCACTCAAACGGGTATAGACTTGATTTTAGAAACTCCCTTGGGCGAAAAGTTGGAAGTATCGCCACAAACAGATGGCAATACTTATATTGCCAACATTGCTAATGCTCAACTACGCCTCTCTAATGGTCAGACATTTCGCCAAGAAAAACCAGCAGGTGGGATTGCAGAGGTAATTGTCACTAATCAAGATGCAAATAGTATTCGCGTGACCTTTATAGGCGAGGAAAGCGTACCCAAAATTGAGCTATTTGATAGTGATGAAGGTTTGATTTTTGGGGTAACGCCAGTAGTATCTTCATCGCAGCAACCGCCGCCAGCCACAACCCAGCCAGAAACACCATCGTCAGAAACACCATCACCAGAAACGCCATCACCAGAAACACCATCACCAGAAGCACCGGCAGCATCGTCAGAAGCGGATGAACCAATTGAGTTGGTGGTAACAGGTGAACAAGACGGATATAGAGTAACAGAATCTTCAACTGCTACTAGAACAGACACACCTATCCGCGATATTCCCCAATCAATACAGGTTGTACCTCGACAAGTGTTAGAGGATCAAAAAACTGTTCGTCTGATTGATGCACTACGAAATGTTAGTGGTGTTTTTACAAGTAATAGTTTTGGCGGCACAGTAGATAGTTTCAATATTCGGGGATTTGACAATGCCAGCACACTGGTAAATGGGTTCAAAGAAAGCACCGCAGACGGTAATTCCTCTTTACGAGATCCCGCAAATATTGAGCAAGTAGAGGTTTTAAAGGGGCCAGCTTCGGTTTTATATGGCAATGTTGAACCGGGAGGGGTAGTCAATATTGTAACTAAGCAACCTTTAGCTGATCCTTTCTATAGTGCAGAATTATCCATTGGTAGCGATAGTTTTTATCGTGGTAGTTTTGACATGTCTGGGCCGTTAACTCCAGATAAAGCATTACTCTATCGACTGAATCTGGCTTATCAAAATGCAGGTAGCTTCCGTGATTTTGTGAATAGTGAGCGAGTTTTCGCTGCACCTGTGTTTGATATTAAGTTAGGCGATCGCACCAATTTATCTATTAACACTAGCTATCTATACGACCAACGTACTCTTGATCGTGGGATAGTTGCGATAGGAAGAGGAATTGCTGATATCCCGATCAGTCGTTTTTTAGGCGAACCTGGTGATTTTAGGCGCAGCGAACAGTTTAGCATTGGTTATCGTTTAGAACATGAGTTTAACGATAATCTCAAAATCCGCAACGCCTTTCAATTTTTACAAAATAATGAAACAGTATTTAACACCAACGCAGCAGAACTAGATGAAGCTACTGGCACTTTATTCCGTGATTATTTTGATAGTGCTAATGAGTACACAATATATTCGATGCAGACTGACCTCACAACTAAATTTAAAACAGGCTCAGTCAATCATCAGCTCTTAGTTGGCTTTGATTTACAAAGAAATACTTTAGAAGGCTTCTTTAGAACACCATCTGATGCTTTTGATACATCTATAGCAGATCGGCAAACACCAAGCATAAATATTTTTAATCCCATCTATAATGTACGTCCACCAGATCGTTCTAGCTTCATTTTTCGCCGGGATGACTTCACGACAACTGATAGCTTGGGTATTTTCTTACAAGACCAAATTGCTTTGACAGATAATGTAAAACTTTTAGTTGGTGGTCGATTTGATACTGTCACACAAGAACGTGATGACAAGCTAGAAAATAGTCAAAGTAGCCAATCAGATGAGGCCTTTAGCCCGCGTATAGGTATTGTATATCAGCCAATTCAACCGATTTCACTTTATGCCAGCTACAGCCGTTCCTTTGCTCCTAATAGTGGTGTTCGTATTGATGGCTCATTAGTGGAACCAACGCGCGGAACTCAATATGAAACAGGTATTCGAGTCGAATTGAACCCCAATATTGCTGCTAATCTTGCATTTTACGAAATTACAAAATCTAATATCGCTACTACAGATCCTATCGATCCAGCATTTAGCATTACAATCGGTGAACAACGTAGTCGGGGGATCGAATTTGATATTTCTGGGCAGATTTCGCCAGGGTGGAATATCATTGCTTCTTACACTTATACCAACGCTGAAATTACTGAGAGCAATGATTTTCAAGTTGGTAATAAAGTCCCTAACGTTCCTCACAATAAAGCCAGCTTATGGACAACCTATGAGTTTCAAAATGGTGGTTTCAAAGGATTAGGTTTGGGGACGGGATTGTTTTATGTAGATGCGCGACAGGGTGATTTAGAAAATAGCTATGAATTACCAAGCTATATACGTACCGATGCAGTAATTTACTATAGACAAAATAATTGGCGGGCTGCGATTAATTTTCAGAACTTATTTGATGTTGGCTATTTTGAAACCAGCGAACTTGGTAGAACAACTGTACTTCCCGGCGCACCGCTTACAGTTATTGGCTCATTTACTATTGAGTTTTAATATGAAACTTCGTCATCTGGCTTTCCAGTTACATCGTTATTTAGGATTAGCTGCTGGACTGGTTATCATAATTGTTGGCTTGACAGGTAGCCTGCTAGTTTTTGAGGAAGAAATTAACCATTTTCTGCTTGAATTTCAGTTTGGTAAAATTACACCTCAACAGCAGCAGGTGTCGATATTATCTGTCATTGATAAGGTGAAAGCAGCCTATCCTGATCCGAGTTTGAGTTTTAGTTTCTTGGGATTACCCCAAGAGCCCGATCAACCTATACAACTTCAGTTGCAATCCCCAAATAAACCGACATTAGAGGTAATTATCAACCCCTACACGGGCAAAATTTTAGGCGATCGCCTTAGTGATTATACCATCATGAGTGTAATCTACAATCTCCACTATTCATTACTAGCAGGCGATACTGGGATTGCAATTGTTGGTATTGCGGCACTTTTACTATTCATCCTTAGTATTACAGGAATTATCCTTTGGCCTGGTTGGCGAAAGCTGATTTCGGGTTTCAAAATCAAATGGAATGGTCATATCAAACGTACCAATTTTGATATCCATAAAGTAGTGGGAATCATCACAGCTGTATTTCTAGCACTGACTGCTTTCACAGGGTTTTTCTGGAATTTTTACACTTACGCTGATCCTGTAATTTATGCTGTCACTTTTTCACCCAAACCTATAGAACCTGAATCCAAACCCATACCTGGTAAACCACCATTAGCTTTAAAAGACCTTTTGCAACGTGCTGATGCTGCTTTACCAGGCGCTGTAAACACTTATATCAGTTTCCCAACCAGTCCTAAAGCTGTATTTATGTTGGGTAAACGCTTTCCAGAAGAAAAAGAAGTTTGGCGCAGCCGAGTGTATTTAGACCAATATACAGGTGAGGTGTTACATATTCGTAATTCGCGATCGCTTTCTGTTGGTGACGAAGTGATGGATGCTTTTAACCCCCTACACTACGGTACTTTCGGTGGGCTAGCAACTCGTATTCTATACGTTCTTGTTGGTCTTGCTCCCACTATTTTATCTGTCACTGGCTTTGTGATGTGGCGTTATCGATATCGCTCAAAGTTACTTAACTCTATTCATACTAGGGCAAACGCATCTAAAATATAACCCTGTTCCATCACTCTAAGCGGAGGAAAATAAGAAATCCTCAGAATATAAAGTGTCTGGTTTACGACGAGTTATAACAATGGCAGATAAAAAAGACTTAGCGCCGGAAAATGTTCGCCTCAAAGATAATTACCGAGAGCGCATATTTGCAGAATCGCAAAAATTAGATAAAAGTTACCTGGACACGCTTTACTTTATAGTTGATTGCTATTGAGAAAGCATTCAAGCATTTTGAGAAAATCAAAAGTTATTTTGTTTGCGGAAAACACCAAAAAGAGAAAGTCAAATTTTTTATATAGCACCCAGCAGCGATGCCTACGCTCTTGTATTGCTAAATTAAATTTGCGATCGCAACTCCTGATTGCTTTAAAAGTAAGGTCATAGAGTATTCTTACTTTAAGATGATGTAAAATTTGTACCCTCAGAATGAGTCTCTTCAACCTATAGTAGGAGTGTCATGTTCCATTAAGCGCCTACTATGAAGAACTAGGAAATAAAATTGCAGTATATCTGCCTTTCAAATTATGGACTGGAAGTACAGGTGGAAAAATGGCTATAAACCAAGCCGAGATGAAGCGACAAAAAACCCTCATTTGTTAGATGAGAGTCAGTTCGAGAATGAGCAAGACCGAAAGCTAGGTGAAGAATCTGCACGCAAGCATTTGGGTATACCTGCACCAACCATAGACGAAGATCAGTCAATATTACCTCATTAGCTTCGCCTAACGAATTCCAAAAAATTTTGCAACAAATTGGCTGTAGGGGCGTATGCTTATACGCCCCTAATCATCTATCTGTAGCAATAATTTTGTGAAAAGATATAAGGCTTGAGGCTTTGTGCATATCTACCCTTTGCAACATTATAAAATTAGAAAAAATGCAGATTAATCAAATTTTCAATCGATTAAACAATAGCAAATTCGCTAAATTACTCAGTCAAACTGTAGCTTTAGGCGTAGGCGCTATTGTTCTCCTCTCAAGTACTAATGCTTATGCTGCCGAGCAAGTTGTTCTAAAGTATGGTACTTTTCAGGGGCAGGTATCTGTTCAAGAATTAACTCAGTTTACAGAAACTGGCAAGACTACCCCGACACTAAGAGCTTATTTGGAGGCGGCCCAACAAGATCCCGCAGTAGCTCGTAAGGCACTAAAAGCTCCAATAAAAGCCGATGCTGCTTTTTTAAATAGTTTGCTCTCTAGCTGGGCAGGGCCAATTTTAGTTAACCAAATTGGTGAAGTAGTTCATCCCCCCGCAGGACAACTAGATCAGCAGGCGCTGCGAAGTGCTTTAAGTACATCTATTCAACAAAATGGTGAAGTTACACTCCTTGGAGCCATTCAGAATTATCCAAATACTTCTGTTGAACTTGAAGGCGATCGCCTTATCTCTGTTTATGAACGTTTAAGCAGTCTGGCAGAGCTATGGGGAGGTTAAGTAGACACAATCCAGTTGTCGTCAGATGATTGGTTTAGTGTCTCAATAGTTGTAAATTTCTAGTCACGATCGCAATTAAGTTAATACTAATGAGTCTATCTTAGGGTTCATACTTTCTTACTTAGAAATTCCCTAATCTAAATGTAGAGTTTAGTCTAAGAATAGGAAAAAGATTTGTATGACAGCTGATGTTTCTAAAGATATTAAGAAGGATATTAATGGATCACTCATAAGTGGTATTCTCCTGAGTATTTTAGGGGTGATTGCGATCGCAGCACCTAGTCTCTCGACCTTATTTGCCGAGACTTGGATTGCAGTAATTTTGATTTTCGCTGGATTTACAAAACTAGTTTATGCCACTCAAACCCGTCACGAAGGAGGTTTTATTTGGAAACTTCTATTGAGCGGACTCTATATTGCAACCGGTATAATGCTCTTTGTTTATCCTTATACGGGTATTCTTACACTGACTCTATTACTTGGCAGCTTTTTGCTGGCTGAAGGTACATTCGAGTTAATTCTGGCATTCAAGTTACGTCCGCAAGGAAACTGGACTTGGATACTAGGTGATGGAATTATTACACTGGTCTTAGGTGCAATGATTTGGTTCCAGTGGCCCTTCAATTCACCCTGGCTTCTCGGTACACTAGTTGGTGTCAGCGTTATTTTCACTGGCATCTCACGTGTGATGCTATCGCTGAATGGACGTTCTATCTCCAGTTCTACTAACGAAGCTGCAAATCCTACTTAGTAGATAGGGAATGGGGAATGGGGAATAGGAAAAAGCAATGTCCAATGTCCCATTTCCAAATTTGAATAGTGAAAGTTTACTAAGATATTGCAGCAGCGATGCCTAGGTTAGACTACGCCTACGCCAAGAAAATTGCTAAATTAACTAAGGAAATCAAAATCAAGGCCAGCTAGCTGCAATCTACAATGGTATCTATTGCTACTCCCTTCTCGGATATTCAAAACCATTGGGCACGCTTATTTATTACAGCCTTAGCCCAACGTGGTATTGTTAATGGGTCGCCTAATGGTACATATCGCCCCGATAACTCACTCACTCGCGCTGAATTTGCCGCCATCATCGCCAACGCATTTGGCACAGTTACCAAGAAGCGGCAATATGTACCTTTTGTGGATGTAACCACGAATTATTGGGCAGCAGCTGCCATTCAAACAGCTTACGAAAAAGCATTTATTAGCGGGTTTCCTGATAAAAGTTTCCGCCCCGCCGAGCGAATTACTAGGGCGGAAGTTTTAATTTCCTTGGTAGCGGGCTTAGAAATTGCCACCAAGGTAAAACCAGACCTCCTCTCAACACTCCCACAAATTTATCAAGATTCTATTCAGATTCCTGCGTATGGGAAAAATCAGGTAGCTATTGCCACCAGCGCTGGATTGGTAGTTAGTCACCCAAATATCAAATTACTCAATCCTAATCTTGCAGCTACCCGTGCAGATGTAGCAGTAATTGTTTATCAAGCTTTGGTGTATTTAGGTGAAGCAGAAAAAATTGCCTCTAGTTACTTAGTGCAGCCGCCAACACTAACGCCTACGCCAAAGCCCACACCAACGCCAACGCCCACACCAATACCAATACCAATACCGACACCCACACCTGCACCTGTCGGTAGCGTTAAGGTAAATCATAGCCGTGAATTCCGAGGGGCGTGGGTAGTATCTGTGTGGAATGGTGATTGGCCTTCCAAAGCAGGACTTCCTGTTGCTCAACAAAAAGCTGAACTTACCGAGATTATTACTAAATTGCAAGCGCTAAACTTCAATGCCCTGATCTTTCAGGTGCGACCGGAGGGAGACGCTTTATATGAATCGCAATTAGAGCCTTGGAGTGCTTGGATTACAGGAACTCAGGGGAAAGCACCAGAACCATTTTATGATCCTTTAGCGTTTGCGATCGCAGAATGCCACAAGCGCAATATTGAACTTCATGCTTGGTTCAACCCTTACCGCGCCAGCACTTCCACCGACCCAGCTAAAACAGTCCGTCCCCACATAGCAGCTACCAATCCAGAAAGCGTTTATTTGTGGAAAACTCAACGCTGGATGGATCCAGGATTGAAAATAGTTCAAGATAGAGCTTACAACGTAATTCTCGATGTAGTGAAGCGCTACGATATTGATGGCATTCACTTAGATGATTATTTTTATCCATATCCCATCGAGGGACAACCTTTCCCCGATAACAAAACTTATGCTGCATATCAAGCAGCTGGTGGTTCACTCAACCTTGGCGATTGGCGACGGGACAATGTTAACAAAATGGTACAGCGTCTCTGGCAGGGAATTAAAGCAGCCAAACCCGATGTGAAATTTGGTATTAGTCCCTTTGGGATTTATCGTCCCGGACAACCTGCTGGCGTTACTGGGTTAGATGCTTACAATGTGTTGTATGCCGACTCGAAAAAATGGTTAGAAGAAGGGTGGATTGATTATATTGCACCTCAACTTTACTGGCGCACAGATCAAACACAACAAAGTTATTCAGCATTGCTACAGTGGTGGACACAGGTAAACACAAAGCAAAGACACGTTTACGCTGGTAACAATTTGACAGAACCAAGCAACAAGAGTCGAGAGAGTGATGAGATTGAAAAGCAGGTGAAAATTAGTCGTAGCCAAGCAGGACGGTTATCACTGGGCAATATCTTCTTTAATCTCGGTGTTTTGACAGAAAATAGTCAGGGCATTGCTGATAAATTCCAAAGTCTACTTTATAACAAACCTGCGCTACCGCCAACTTTGCCTTGGCAAGATACAACGCCACCCCCTCCACCCATTGGATTACAAGTCAATAACCGCAAACTGAGTTGGCAGCCTGGAGATAATCAGCCAGTTCGTTCTTGGACACTTTATCGGCAAACTGGCGATACTTGGACAATTCAGCGAATTTTGTCTGCTGGCACAACCTTCGCTACCGTTCAACAAGCGGGGACTTATGCCGTATGTGCGGTTGATAGATTGGCCAATGAGAGTGCAGGAATAGTGATTACAGTGAGTTGAACAAAGATACTGCTTAGACATCTCAAAAAATGATGTAGGCACAATTGATGAATTGTGCCTATCGACAATTTATTTGTTGAAGTTCTCTTATGTGCAAGTCTATGTGCATAGTTTCGGCATAGCGATATCTATCCTTTTGAGGAAAAATTGAGATTTGCATAGGTTTTAAGGAACGGATTAACCTTTCGGTAGATTAAGACAGAATCATCAAAACTGTATATTTGGATGGGGTAACACATAATTTGCCACAAAACCTCATGCTAAATCAGTAATTTCAAGATAAACAGATGAAATTTTGATTGAATTCTAGTTAATTTGTTCCTTATCCTCATAAGCCATGACATCCCCTGAGCCTCAAACTGATTTTGGAGAAAAAGCTCCACAAACCTCATTTGAGCCACCTTCTGGAAAACGGCGGTGGCTTTGGTTATTTTTAGTAGCACTACTATTGTTAGGGGGCGGAACAGCCCTCGTTTGGCGTTTGCTCACTCCGCAAAATTCAGCGCCTTCAACTACTAACGCTCAACCTCAAGGGGTAAGAGTCAAAGTATCCACAGTACAAAGCGGCATAATTGAGGAAAGTTCAGATTTTATTGCGAGTCTAAAATCTCAGCGCTCAGTCACAATCCAGCCGAGAATTCAGGGCCAAATTACCCAAATATTTGTGAAATCGGGAGATCCAGTTCCCGAAGGAGCGCCAATTATCCAAGTAGATCGTACACCACAAGCAGCGATCGCTCCTAACAATGCAGCGCCTCAAGCATTTTTATTGCAACTGGAAACTGCCCGCACTGTACTCAAATCTCTAGAAGCCCAACGAGCATCATACGTTGAGAATGTGCAATTGTATCAGCAAACCTACGAAAAATATTCCACTCTAGCTGAACAAGGAGCCGTGTCTCGACAGACTCGCAATCAGTTTGCTGATCGACTTGCGAATGCTAAAACTAGTCTTGATGCAATTGATTCCAGGATTCAAGCCCAAAGAGCCAATATATTGCAGGCTGAAAAAACCTTACAGCAAGCTAATGTAAATACTCAAACACAACAAATCCAGTCTGACAAAATTACCGCTCCCTTTAGCGGCACTGTTGGCAACATGGCTGTGAAAGTAGGTGATTTAGTTAATACTTCTACACAATTAGTTAATCTGACGCAAAATCGGCCTTTAGAATTGAACATCTCTGTACCACTACAGCAAGGGCCGCAATTGCGTAAGGGAATGCCGGTGGAGGTGATGAATACACAAGGTCAAAAGCTGGGTAGAAGTAGGGTTTTTTTCATTGCGCCTACTGCTAGTAATGAAACACAAGGGATACTGATCAAAGCACTTTTTGACAATCCTAACGGTCAGCTACGTGCAGATCAATTGGTAAGGGCTAGAGTGTTTTGGAATCAGCGCCCCGGAATTTTAATCCCCACAACAGCAATGACTCGTGTAGGTGGCGACACTTTTGTTTATGTAGTTGAAAGCGAAACATCTCCCCAAGGTGTATCTCAACAAGTAGCTCGACAAAGGCGCGTGAAGCTAGGCGAAATCAAAGATAATAATTACCAAGTTCTTGAAGGATTACAACCAGAAGATAAAGTTATTATCTCAGGATTGCTCAATCTTAGAGATGGTGCTGCGATCGTTCCAGAATCTTAAATGAACTTACCCAGACCTTAATTATTGAAAGCGTCAAGCTTTTTACTCGAATATAATTGTCCAAGAGCAGCTAACAATACGGATTGCTAAATATGGACTGAAGAAGTTTGTATAAACCGTTTCTAGCTGATGCAAAGAAAGGCTCGTTTATCCGGTTGTAGAGTCTGTGTTCTCGTACTAAATATCACTTCCCTGTCATCCAAAATTATGGATTTGTCAAACTTTACTACACTTCAAAACTTAGAAGCTGCCTTCGGTGGTGAATCGATGGCAAATCGCAAGTATCTGTTTTTTGCTGACGTAGCGCGTCAACTTGGGTTTCCAGACTTGGCAAAACTTTTTAAAGAAACAGCAGATCAAGAAACTGAACACGCTTTTGCACATTTTAAGTTGCTGCATCCAGAACTTGTGGTAGAAAATGCGGCTGCTTTAACTGATGAACAAAAGCGGGAAATTATATCTCGATGTTTATCTTTGGCAATTGAAGGCGAGACTTATGAATATACTACAATGTATCCAGAGTTTGCCGCCGATGCCCAACGCGATCGCGACAATCCTGCGGCTGAAGAATTTCTCAAACAAGTTAAAGAATCTACCGATCATGCCAACACATTTAGAGAAGCTGCACACCGTTTTGGCTTGCTAAAATTCATCGAAAATTACCACGCCGATCGCTATGCTGAAGCCTTAGAAGTATTAAATGGAGGACAAACAGCAACTAGAGTTGCAGGTGAAGATCCTAAAACTCGGAAATGGATTTGTAGACAATGCAGCATGATTTATGATCCCGTTGCTGGCGATCCCGATTCTGGGATTGCACCTGGTACACCTTTTGAAGAAATTCCTGATGATTGGAAATGTCCAATTTGCGGCGCTAGCAAAAAAACTTTTAAGCCATTTGAGGAAAAAGTTGCAGCTTAGGACGACAATTAATTAGGCACTCTTTTTAGCATATAAACGCGAAGTATCCTTAAGACGCTTCGCGTTTTCGATTATTTATCGCAACAGAATTCAGGAGTCAGGATTCAGAATGGGCTAAATGCCCCGCTACCGCTAACAGAATGGATTGTGACCGAAAAAGCTTATATTGCAACGCTTACGAGTATCTTGATTTTGACTCATTAATTCTGACTTCTGAATTCTTTATCAAGCACAGGTTAGTATCATGAATTCACCAGAAGATAAAATAGGAAACCGTTGTGTTTTTATGTGACTATCTGAAGAGCAATGTTAATCCGTGGTAAAGACTTGAGTAAACATTTATTGTTTTCAAATTAGCAAGCTAATTACCAGGTGGACACAATTGCCGCACTTTTTGAGGAAGTTGCCGACACATTTGCTGGAATCCTTGAGGATTAATTTGCCACCAAGCAAATAATCCTAAACTTGTACCCCCTACAAGCAACGCAAACATTCCCCCCAGCATTACCAAGCGTTTACCCCGATTAGGTTTTGTAATTAAGGTTGGTGGAATTTCTGGGCTTGTAACTGATTCCTCTGAAGTATCTAAATCTAGATCCAAATCTAGATCCAAATCTAGCAAAGTTTGCGAACTTTCTGTGAAGGAAATTAATTCCTCTTGTTCCTGTTGTTCCTCTAATTCCTCTAATTCCTCTAATTCCTCTTGTTCTTCTTGTTCTTCTTGTATCTCTGCTTCTATGATCTCTTCTGGCAACGCCGGAGTCACAGGTACTAAGTATTCGGGAGCAACACGGCAATAAGTGAGAACAACTGACGTATTATCACGCCCATTTTTTTCGTTTGCCAAGTTAATCCAGTTGCGGACAGCATCTTCAACTGTCATCTGGCCTTTTAACACGGGTATTGCATAATCTTGCCAATATTGTTCCACCCTGTTATTATCACTTAAACCATCAGAACACAGTAGTAATATGCCATCTTCTTCCACAATAAATCGCTGAATCTTGAGACGTAAAGATTCTGCATTTCTTGTCCCCAACGCTTGAGTTAAGGCAGTAGCATCTGTTCTTATTAATGCTTTTCGATACAAACTTTTGGCAAAGCGGACTTCTCGCGTCGCCACATCATCATCTACTGTGAGTAGCTGACAATAGTTGCGAGTAATCCAATAGGCACGGCTATCGCCAACATTAGCCAAGTAAAGTTCATGGGTATTATTTGATTGCCATCCAGTACTTGTCTGTACTCGTTGTGGAACTTGTAACGCCATGACAATGGTTGTAGCCATACGTTCTTTACCTTGACGTTTTTGTTCGTTATTGCGGGCACAAATCACATTATTTACCACCCGTAAGCTTGCTTCTAATTGTTCCTGCAATAACTCTGGTGATACAAGTACAGCTTGTTCTGTAACCTCCGCTAGTAAAACGCGAATTTGCAACTTTACAGACTGCACTGCCAATCTACTGGCAACCTCGCCGCCTTCGTGTCCACCAATGCCATCGCAAACAATTGACAAGTGGGAGAATAAAGGCTCATCTAAGTCATTCAAAGTATTTGGGTAGCAAGCGTCTTCATTTTGCGCCATAATTGGGCCAATATCTGTAGAACCTGCCACCTTCAAAACTAGTGGCAATTCTGCCGCAGATGCTAGTAATAAACCATTGAGTTGAGTAGCAACATCATCCAACTCAATTTCCGTTTCACACATATCCTGGACTATGTTCTGCAACCCTTTAGCTACTGATGTCTTTGCAGAAGCTACCCAAAACTGCCAACATTCCCCCAGATTTTTTAAACTCAGCTTCTCATCTTCTGATGTTTGGTAGAGTTCTAACAGTCGCACACACCAACCTTGGACTCTCAAGTTGTCTGCTACTAGTAAACTGCGGCTAAGTCCTAATTCTGATAAAGGTGTCCAAAGTTGGAGAATTTGCCACAGCCAATAAACTTGTCGTACCGCCGTTGCTTGCTCCCAAGCTTCAACAATAGTTGGATAGATATTTCCTGTGTCATCTATCGGCACATTTTCCAATAAGAGGATATCACTTGTATCTTCCTCACCATCACTAGCAAACCCATAAGCTTGGGGCAGATGTAACCGTTCTTGATATAACCGTAGATAAGGAATTACTTCCTTTGGTAATTCTTCAGGGACATCTGGTGGTAGTCCTGGTTGAGTATCCAGCCAAATCTGGCGAGTAATTACTCCATATCTATCTGCTACTTTTGTACCTGGTGTAATTTGAGCAGACAATGAGCCAGTAGCCCAAAGATAACGGTGAACCAAGGGAGTTTGGCAACTTGCACAAACACGATCTCCAATAGGATTAATGGGGCTATTACAGCCTGGATTTATACAATAAATTGTCAGTTGAGTAGAAATCATAAAAGTATAAATTTAAAAAACCAATCAACTCATGAATTTCAATTACATTTAGCTGGCAATGGCTTGAAGGCTAGAATAGACTGGATTCGTGTACCGCTAGCTACACCTGGTTACTGAAAGTAATCAAAATTATTGGTAAAAAGACCAAGTTTTGCTTTCTGTAAATAACTTACGTCTGGCTGTATCTAATCGTAGAAATGGATTTACGTCAATGTAGAGTCTAGGATGGCACTATGCCAAGTTTGACCTTAATCTGGCTTCTGGCGGGAGCAGTTTTGTGTCTCATGGAACTGTTCTTACCATCGGCGTTTGTCGCCTTCATGATGGGAATTAGCGCTTTTGTGGTGGCGCTGCTGTCTGGAGTGGGTTTGGGAAATGTATGGTTGCAAGTTGTAGTTTGGCTATTAGTTTCCACATTCCTAATCGTGCTTTCTCGTCGGTTTTTGCAACCACGACGACGCAAATCGAAAATTCAGGATGCAGTCATAGCCGAAACTTTAACAGAAATTCCGCCTGGTAAAACAGGGCGGGTGTTGTATGAGGGAAATTCCTGGCAAGCACGATGTGACGATGACAAATTTACCATAGCACCCCATCAAAGAGTTTATGTAGTTAGGAGAGAGGGTACTACTTTGATTGTGATACCAGAAAATTTGTTGAATTCTTAGTTATTTGTCATTGGTCATTTGTCATTGGTAATTATCATCTTACCTTTGAGATTTAATACTTTAAAATCAGGAGATTCACAATGGAACAGTTTTTTTTGCTCGTACTTTTAGCCCTTGGTGGTTCTGCCGTCGCGGGATCTGTGAAAGTCGTCAATCAGGGCAATGAAGCTTTGGTGGAAAGATTGGGTAGTTATAATAAAAAACTGGAACCAGGACTAAACGTGATCTTTCCTTTCATAGATAAAATTGTCTACAAAGAAACTATCCGCGAAAAAGTCTTAGATATTCCTCCACAACAGTGTATCACCCGCGACAATGTTGGCATTGAGGTAGATGCAGTGTTTTACTGGCGCATCGTGGATATGGAAAAAGCCTGGTACAAGGTAGAAAATCTCCAGGCTGCAATGATAAATATGGTGCTAACTCAAATTCGCGCTGAAATGGGGCAACTGGAGTTGGATCAAACTTTTACTGCTCGTTCTCACATTAGTGAACTTTTGCTACGAGATTTGGACGTTGCTACCGATCCTTGGGGAGTGAAAGTTACACGGGTAGAACTGCGAGATATTATTCCATCTCAGGCAGTACGAGAATCGATGGAATTGCAAATGTCGGCAGAACGACGCAAACGGGCAGCAATTTTAACTTCTGAGGGTGAACGCGAAGCTGCTGTCAATAGCGCCAGAGGTAAAGCTGACGCGCAACTACTGGATGCGGAAGCTCGTCAAAAATCGACAATTCTGCAAGCCGAAGCTGAACAAAAGGCGATCGTTTTGAAGGCTCAAGCTGAACGTCAGCAGCAGGTTTTGAAAGCGCAAGCGATCGCAGAATCAGCAGAAGTTATTTCCCAGAAGCTCCACACTAACCCCAATGCCAATAAAGCAATAGAAGTTCTGTTTGCTTTAGGCTATCTCGATATGGGCGCGACAATTGGTAAAAGCGATAGCAGCAAAGTGATTTTTATAGATCCGCGCTCAATTCCCGCCGCCTTGGAGGGTATACGTTCTGTTGTTTCAGATGGTCAGGTTAACCCTAACGAATTGTTTTCCAAGCAAATCCCAGGATTAGAAAGCAACTCTCGTAGTTAACAGTAGAGGTGAAGAGTGGGGACAAGGGGGACAAGGAACAACTTGCTTCCTTGTCTCTTTCCAATGACAAATGACTAATAACTAATGATAATTAACCCGGAACAAGTTATCAGCGCTATTATTGCGATCGCAAATCCTTTAATTAAGGAAAAAATTCAGCGCAATGAGACTGTAATTAAGTTACTTCAGCAGTTCAAACTTGATCCAGAACATCCACCAGCAGATTTTAGTGGGGTTTATGCATACTCACTGGTAGAGTACGGCGTTGGAAAACCCAAGCCTTGTTTAGAACTTTTTCGCCAAGAAGCAATAAAACAGGCTTTCCGCAAAGCATTTGACCATAATAACCCCTCAATTTTACTTTCTGAGGTTGATGCTTGGCTTGATGCATACTCGTTGGGTGATGACATTAGAAGTTTGGGAATTGACATTAGACGAGAAGTTGCCGCATTTTATATTGTTTTTGCAGAAGTTGCTAAACGCACTCGCAACCCAGCAGATACACTTATGAGTCAACAAATTGGCTCTTTGCAAAAACGCATTGCAAATATCCAAGAATTACTCGATAGGTTGCCGACGCTGGAAGGTATTCGGACAGAAATAGCGCGGTTGGCTGAACAAAGTTCTCCCGCGCTGCTGCCGACTGAAACATCTACTGAAAATAAATGTCGAGCCATTGCCCTAGCTCAACAAATGCGCGGCTGGTTTGAAACCTTGGGCTATCGTTTTGAAAAGTATGAAATTTGGGGCGATTCATATTTTGAGTGGATTATTAATGTTCCGACACGGCGTAACCGATATGACCGCATTCTAATTCGGGGAATTGAGGGCGAAGTTGGACTCAAGGATGTAGCAGTTTTGCGTTCTTCTGTGGAACAGCAGAGAACTGATGAAGGTTGGCTAGTAACAGCCAGACGGATTGCACGCGCGGCGCGGAATGAGGTAGAAAAAGAGGAAAATCGCCACTTAGGTTGTTACACTTTTGACGAACTCATTGACCAAGATGCTGATTTTAGCGATTATCTCGATTGGTTAGAAGCAGAAATTATCCGGCGGCAAATCGATACAAAATACGTTCCTCTAGCTTGCACAAAAGAGGAAATTGACCCCGATACTAAACAGCGTATCGGCATTAGTCACTATAGCGATCGCGATGGTTGGATTGATGGTTATATTGATATGTGGTTGGATGATCCCGCCAAAGAGCATATTTCTATACTAGGAGAATTTGGTACGGGGAAAACTTGGTTTGCCTTCCATTATGCTTGGGTGGCATTGCAACGTTACCGAGATGCCCAGAAACGCGGTGTTGAGCGTCCTCGTTTGCCTTTGGTAATTACGCTGCGAGATTTTGCCAAAGCAATAAATGTTGAGAACGTTTTAGCAGGGTTCTTTTTTACACAACATAATATTCGTTTAACTAGCGAAGTATTTGACCAGTTGAACCAGATGGGCAAATTGCTGCTAATTTTCGATGGTTTTGACGAAATGGCAGCAAAAGTTGACCGTCAGCAGATGATTAATAACTTTTGGGAACTGGCTAAAGTAGTAGTTCCCGGTGCTAAGGTTGTCCTGACTTGTCGCACCGAACATTTTCCCGACGCGAAGGAAGGACGCGCTTTACTCAATGCCGAGTTACAAGCTTCTACCAAGCAACTGACGGGGGAAACACCGCAATTTGAAGTGTTGGAACTGGAGAAATTTAACGACGAGCAAATTCGACTGGTGTTGTCGCATCAAACGGGAACTGCAACAGTTGAACAAGTAATGGGAAATCCGCAGTTATTGGATTTAGCCCGTCGTCCGGTGATGACAGAGTTAATTTTGGAAGCTTTGCCAGATATTGAGGCGGGTAAACCTGTGGATATGTCGCGGGTTTACTTGTATGCGGTGCGGCGGAAAATGGAACGGGATATTAAGAGCGATCGCACTTTTACATCTCTGGCAGAAAAGCTATACTTTTTGTGCGAGCTTTCTTGGGAAATGCTGTCTACTGACAAAATGAGCCTCAATTATCGGCTGTTCCCAGAACGCATCCGCCGCTTATTTGGTTCTGTTGTTCAAGAAGAGAAGGATTTAGACCACTGGCATTATGACATGATGGCGCAAACTATGCTTGTGCGTAATGCTGATGGTGACTACACTCCGGCTCATAGATCGCTGTTAGAGTTTTTTGTAGCGTATAAATTTGCAGCAGAATTGGGAGCGTTGGCTAGCGATTTTACTGAATTAGCCCAAGCACAGTCAGGTTTGGATAGCAGTGCAGTGCCTGTTGATTATACATGGTCTGGTTATTTTGCACGCAAAGATAATATTATTGCACCACTAAAAGCATTTACAAGTGAGTCTTTTGAGAAATTGAGAGAAACTTTTGGTAAAGCACCACTCACAAAAGCTGTGATGGATTTGCTTGTGCCAATGTTAGGGGATAATGATTCGCTAATTAAGGTTATTGAAGCGACACGCTTTAGAAGTGAGGATGAAGTTGGTTATGTTGGCGGAAATGCGGCGACCTTAGCAGTGAAGATAGATAAGGGAGCCTTGGAGGGGAGAGATTTAAGTGGTACTTTGATTAAAGGGACAGATTTTAGTAATGCTCGTTTGCAAAGCGTGAATTTTGCGGAAGCAAATTTAGCAAATTGTGCTTTTACACAAGCTTTAGGTGCAGTCTTTTCAGTTACATACAGTCCAGATGGAAAACTACTAGCGACAGGTGATGGTAATGGCGTAGTTCGCTTGTTAGAAACTGCGACATATAAAGAGATTTTAACTTGCAAAGGGCATGGTAGTATGATACCTTCAATTGCCTTTAGTCCTTCCGATCAGATACTTGCGAGTGGTGGTTACGATCGAACAATAAAACTATGGTGTATTCAGACAGGAGAATGTCTGAATACTTTGCAAGGTAATGCTTCTGGAATAAGTTCAATTGCTTTTAGTCCTTCTGGTAGACTACTTACTAGTAATGGTAATGAAAATATAATCAGGCTTTGGAATGTTGATACTGGAGAATCACTGACAGCTTTTCATGGCCATAGCGATTATATACGTTCAGTAGCTTTTGACCCTTCTGGAATGATGTTAGTCAGTGCTAGTGAAGACAAAACAATACGAATCTGGGATATTAATAGTGGAAAATGCTTGAAAATTCTTGATGGTCACACGGATGGGATACGCTCAATTGCTTTAAATTCTACTGGCGAAATTATTGCCAGTAGTAGTAGTGACAGCACAATACGTTTATGGAATATTAAAACAGGGAAATGCCTGAATATTCTCCAAGGTCATACTAGCGCTGTAATGTCAGTTGTCTTTAGCAATTGCGATCAAATAATTGTTAGTGGTGGTGGCGACCAAACAGTACGGCTCTGGGATGTTCAAACTGGGAAATGCTTAAATATAATTCAAGGACACACTAATATAGTGCGTTCAATAGCCTTTCATCCATCTAGTCAAACCTTTGCTAGTGGTAGTTATGATAAAACGGTTAAAATATGGGATATCAATACCTGTGAATGCTTAAAAACTGTGCAGGGTCATGCCAATTGGATAAGTTCGGTAGCCTTTAGTCCATCTGGTCAAACTCTTGCTAGTGGAGGAAATGATGCAACAGTTATATGGAATGCCAACACAGGTAAATGTTTAAGAACTTTGCAACTACATACTGATTGGGTATTTTCAGTTGCATTTAGTCCTTGTGGAAAGGTTCTTGCCAGTAGTGGTGCTGACGCAAAAGTTAGATTATGGAATATCGAAACAGGTGAATGCCTAACAATTTTATATGGACATACTGATTGGATATTCTCAGTTGTTTTTAGTCCTGATGGGAAGCTACTAGCTAGTAGTGGTGTTGATAAAAAATTGAAGTTATGGTCAATTGAAACAGGTAAATGCCTAACAACTATTAATGGAGATCCATATACAGTACGTTCAGTTGCATTTAATCCTGTTGATGGAACATTAGCTAGTGGGGGTTCTGACTCAAAAGTAAAATTATGGGATGTGAATACAGGTGAATGCTTAAAAATTCTACAGGGACATAGTGGTACAATTCGCTCGGTTGACTTCCATCCTGGCGGTAAAACTCTTGCTAGCGCGAGTTCCGACTATACAGTAAGGTTATGGGATGTGGACACAGGCGAATGCTTCAAAATTTTGCCAGGACACTCGAATGGAGTGCAGGAAGTAGCTTTTAGTGCTGATGGACAAATCCTTGCTACAGCTAGTGAAGATAGTACTGTTAAGTTGTGGCATATCCCGACTGGAGAATGTTTTCAAACACTATGTGGACATACTGCTGAGGTATTTTCAGTTTCCTTCAATCCTGATGGTAAAACTCTTATTAGTGGTAGCCAAGATGAAACAATCAATATTTGGGATGTTGTAACTGGTGAATGTCTAAAAACATTGAGAAGCGATCGCCCTTATGAACGCATGAACATCACAGGTATTAAAGGTTTAATCCCAGTAGAAATTGCCACTCTCAAAGCACTAGGTGCAATAGAAGACGGGAAATAAATTTTAGGCGATACCTGATAGTAAGCTAGCGCAATGTCTACAACGGGCTACGCCTACGCAATATTTATTTCATTTTTCTCAGGCTCAAATAATCAAGTTTTGATAAGTTATAAATCTATGACGTTATCTATTCAGCCAAACACAGCACCAAGTGTAGATGAGTTTTTAAAACTACCAGAAACAAAACCAGCCAGTGAGTATTTTAACGGGCAAATCTACCAAAAACCTATGCCACAAGGAAAACATAGCACTTTACAAATTGAATTAGCTTCTGCCATCAATCAAGTTGCAAAATCACAAAAGTTAGCTTATGCCTTTACTGAATTACGCTGCACGTTTAGCGGACTTTCGATAGTACCAGATATTGCTGTATTTGAATGGCCAAGAATTCCCCTTGATGCAAAAGGTAGAATTACAAATAAATTTGAAATTCCTCCAGATTGGATAATTGAAATTCTGTCACCAGAACAATCACCCAACCGAGTTATCCGCAAAATTACATTTTCTATTCAAAATGGAGCAAAGCTAGGTTGGTTGCTAGATTCTGCTGATGAGTCAATCATGATTTTTGAACCCAATAAATTACCGGAATTAAAAGAACAGCAAGATATTTTACCAGTTTTGAGTGTTTTGGCAAATTGGCAATTAACAGTTGCAGACGTATTTAGTTGGTTGAGTTTTATTTGAATAAAGCATTTATTACAGCATAATTTGGGAGTCGGAATTCAGAATGGGCTACGCCCCGTTGCGCTAAAAGAAGTAAAATACGCTTTATTCCTCTCATAGAATTGGTATAATTATTGACCAGTCCCAGCAGCTTGATTTACTTGGCATAGGCTGCACAACCCAAAAAACTCTAGGGTGTGGTAAAAAACTTTAAACTTATGACTAGATTCTAACTGCTCTTCTAAATCATGTACGGGGCATTGATGAATCGGAATTGAGACACCGCATTGCAAGCAGGTAAGGTGATGTTTGTCTTGCTGGGCTAGGCTATAGAGGGCTTCACCATTAGCCAAATTCCGTACTTGTACTATGCCTTCGAGTTTTAAGGCTTCTAAAGAACGGTAAACTGTTGCTAAACCCATACTCTGATTTGTATTACGTAATTCTACGTAAATATCCTGGGCAGAAATGCCTTTTTTGATGGTTTTCAGCAGGTTGAAAATACGCTCTTGACTGCGGGTGCGTATAGCTCTCATAGACAATTATTTAAATATGCCACTGTAGTTGAAGCTGTTAGATGGGCTAATTGATCAATTAACTTTAACTGCTTCGTAATCTTATTTTCACTCAGTTGGAACAGAAAGTTATAGTATAGCGATCGCAGCATTCAGCAAAAGCCGTGCAAACCAAGTATCTAGCCAAAATTTTTGTAACCCTTCGTCCTTCAGTCTTAGACCCTGCTGGTGTGGCTGTACAATCCGGTCTTCAGCAACTGGGATACGATAACGTTGACCAGGTGCGGATTGGCAAGTACATTGAACTCACCATCACCTCGACTGAGGAAAAGAAAGCTCGTCAAGACCTCGATCGCATTTGTGACCAAATGCTAGCAAATCCCGTAATTGAAAATTACCGCTTTGAGTTGATTGAGGTCGAAACCCAAACGGGAGTCTTTTAGGGCATTGGGAATAGGGCATTGGGCATTGGGAATAAAGAAGAGACAAGGAAGGGGGGAAGACTTGTTCAATAATTCCCCATTCCCCATTCCCC